>NC_009515.1:522500-855165 GCF_000016525.1 Methanobrevibacter smithii ATCC 35061
AAGCTGCTATTGCTGACATTAACACTTTACTCGCTGGTGAAAAAACTGAAACCGGTGCAGCATTAGGTGGAGTAAAAGCTGTTCAAGAACACCTTCCAATTTATATGGGTGCTCAAGGACCTAAAATGTTAGAAACCGCTGGAGAAATTGCAGACGGTGTTTTAATTAATGCATCCAACCCTAAAGATTACGAAGCAGCATTACCTCTTATTAAAAAAGGAATTGAAAATGCTGGTAAAAATGTAGCTGACTTTGATGTAGGTGCATACACTGCAACCTCTATCGGAACTGATTCTGAAAAAGCTAAAGCTGCAGCAAAAATTGTTGTTGCTTTCATTGCAGCTGGTTCCCCTCCTATGGTTATCGAAAGACACGGATTACCTGAAGGTATCAACGAAAAAATCGGTGCTTGCTTAGGTAAAGGTGACTTCGGTGGAGCTATCGGATTAATCGATGATGACTTACTCCATGCATTCTCCGTAGCAGGTACTCCTGATGAATTCATCCCTAAAGTAGAAGGATTAGCTGAAATGGGTGTAACCCAATATGTAGCTGGTTCTCCAATCGGAAAAGATGTAGAAGAATCCATCAAATTATTAGGAGAAGTAATCGCAAGTTTCTAAACTCCTAATTTTTTCTTTTTTTTATTTTTTTAAATCATTGCTGTTTTGATGCCCTGTTTTTTACAAATTCTTACTACTTTTCTATATAAATTATTCTGATACTTATTTGAAGGATATTCCCTATTATAAAATAAGCTTTTTACATCATCCAGTATTTCCGGAAAATTACTTTTAACAAAATTATAATACTTTATTCTAGATGAAATTTCACTGCTTCCAAAAAGTGAAAGTGCACCTGGAATTAAATAGGCAGCATTGCTTTTCCTAAATACTTTAACAAAATTTTCAAGACTTTCCAAATCATCATTAATATAAGGCAATATTGGCATCAATGCAACTCCTACATGAAAACCTTTCTTAGCTAATGTATTCATTGCTTTTAGTCTTTGTGAAGGCAAAGGTGCATTTGGCTCAACCAAACTAGCTAAATCATCATCAACTGTTGAAAATGAAAATGTTACACAAACTTTTGATTTTAAACCTTTCAAATCATCAGGCAGTATCGCTGCATCATTTATCTTTTTTAGAATGTCAGTGTCCCTTAAAATTAAGTCAGATTTTGTTATAATGTGTACGGGATATTTGAATCTTAGAAATATTTTTAAAATCTCACGTGTTAATTCCAATTCCTTTTCTATTTCCATATATGGATCAGATGCCGAACCGAAATTTAAAAATACTCTTTCGTGATTTCTGGCTAATTTTTTTAATTTGTTATAAACCAGATCACATGCATTAGATTTTACATAATAGCTGTTGGTTTTCTTTGCATATTTACTTCCGTTTATATAACAGTATACACAGTCAAATGAACATCCCATATATGGATTAATTGTATAATCCTCTAAAAAGAGATTAAAATTTCTTTCCCCTTTTCTTTTATTGAAAATTGAATTTACTTTTTTGTTTTTAAATCCATATTTTTTTAAGATTAAATCATTACTATTAGCAAAGTTTTTAATTATATCAACACCTTAAATATTAATATTAATTTTATTATAAGGTATATATAATGGAGATTGAAAATTTAACTAAAGAAATTAGAGCCCTGGCTTTTGAGAGAAAAGATCCAAAAACCCCCAGCCAGGTAGCAGCCAGCTGGTATAATGATGATTTGACTTATGACGGAGTTGCAAAAACTTTATTTATTATATTGCCTACACCCGGATGTTCCTGGGCAATTGGAGACAGCGGCGGATGTACAATGTGCAGTTATGTTTCAGACTGTACATTAGAGCCAATCGACAGCAAAACCATAGTGGACATATTCAAACAGCACCTAAACCGTTTTCCGGTTAATGAAGAAGATAAAATAACTGTAAAACTATTTGCTTCAGGAAGTTTTTTAAATCCTCGTGAACTTCCAAAAGATGCCCGTGATGAAATTTTAAATATTTTAATGGACCTGGGCAATGTTCATGAAATTGTAGTTGAATCCAGAGCAGAATATGTTAAGGAAGAATACATCGATGAAGTGGTAGATATTATTGGAGATACTTTATTTGAAATCAGTATGGGTTTGGAGACTTCCAATGATTATACCCGGCTTAAAAAAATAAACAAAGGATTCAGTTTAGATGATTTCAACAATGCAGTATCATTAATTCAAAAATTAAATAGCAAAAAAGGATATAATCTTAAATCCAAAGCATACATTTTTGTAAAACCTATTCTTTTAAATGAAAAAGACGCTATTGACGAAGCTATTGAAACTGCAAGATACTGTGCAGACCATAATGTTGACAGACTCTCTTTCTGTCCTGCTACAATACATGGAGGAACTTTAATTGAAAGAATGTGGAGAAAAGGAGCATATCAGCCTCCTTGGATTTGGAGCTGTATTGAAATTATAAATACAGTACGTAAAGAGTTGGATATTCCTACATTACTTGACACTTCAGGTTTCGGTTCAAGACGCGGACCTTACAATTGTAAAAAATGCAATAAAGACTTAAAACATATGATAATAGCCAATAACTTAACACAAACTCCAATTGAGTATGAGTGTGACTGTAAAAACAAATGGTTAGCTGAAGTTAATAATGCAGATATGAATAAGTCAACTGTACCTGCAAAACATCTCCCATTATATTAAAAAAAATATTTTTTCTAATATAAAGAGATATAAAATTTAATTTTTATTTTTAAATTCCAATATTTTATCAACCAGCAAATAATCTAAAATTATCATTACAAATAAATAATTTAAATATATTCTGCCATCACTAGTTAATGAAGGAGTAAAACCTGAAATAATCACAGATCCGAAACCCAATATTAATAATACAAATATAAAATAACCTAACTTTTTATTGTCTTTATAAATCAGATAAATTGAATATAAAGGTATTAATGTAATTATAAGATACA
The DNA here is from genome assembly GCF_000016525.1 of Methanobrevibacter smithii ATCC 35061. Taxonomy (NCBI): domain Archaea; kingdom Methanobacteriati; phylum Methanobacteriota; class Methanobacteria; order Methanobacteriales; family Methanobacteriaceae; genus Methanobrevibacter; species Methanobrevibacter smithii. Next base: position 525,494 of record NC_009515.1, read on the forward strand.
TCACACCACAGCTCAGCATTCTTATAAATCCTAAACTTAATAAACCATGTTTCAAGTTAGTTAAATCAAAATAACTATAAACAGTGGTGAAATTTGCGAATCTTAGTGATGCAAAAAATAATACTGCCAAACAGGGAATTAAAGTAATTATAGTTATTTTCTTCTTATTAGATATTAAATAAGTATAAAAACCAAGCAAAGCTAGGAAAATTACTGAAAATAAGTCTTTTGCCATTAAAATCCAACTTAAGAAATAATTAATCCCTACATCTAATTTATTTATGATGTTGAAATTAGCATAATCCGGAAATCCCAGTTTAGTAACTACTTTTACTCTATTTATATTTCCCGGACAGCAGAAATCATAAATGAAATTAAAAAGAATTATGATTATAAATAAATAAATTAATTTAGGAATTTCAATCTTTTTATATAAACAATAAACTATAGCAAATAAATATGCGCCACCAACCATAACCAGTAACTGTTCAGAGCTAATAGCTTCCAATAATGTGATAATTAAAATTAAATATATTATTGTCCTTTTAAATTTAGATATGTCCTTATTTTTAAATATAAATTCTTTAAGTAGATAAAAATGTATTAATATAAAACAAATCGGCCATATATAATTTGTTGTAGTTGCTAACCAACCCGCAGATTCCAATATTTTAGAAAAAGTTAATATAAATAAACCTACAAATAAACAAGCCAAACAATTATAAAAGAAAGGACTTTCATTATTATTAGCCAGCAATTTACTTAATAACACAGCAATAGCTGTAAAAATAACTGAATCCAATATTCTCCAAATTTCTGTAGGAACAGATACCAATACCCCTACATTAAATTCTATAAGAGATCTGGAACTCCAGGTTGCATACCTATAACTTAAAAATCCATTTTTAGTTAATGATAATAAAGGATGTTTTGAAACTATTGTCTGGAAAGTAGGATAATCTGCAGTAACTACTGCTAATTTCCAATGATAACACAATAAAATGATTAAAAATATCAAAAAAGGAATATATTTAACATATTTTTTAAAATTCATATCACTATTTCCAGCTAAATCAATAATAATTAATATTATTTAAACAACATGATAAAATTTTTGCATGAATAATTTTAACTACTTTAAAGAAAAAATATATGAATATATAAAATATTAAAATTAATACGGAGGAAAAAGATGAAAAATAAATTTGTTAGTTTACTGGGTATCATTTTAGGAATAATAATCATCGCATTTCCAATGATTGGTGTTATTGGGACCAGTTCCTTAATAGGATTATCTGTTCTTTTAATTTCTATTTATCTGCTTGTTGCAGGAGTAGCTATTATAGACTATAATAAATCCGGAGCAATTATTGATTTAATTTTGGGAATTATACTGTTATTCTTAAGTCTTGGTTTAATATTTAATCCTAATTTATTTGCATTTCTTGCAGAAATTTCACTTTATCTTGCAGGAATTGTACTGATTATTGTTGGAGTTGTTGCTTTAGTTAACAACCGCCACGCAAGATTTGGATTTTATATAGGCGTAAGCGGAATAATATTAGGTTTACTCTACATTATTGTTGGTACTTACGTTGCAGACCCTATTATTCTAGGTACTTTAATAGGATTATGGTTAGTAATAACCGGTGTTTTAAAAATTATAGATGGTTAACCCCATCAACTTTTTCTTTTTTTGGTGTTGAAATTGATAGCTATTAGTGCAGACTTTGACCCAGTACACAAAGGTCATGAAAAATTAATTAAAGAAGGAAGAAAACTAGCTGATGAAAAACAAAAAAAGCTAGTTGTATATTTAAATAAAGGATACAGTGCTAATCACGGTCCATTTTTTGTAAATTTTGAAGCCAGACGTGATATGGCTTTAGCTCTTGGAGCAGATGAAGTAAAATCATTCGAAGGTCTTCACCATAGACTTGTTTTATCTTATAGTGTTCCAATCAGATTAAATAAAATGTACGAAGATGGTGCTACTGATTATATTACCTCAGCACATATTTCACTTGACGAAATTAAAAATAAAGCTCAAAAATTTGTTAAACAGGGAAATTTTGTCGGTATGCCTAAAAATTATCCCAACCGAAATGAAATACGCTGGTATGCCCTAAATGAATTTTTAGGATCGCCTTTGGAATATCATGTAATTCCCGAATTTAACAAAGAGAAATATTCCGGAAGAAAAATCAGAAAGTCCATCTTAGATAATGACATGACAATTCCTAAAGAAACCAGAAAGCTACTTCCAAAAACAACTATTGAGATTCTTGAAGATGAAATAGCTGCCGGCAGAATTCCAGGTGAGCGCAATTGGGCTGAAATTTATAAAAGAATGAATACCTATTCAAGAGGAAATCTTGAAAAGATAGCTTACCTAAACGGAAATACTATAAATGAAATAATTAAAAGAAGAGTTTATAGAGATCCTGAGTCAATTTGGGCAGTATTCAGAAGGGCAAATTACGGACCAGTTATGACCAGGCTGGCTGTAAGTGCTATTGAAGAGGAAGTTACTAAAAAAGAAGTAATGGACCTTATGAAAAGTTATGAAGCTAAAGGAGTTATTCCTGAAGGTCAGAAAGTTCAAAGAGTAATTGATAGAGCATGGTACGTTGCAAATGAAGGTGAAAAAGGAGTAAGCGCCAAAGAAGCCAATGAAACCTTTAGAAACAAAAACATTAAAGTTGATACTCCTCCATTGAACATTCATGCAGGTTTAAATTTAACCAAATTCGAAACCAAAATTGTTTCAGAAGGACTGAATGCTGATTTATATATTGATAAAGATAATAAAATTTCAGTTCAGCTAAAAGCAGACGGTAAAAAGATTAAAACCAATTTAAGATTACCTGCAAAAGAAGTTACTTATCTTAGATACATTATGGATTCAAACTTTATCCCAACAACTGCACATATAAAAAAGGATAAAAAAGGATATAAAGTTGATATAACTATCGGTTGAGCTTTTTAAAAGAAGCTTTAACCATTGTCAAATCCTGGTTTTCAAAATAGTCAATTATCTGTTCTAATTCTTCAGCCTTTCTTTTTTTGGAATTTTTTGTATTGTTAATTCTTGACAAAGCGCTTTTTTTAAAATCTTCTCCTTCGGTTAAAGATAAAATATCAAAAAATTCCTCTTCCAAATTCAAATTTTTAGCTACTTCAGAGCTTTCTATTAAAACAGCTGAAAGAGACTTGGTATACATGCTTCTAAGTAATTTTAATTTAGATGCATCACCAGGATTTTCACTGATTTTTCGAATTTCCAAAAAATCATTTAAAAAATCAAGACTTTCCAGATTTTTCCCGGACAGATATAATATCGGATTTGCAGAATCTATTTTTCCAATAATCGCCCCGTCTACAAAATTATTTACATGTTTGTTAATTTCTAAAGTTTCTTTAGGAGAAATGTTATTTAAATCCATATAGATTCCTTTAGAATACTTCCCATATTTGACAGCTACATCCAATGCCTGATTTGGACTGTTTGCTGAAATTAAAATATCTGAAAGAGTAGCCACCTCTTTAAAAGTATCTAAAATTTCCACATCCGATTCTTCCATATTTTTAATCGTGTTTTCTGATCTGTTTTGGGCGGAAGTTAAAAAAGTAATATTTTCAGAGTTAATTAACCGTACTAAGTTTCTAGCTACCTTTCCGAATCCAATAAATCCTATTTTCACAAAATTCCCCCAAGAGCTGTTATTAACATATAAATAGCTCCAAATATAATTAATATTGCAAATATTTTCTGAATATGTTCTGTTTTCTTGGCAAATCTGGAGATATCCATACTAGAAATTATATATCCCAGAACTAATAATGTTAATCCGAATCCAAGGCAATACAAAAGAATGTTGACTGCTACAAAAGCAGGATTTCCCGAACTTACAAGCAATGTCAAAAGTGAAATTAAATATCCGCTGTAACATGGTGCCCATGATAATGAAGTTAAAAATCCTAAAATAAACGCATTGTCTCTATTTTTATAAGTTAATGCTGGAAACCTACATGAACATGAAGTTAATAAAAATCCGCCAATTAAAAGTAAAACTAATGCAGATATAACTCGAATATAATTTAAGTATCTGTAAATAGCTGCTGTAAAATATACTGTTGCAAACAGTATAATTATAAAAATAGCAAATAAACCTAAAACAAATGAAATGATTTCAGTATTTTTTCTCTTTTTTAAATTAAATCCTATAAAAATAGGTAAAACAGGTAAAATACAAGGAGATAAAATTGAAATTACTCCTGTAATAAAAGAAACAAACAGAAAAATTTCCATAATCTCTCCTCATATCATTTTTATTAAATCCTCTGGCCCATAATATCCTTCAATAGATTTTAATTCATTACCTTCACTGTCTAAAATAAGCATAGTAGGAGTTGAATAAACATTGTACTTACTGGCTATTTCAGGACTGTCATTAACATTAATTATGACAACTACATAACTTTCATTAAGTTTCTCCATGACTTGAGCATCATTTAGAGTATTTTGCCTTAACTGATGGCAATAAGTACATGTATCTGATTCAAAAACAGCAAAAACCTGTTTATCACTTGTTTTGGCTTTTTGAAGTGCTTCAGACAAACTTCCTGCAGTATCAATAATGTTGAATTCTGATTCGGAAGCTTCTTCTTTTTCAAAATCACCATTGATTGAAAACCATCCGCTTAATGCAATAATTACAATTATTATGAAAATAATGAAATATAAACTACATTTTTTCATGAATGTATTATAATAAATCATCAGATATATTAGTTTCTATTTTTTAAAAGTAACATATCATGTAAATTTACACCAATATTTTTTGAAATTGTTGTACACTTGGAACATAATAAAAAGAAAACTTCCTTAGAAGACAAATCTATTTCAGTTAACCCCTCATAATTTCCCATTCCTTTAGAAATTATAAAATCATGAGCTGAAAAAATTTCTCTGAATTCATCTGAAATTTCACTGTCTACATATCCAACTGTTCCTGCACCAATATCTACAATTTCCCCAAATTCATCCAGCCCCACATTGATTGCGTCCTGTCTGCATGCATCATTTATAATTGGCCTGGATTTGACCGCTATTGTAATATCCAAATCATACTGTTTTATTTTAGAAAGCAAAAGTTTGTCAAATACAATTTCACCTGTATTGTCAACCAAATACAGTACTTTATTATATTTTTTTAAGGCATTTTCAAACTCATCAATGTCTTTAACAGCCAGATTTCTTTCTAAAGCAGAGCTTATTAAACTTCCAACATCAGTATCTATAGTAAATGCTCCAAAATCCAGAATATTTCCTATAATAGCTATTTTAACATAGTTTTCCAAACTATTATTCTTTTTGAGAACTTCCTTAACTGCCGGCAGATATTTTAAAGCTATTTTGTTGCCTGCAATTTTTTCATTGATATATGGATCTTCACAGCCGGTTTTTTCCTGAATCATATTATGGATGGTTGAACCTGTTTTGTTTGAATTGGTTGTTTTATAGAAATTGGAACTTAAAAATGTAAATATATCATTCATAAGTTCTATTTTAAGGTCCTCATCATCACTAGCTAAATCCATAGCCTCTTTTGCCTGTCTTAAAAAACATGCCCCACATTCATAATTGATTTTCACTTAACCACCATAAATAATCTGAATTAATCGTATTTCATCATCATCGTGGATTTCACTTTCTTCAATAACTAATTCACCATTTTGTTTTGGAACAATAGTTTGTGAAGACAATTCCAAATCATTTAATAAATCTTTAATTGTGTAACTTTCTTTTGGTATGTCTCTTTCTTCACTGATATCTTTGAATATTAATGTAAATGTCATATCATCACTTTCCTAATTCTTCTAAAAATGTACATGCTTTGCATAATCTGTTGGCTGACGGTTCACCGCACCTTTCACATCTTGATTGAGGATAAGTTTTTTTAAATCCGTCTCCAATAGCTTCCTTAATTTTGTCATATCCCCTAAGTGCTGAATATTTTATTGTAGGATGTTTTTCTGAAAGTTTGTTTATCAAATCTGAAACTTCCCCTCTGAAGGACTGCTGCGCATAAGGACAGCTGTCAAAGTGAACTTCCAGTTCTTTTGCAACTACATACAAACCTATTTCCCTTTCAGGAATTTCGCGTAAAGGTTTGATTTTAACTGTGAATTCTTTAGCTTTTGAAGATGATTTGGCCCCTAATTTAGTTAGATTATCAGTGTTTCCTTCAAGATAATTCATCATAATAGCCTGAACTTCATCATCCAGATTATGGCCGGTAGCTATTTTAGTAGCACCCATTTCACGGGCTGCCTTATTTATTATGGTTCTTCTGAAAACACCGCAGTAACTGCATGACCCGATATGATTATCCTTTTGCATTATTTCATCTAAAGTTATTCCATATTCCTCTTTAAGAGAAACTACCTTATGTTCAATACCCAAACGTTTTGCATGACGAATAGCTATATCTACACCTTCCTGACGGTAGTTATCAATTCCTTCGTCAACAGTTACTGCACAGATATCTATAATGTTCATTTTACGGAAACTGTTTAGGATTTCCAAAGTTGTTACACTGTCTTTACCTCCTGAAAGTGCAACTAAAACTTTATCTCCTTTATCCAACAATTTTTCCTTTTTAACTGTTTTAATAACTTTTTTTTCAATTGATTCAATAAAACAATCCTTACATAAGTATTGGCCGGATTGCTGTTTTTTAATAATAACTTGAGAATTACCACATTTACTACATTGCATAACTACACCTACATTTGCTCTACAAATTGAGCTAATTGATTTAGAGTATTTACTTCAAATACATGAACTCCTGCATCTTCATATAATGAAACACAACTATCTACAATATCCCATTTATTTCTGTCTTCAGGATTTAATATTACAACTTTTTTAGAGTTTTTAACCATTTCACCGACCAAATCCACACTTGCCGGAATGCCTTTTACTTTAGGTCCTGCCCAATCCCTACAATCAGACAGTATAATAACATAAGACTTATTGTTTAACTTAGCCACATCCATAAACTTCTCAAATGCAGTATACATATTGGAGGTTCCGTGAACCATTGCATTTTTAAGTCTCATGTCTTTAACTTTTGTAAATGCATCAATTAAATATTCCTCCTTTAAAGCACCCGTTGTTTCAATAACCTTATTATCAAATTCAAAAGTTCTTGAATTTTTAAATGCACTTTGAGCTGAAAACATCAACATGAAAAACCAGCTACTGATCCATTCACAGGATCCACTGATATCATTTAGGAACAGGTGTTCATTTTTATGAGGACGTGGTTTAGCTTTAATCAGTTCAAAAGGAACGCCACCATATTTCATATTTGCCCTTATGGTTCTTCTGATGTCTATTCTATTTGAACTGGTTTGAATTTTCCTTCTTGAACGTTTGTTAGCTATTTTTCTGCCTAATCTTTGACAGATTTCAAGCATTCTTGGGTCAAATTTGTTAAGTTTTGTCAAATCCTTATTTAACAATTCTCCGTCTCTTTCAAGTTTTTGAACTTCATCAAGTAACGGCTGGCCAGATAACTGTTTCAGTTTTTCATTATCAATTTTTTCTTTCTTAATTTTGGTGGAAATATTGCCCTGTTTTTTAATAATATACTTATTAGATTTAGGTCCTGTTCCCTTGTAGGCTTTGCCTCTCTGTTCAGCATCAAGAACTTCCTTTTTCTTGGCTTCCTTTTTGAAAACATTTTCAAATATCTTGTTGAACTTAGGAATATCATATTTGTCTTTAACATAAATTGCTCTTAAGGCTGTTTTTAAAAGATTTCTGTCATCTTCGCCTAATTCACGATAAATTTGAGCAGCTGACTGTGTACTTCTAACACTAACAGGCAAACCTACTTCCCTTAATTGATGAGACAAATCTGCAACTTTATCAATCATAATATCATTATAATTAATATTTCTTATGAATTACGTCTTTTAAAACTCTTTTTTTATCACTTTCAGTTTTAATAGCTACACCAATACTGTCCTCTAAAGATTTATTGAAATTTTTAGTACCTAAACTGGAAACTGATCTAACCCAATCTACAGTCCCTCTTACAGATGGTTTTTTCATTAAATTAAGATTACGTATCTCATGCACTATTTTAACTATTTTTGAAACTGTTTCATCTTCAGCACCAGGAAGTCTTGATTTTACAATTTCAATTTCACGTTCAACTGAAGGATATGGGATATATAAAAACAAACATCTGTCTTTAGTTTCATCAAGTAAAGACCTTTGAGAGTTAGATGTTAAAATAACAATCAAATCATTTGCTAACTGGAATGTTCCTAAATCATTTATAGTTATTTCTTTTTCACCTAATGCCTGAAGTAAAAAACTTTCAACTTCCTCATCTGCCTTATCAATTTCATCAATAAGTAAAACAGAATCCTTTTCATTTAAAAAAGCATTTAATAAAGGACGCCTAATAAAGAATTCTTCATGAAATATTTTTTCTTCATTGTCAGATTCGTTTTTGGCTGCTTCAAGGTGTAATAATTGTTTTTGATAATTCCATTCTCCAACAATCTGTTCAAAAGTGATACCTTCATAACATTGAATCCTGAAGAAATCCCTATCAAAAGCACTGGCTATTACTTTAGCCAGCTGTGTTTTTCCAACACCTGGAGGTCCTTCAATAAGCATCGGTTTTCCAAGTAAAAAAGATAAATATAATGTTGTTGAAATCTCGTTATCCGGGACATAATTTTCATTTAAAAGAATTTTGTCAATTTTTTTAACAGATAAATCGTCAATTTGCACAATCAAACCTTCTTTATTATTATATAATTACAAGTATTAATGATGCATTTATTTAAAAGTTTTGAAAATAGAATTAAATTTTAAATTCATCCGGATTTTTAAATAAATCAAAGTCCTGAACATATTCTTTTCCAGTAATCATAGCTATTTGTGCTTTTTGAAGCTCACTGCCCAAATATGCTGCATGTTCCATTCTTGTTACAAGTTTTTTATTTATTATTTCTTCATAAATTTCTTTTGCAGTATTTCCAACAATTACCAGATCAGCTTTGTTCTTTTTAAAATGTGTAGCTATAATCCTGCTGGATTTAACAGTAGTTCCATAATCAACACTGATTTTGAAACTCCCTGCTTTATCTCTTACAAATTTCATAGGTTTTGCCTGTTTAACTTCAGGAACCCCATCAGTTTCATTTTCAATTATATCCAATCTTTTATGCTTATCTTTAAATTCAACAAGGTTAATTCCCAGGTCTTTTGGAATAGATTGTCTATGTTTAGCCAAAAACATCATTTTAGATGCTGTTGATAATTCATAAACACTGCCCCTTGTTTTTCCACTTTCTTCTGGAGTGAATAATATGCTTACGCCCAATTCCATACCTATTCCTGCAAGAAGAACATTAACTCCTCCCGAATCGGCATCCATCAGTTCAGTAACATTTCCAACTCCAAAAAACATTGGTGCCTTATTTGTTTTATGAAATTCAAAGCAGGCCATAATTGATTCAACAATACTGCTGCTGTTTACAGGATCCAAAATTAAATCTGCAACATAATCAATACCTTTTGTATCTTCAATTAGCTGGTTCATTGCATTTACTCTCTCTTCAGGAGTTTTTGGAGTGAAACCTTCTGAAAAATTAGTTGGAAGCAAAACAGCAGGAGTATTGGTTTCCTTTAAAACATCAAGTACTTTGGAATTATTTCCCAAATCCAAACTTAATACTAAATCAATACCATGTTTTGCGGCTACTTCTATTTCCTTTGCATTTAATGTGTCAATACTTAACGGCCTATCTCCAACAATTGGCCTTAAGGTATCAATTAATTCAGGAACCTTATCTGAAAAATCTTCACCTGCAGCCATACCTATATCAATCATATCAGCTCCAGAATCCACAAAATATTGGCATTTATGAATTAAAGCTTCTTTTGACAAAAATGGAGCATTAGCTATTTCAGACAGCACCCGCATTGGAAAATCTTCACCTACCGGAAGATTCCCAATCATGATGTTATTAGGTTTTTTTAATAAGTTTTTGATTGTTTCTTCATCATTTTCAAAATCATTAATGAATTTTAAAGCTTCTTTTCTTTTCTCTTCTTCAATCAGTTTATCTGCAGGTTTGTCCTCAGACAATTCAATCTGATCAATTAAATTTAAGACCATGGCCAAATCAGCCCCATCAGTTGAACCTTTAAAAGTAGGAATTCCCAATTCTTTTGTTATTTCTCTGGTTCCTTTTTTTATTAAACCAGGAACTAAAATCATGTCAATTTCCCCTAATTGATTAGCAAAATGAGTTTTTATTTCATCAATAATAATTCTAGGAGTTAAAAATGCAGCCACCTGCGTATTATCAGCTATATGAATGATAACCTCAACATTAGCATTAGCTACAACATTTTTAATTAAAGGATATGCCAAATTTCCAGTAATAATTAAAACTTTCATAAACTCCCCCACTTATTCATAATATTAATAGTTATATGACTATTTAATTATTATAAGTAACTACAAAACAAAGAAATATACTCCACTTAACAATATTAATAATATAAAATATTCACTAAAAAAGGATTATAAAATCTATAATGATTATCCATGATAAACTTTATATATTTTGTAATTTATAATGATTATACATGATAAACTATGGAGGAGACTAAATGATTGAAATTCGTTTTCACGGACGTGGTGGACAAGGGTCCGTAACTGCTGCTGAAATTTTAGCGAAGGCTGCTTTTAAAGATGGTAAATACGTTCAATCCTTCCCTTTCTTTGGAGTTGAACGTAGGGGAGCACCAGTAATGGCTTTTACTAGAATTGATGACAAACCAATTGACATAAGATACCAAGTATACAATCCAGACTATGTATTAGTTCTTGATGATGGATTAATGAATGTGGTGGATGTATTTTCTGGAATAAAAGAAAATACTGAAGTAATTATCAATATTGCTGAAGAATTTAAAGGTTCAGGTGAACACCCAGTTCATAGCATTGATGCAACCGGAATAGCATTAGATTTATTAGGACGTAATATTGTCAACACAATTATCTTAGGATACTTTGCTAAAAAAACCAATGTCGTAAGTATTGAATCACTTATTGAAGTAATTAAAGAAACATTCCCTGGAAAAGTTGGGGAATTAAATGCAGAAGCTACAAAAAAGGCTTATGACATGGGATAAAACATAAGGAGAAGGTGAATTAAAAATGGTAGCTATCGGATGTGTAATAAAAACACCTGGAAGTAGTAAAAATAACAAAACTGGAAGTTGGAGGACTTTTAAACCTATTTTAGATAAAGAAAAATGTATCGATTGTGACAATTGTATTATTTTCTGTCCTGACTCCAGTGTAAATAAACAACATGACATTAATTACGATTACTGTAAAGGATGCGGAATTTGCGCACATGAATGTCCTTCAGATGCAATCGAAATGATTAAAGAATAGGGAGTGAAGAAATGACAAAAGAAGTTATGACAGCAAATAAAGCAGTTGCAGAAGCTGTAAGATTAGCTAAACCACAAGTTATTCCTGTTTATCCAATTACACCTCAAACAACAATTTCAGAATACCTTGCACAATATGTTGCAGATGAAAAAATTGATGCAAAATATGTGAAAGTAGAATCTGAACACAGTGCAATCAGTGCATCTGTTGGAGCAAGTAGTGCAGGAGTAAGAGTATTTACCGCAACATCTTCACAAGGATTAATGTTAATGCACGAAATATTATTTGCAGCCGCAGGTATGAGAACTCCAATCGTATTGGCTGATGCAAATAGGGCAATATCTGCACCATTAAATATCTGGAATGACCAACAAGATTCAATTGCACAAAGAGACGCAGGTTGGTTACAAATATATGTTGAAAGTGCGCAAGAAGCTTTAGATACCACATTAATGGCATATAAAATTTCTGAAAACTATGATGTTTTACTTCCATCAATGGTATGTTTAGATGGATTTATTCTAACTCATACTGTAGAACCTGTAGAAATCCCAACTCAGGAAGATGTAGATAAATTCTTACCTCCATATGTTCCAAAACATGCTTTCTTAGATCCTAATGAACCAATGTCCATAGGTACATTAGCTGATCCTGATTACTATCTTGAAGCAAGACATGACATGCAAGTAGCTATGGAAAAATCAATTCCAGTTATTGAAGAAACCTGCAAAGAGTTTGCTGAAATATTCGGCAGAGAATACGGTCTTATTGATACCTATAAAACAGATGATGCAGACATCATTTTCGTAGCTATGGGTTCAATGTGCAGTACTTTAAGAGTTATGGTTGATGAATTAAGAAACAAAGGAGAAAAAGTAGGTTTACTTAAAGTTAGAGCTTACAGACCTTTCCCTGTTGAAGCTATTGAAGAAGCTGTGAAAAATGCTTCAAAATTAGCAGTTCTTGATAAAAATGTTACATTCGGAATTGGTGGTGCTCTCTACACCGACATTAAAGCAAAAATCCATAAAGAAGCATACGGATTTATTATCGGTTTAGGTGGAAGAGACATTACTCCAGAATCAATCTTAGACGTTTATGAAAAAACAAAAAATCCGGAAAAAGAAGTTAGCTGGATAGGACTTAAGGAGGAATAAAAATGGAAATATCTGATAAAGAATACTTAGCACCAGGACACAGAGGATGTGCAGGTTGTGGAGCTTCCATTGGAGTTAGATTAGCTCTTAATGCATTAGGAAAAAATACCGTAGCTATTTCAGCTACCGGTTGTCTTGAAGTAATGACCTCCCCTTACCCAGAAACCGCTTGGGAAATTCCATGGATGCATGTAGCTTTTGAAAATGCAGGAGCAGTTGCATCAGGAGTAGAAAGTGCTTTAAGAATTCAAGGAAAAGATGATGTTAATGTTGTTGCTTTCGGAGGAGACGGAGGAACTGTAGATATCGGTTTACAATCATTATCCGGAGCAATGGAAAGAGGACACAACTTAACCTACATCTGTTACGATAACGAAGCATACATGAACACAGGTATCCAAAGAAGTGGTGCAACACCTTACGGTGCAAGCACTACAACTTCACCAAACGGAAGCGGCAGTTTTGGAGAAGACAAACCTAAAAAAGATATGCCTATGATTATGGCGGCACATGGAATTCCATATGTAGCTACTGCATCTATTGCATATCCTGAAGACTTTGTCAACAAAGTTAAAAAAGCAGCCGAAATCAAAGGTCCTGCATACATACATTTACACCAACCATGTACTACAGGATGGGGATTTGCTTCAGAAAAAACTATTGAAATGGGAAGATTAGCAGTTGAAACCGGATCATGGATTTTATATGAAGTTGAAAACGGTGAATTCAACATCACTTACAGACCAGATGAAAGAAAACCAGTTAAAGAATACTTAGCTCCTCAAAAAAGATTCAAACATCTTGATGATGAACACATAGAAAAAATACAAAAATACGTTGATAAATCCTGCGAAGAATTAGGCTTATAAAGGAGGAATAATAGTGGAAAAAATATTTGTAAATAGAGATGCATGTGATGGATGTAACAATTGTGTAAACATGTGTGCATCTATTCACTCTGCTCCTAGAATTAAAATTATAGAGCATGATTCCGCATATTATTCATTAGTTTGTCAACATTGTGAAAATGCACCCTGTGTTAAAATTTGTCCTACAAATGCAATGACTACAGACGGTGTTAAAACTGAAGATTGTATCGGATGTGGATTATGTAGTATTATTTGTCCATTTGGTGCAATTACAATTGCAGAAAGTGTAGCTGAAAAATGTGACCTCTGTGCAGACAGAGAAGAAGGTCCTGCTTGTATAAAAGCATGTACCAAAAGAGCTATTTCAGTTATTGATCCTGCAAAAATCAAAATTAAAAATCAGGAAAAATATCTTGCAAAACTTGCTGGAGAATATGATGTTGGAAGTACCTCTGGCCGCGGTTTCGTACACTTTGTCACCAGTGCTGCAAGAGCAAGATTAGCTCTTGATGAATAAATCGGAAAAAAACATGACTGAAAAACTTCACATAAATTGTGTAAGTTGCGGAAATTGTCAGCATCCCAGAGATGCTGATAATCTTTCATTATTTTGTATGGAATGTCCTCCCAATGAAGCTCCCTGTTTGAAGGTTTGTCCTAAAAAAGCAATAGAAATTTTAGGAGGAGCAATTACTTTAAATAAAAGCAAATGTGATAAATGTGGAGAATGTGTGAAAGTATGTCCACTTGGCATTTTAGACACCATCATAAAATAGCTATTTTTAAAAAAATTTATTAAAGCTTAAAATATAAAATTATAATTAATTTTTCTTTTTAAAAAAAAAAAATATTAAATAAGGTTTTTATTTTGATTACTCAAGACATGATAAAAGATGCTGTTTATGAACTTTACAAAAAAGCAGCAATCGTTTTAGGAAATGATGTAAAAAAAGCACTAGAAGATGCTCTTAAAGTAGAAGATAATGAACTTGCAAGGTTAAATATTGAAGCTATCTTAAAGAATATTAAACTTGCTGAAGAAAAACAAATTCCAATGTGCCAAGATACAGGTTTGCCAGTAATTTTTGTTAAATTGGGAAATGTTGAAGTTGAAAATTTAAGAGAAGGAATTGAAGAAGGAATTGAAAAAGCTACAAAAGAAATACCAATTAGGCCAAATATTGTAGATCCTATAACAAGAGAAAATACAAACATCAATGTCGGAGACTACATTCCTCCAATAGATATTGAATTAATAGATGAAGATTATCTCGAAATAACTATTTTACCAAAAGGATTTGGTTCAGAAAACAATAATGCTATGAAAATGGCTCTTCCTGCTGAAGGAATTGAAGGCATAAAAGACTTTGTAGTTGAATCTGTCCTGAAAGCAAAAGGAAAACCTTGCCCGCCAACAGTAATTGGAGTTGGAATCGGTGGAACCTCTGATTTATGTTTAAAATTAGGTAAAAAAGCACTTCTTGGAGAAGTTGGTAAAAGAAACCCTGATCCGGAAATAGCTAAACTGGAATTAGAAATTCTTGAAGAAATTAACAAATCAGGAATCGGACCAATGGGATTAGGCGGTAAAACAACAACATTAGATGTTAAAATTCTAAAAGCTCACACACATACTGCAGGACTGCCTGTTGGTGTTTGCGTACAGTGCTGGGCAGACAGACATGCAACAACTAAAATTTATGACAAAAAATAAAAAATAGGATTGATTATTTAAAATAATCAATTTATTGTTCTTCTTTTTTTAATTCCTCAATATGAGGTCTTTTATGAGTATTGATGAAAATAACTCTTTCTCCAATATTAACTACCCTATCGGCTATTCTTTCCAAATATCTTGCAATGAAAATAATATTGACGATTTCCAATGCATTCTGGATTTTTTCAGTTAATAATTCAGTAGTATGGGACAATATAATATCAAATAAATCATCTACTTTATCATCATCACTAGCTAACTCTCTTGCAACGCTTATATCCTGATTACAAAAAGATCCGAATCCTCTAGTCAACATGATTTGAACATAATCAGCCATGTACTCCAAGTCTCCCATTATTTTATTTGAAACTTTAATTCCTTCAATAGTAGCTGCTGATTCTGCAATATTTCTACATAAATAAGCTATTCTTTTTACATGAGAAATAACTCTAATTGATGATTCAATATACATTAAATCTGTAGCTAACGGCTGTTCCATTGCTATAAATCTAATACAACTCCTTTCAATTTCATAACCGCAAACATCTAATTCTTTAGCTTTTTCAACGACGCCTGCTGCAATTTCTTCATCGAAATTGAATAATAAAGAGGTTGATTTTCTATGTAAATCTAATGTGTCATTACAGTAATTTCTAAGATTTTTCTTAATTGATTCCATCCTTTCTTCAAATACATAAGTAGGATATTCCTTATTCTTCATCAAATCACCTTAACCAAATCTTCCAGTAATATATTCTTCTGTTTTTTGTTCTTTCGGATTTACAAATATTTGATCTGTTAAACCGCTTTCAATTATTTCTCCGTTTAAGAAGAAAGAAGTGTATTTAGATACCCTTGTAGCCTGTTGCATATTATGTGTAACCATAACAATAGTATACTTTTCTTTAAGTTTATGAATTAAATTCTCAATTTTCAATGTGGAAATTGGATCCAGCGCAGAACAAGGCTCATCCATTAAAATTACTTCCGGACTAACAGCTATTGTACGTGCTATACATAATCTTTGTTGCTGACCACCAGACAAACCCATTGCAGATTTATCTAATTTATCTTTAACTTCATCCCAGATAGCTGCTGATTTTAGACTTTCTTCAACTACCTGAGCAATATAATCTTCATCTTCTTCTCCATGAATTCTTAATCCGTATGCAACATTGTCAAATATAGATTTTGGGAATGGATTTGGCTTTTGGAAAACCATACCTACTTTTTTTCTTAAATCAACAACATCTACAGCATCATCATAAACATCCACACCATCCAAACTAATATTACCGTCATGACTGAATGTTGGAATTAAATCATTCATACGATTAACTGTTCTGATGAATGTAGATTTACCGCAGCCTGAAGGCCCAATAAGTGCAGTAACAGAATTCTCCGGAACATCCATATTTACATTTTTTAAAATCTGAGTATCCTCAAAAAATGTATTTAAATTTCTAACTTCAAGTTTCATTATTTATTTCCCCATAATTTTCTTTTGATACCTGTCAACAACCAAATTAGTTGCTATAGTTAATACTAATACAATAATTACCAATACTGCTGCTGTTCCATATGCATTTTGAAGTGAAACACCTTCAGTAGCTAATACATATAAATGAAGCGGCAAAGGTCTACCCGGATCAAATATTGATACTGGAACTGTTATAGCAGATCCTACAGCATACATAACAGCTGCTGCTTCAGAAATAGCTCTTGTCATAGCTAAAATAACACCAGTAATTATTCCAGGTAATGCTGCAGGCAAAATAACTGAGTAAATAACCTGCCATTTTGTAGCACCTAATCCGTAACCTCCTTCTTTGTAGGAATTTGGAATAGAAGATAAAGTAACTTCAGCAACTTGGAAAATTGTTGGAATAGCCATTAATGCTAAAACTAATCCTCCGGACAATATACACCATCCTAATTTCAAGAATACAACAAAAAATGCCAAACCAAACAAACCAAATACAATAGATGGAATTGAAGCCAATGTTTCTGATCCGAATCTGATGAATTTGATAACTTTTTGATTTGATGCATATTCAGACATGTAAATAGCTGCACCAACCCCCAATGGAGTAGCTATTATTGCAGCAATGAAAACTACATATATACTTGAAATAATCATAGGGAATATTCCACCTTCCCTTCCGGCATCAATAGGACTTGAGAATAAAAACTCAAAATTAATAACCGGAAGTCCTTTAACAAGAATATAACCTAATATAGTAACCAATATAAGTAATGTAATAACACCAGACAATATGAATACACCATTCATTATTTTCTGGGAAGTCTTAGGAGAGCAAAAACTCTTCATTCAATCCCCTCCGCACCAATACCATATTTATTTTGAACATGATTTGCCACTAACAATAAAGCAGCAATTATAATGAATAATACAACAGCAGTACCAAATAATGCATTATAATGTAAATTTGTAGCATAACCCATTTCTAAAGCAATGTTTGTTGTAAGTGTCCTGACCGGAGCAAATATTGACCCTGGAATTTGAGCAACATTACCTGCAACCATAATTACAGCTAAAGTTTCACCAATTGCCCTGCCTATACCAAGAATAACTGCAGTAATAATTCCCGGCAGTGCAGACGGGAAAATAATATGGCGAATTGTTTGCCAATGAGTAGATCCTAGACCTAATGCTGCTTCCCTATATTCACCTGGAACTGCTTTAATTGCATCTTGAGAAACTGATATAATAGTAGGCAATATCATAACTGATAAAATTAAAGCAGCTGTAAATACACTAAATCCAGTACCTCCAAAATGTTGACGTACAACAGGTACCAATACTGTTAAACCAAAAAATCCGTAAACTACTGAAGGAATTCCAGATAATGTTTGGATAACCGGTTTTAAAAGTAATTTTATTTTATCAGGAGCTATTTCTTCCATGAATATGGCACATAATAAAGATAATGGGACTGCTATCACCAATGAAAGTAAAGTTACAAATATTGAACCTATAATCATTGGGAAAACACCAAATTGACCTTCGTTAGGAGCCCAGGTACTTCCTGTTAAAAAATGGAAAAATCCATATGACTGAAATGCAGGAATTGCTTCACTAACAATAAATGCCAATATTGTAAAAATAACAAGAATGGAAAAGATTGCTGTTATAAACAATCCTTTCTCAATAAAAAATTCATTAATGTTTTTAGTTTCCATCAAACCACTATGAATCTATTTTGAAGTTTTAATAATTTTTTCATCAGCCAATACTTTACCACCGTCATCACTTAAAACCCAATCAATGAAGTTTTTAGTTTCGCCAGTAGGTTCACCATTAGTTAAGAATAAAAATGGTCTTTGAAGTTCGTATGTACCATCAGCAATAGTAGCATCAGATGGTGCAACTCCATTAACATTAACTGCTTTAATATCATCACTCATATGAGCATAAGATACAAAACCAATTGCATTAGGATCTTGGGAAACTGATTGTTTTACTGCTTCAGTAGAACTTTGAACAACAGCATCATCTTTGATTTTACTGTCTCCCATAACAATACTTTCAAATGCATCTAAAGTACCTGAACCTTCTTCACGTGTGATGACGTTTATTTCTCCATCACTTCCACCTACTTGATTCCAGTTGGTAATTTTACCAGAGAAAATTCCTTGAATCTGTTCATCAGATAAATCTGAAACTTGGTTTTGAGTATTGATTGCAATTACAATTCCGTCTTTTCCCAATTCATATTGCTGTAAGGAACTGTTATTGTCTAAAGCTTTTGAACACATACCAATATCAGCAGATCCGTCTTCAGCACTTTTGATACCTACACTAGATCCTCCACCTTGCACATTGATTTGAGCATCAGGATGAGATTCTTTATAAACTTCGACTAACTTTTCAGCAACAGGCTGAACTGAGGTTGAACCTGCCACTTGAACCTTTGATGATCCTGCATCTGCAGAAATAATCAAAGCACCTGCAATTATAACAATAATTGCTATAATACCAATTAAATATTTATTTTTCTTTTTCATTTTTCTCCTCACATAACTATCTTAACAAAGCAGTATATAAATGTTACTTTTTGTGAATTATTGTTCCTATTTAGTGAAAATAAGGCATTAAGCGAAAGGATATTTTATGAATTAAAATTCCTAAAAAGTGAATAAAAATAGAAAAATAAAAAAAATAATAAAATTATCTGAATGTACGAGGAGTGGTGGACCTAGGTATATTATTATGGAATTCAATAGCTACATCAATAATCTCTATAGAAATATCTCCTATCCTTTCAAAGGCTTTAACAACCCTAAATAGATACATGAAATAATTAGAACGTTCTTTTTCATCAAATGAATTTTCAGCCATTTGAGTGGCTATTATGTTAATAGATTTATTTTGAAGCATATGCATAGATTCTTCAAAATCCATGATATCATCCTTAAGATTAGTTTTTCCTTCTAAAAATGCAAGCATCGCAGACCTAATCATTTTTTGAGCAGTTTTATGCATTTTCTTTAAATTTTTAAGAATAACTTCATCAACCTCATAAACATCCTCAATTACGAACTTTGCAATATGTCCACAATAATCTCCAATACGTTCCAAATCATAAGCTACTTCATTATAAAGCATGGATTTAGATAATTCCGAATGCTGATTAATACTAACAATAGTTTCAACAGAAGTTCTCACTTTTTCAACCATATTATTAGTTGTATAATCCATTTCTAAAGCAAGATTAGCTTTATTTTCATCATAATCCTGAACAGCATCAAATGACTCCTGTAACTGAGACTGAACATGCTTAGCCATGTTTGACAGCATATCATTAACTAAAATATATCCAGAATCACTAACTGGAGCATAATCTCCAAAGGATTCTGCTAATTTTTCATATACATTTAAATCAATCATATATGCTCTTTTAACAGTTCCTTCCTTTACAAGAGGCTGAAGCAGCTGAGTAACATAACGTCGTGTTATCCCCAGTTTTTCAGCTATTTCATCTTGAGTAGATGGGTTTTCATATAAGATACAATCTAAAATATCTTTCAATGTTTTATTTTTTTTACTCATAATATCTACTTTTTATAGTCATCTAAAAACTCATTAGTTTCAAATTGAATGTTTTCAGAAGATTTGTTTATTTGGTTTCGTCTGACTCTATGTTTTATTGGTTTTTCCCTATAACCATGCTCCCTATAACTATTATCTTTTGAAGATGCATCCATTCTTTTTTGACGAATTTGTATTAGCTCAAGATCATCCAAATTATGATTAACCGGACGTTTTTTAATTTCACCTTTAGCTTCCTTAGCAGAAATCAAAATCTTATAAATTACTGTAGACAATAATACAAATGCAATTAAAGCTATTGGGAAATCAAAATAATGGAATATGTAATACAACACTAAAAATCCACTATCACAGAAACCTTTAGCTAAAAATATCAGCCCAATAAATGCAATTAAACCTCCATGAGATTTTTTAACAAAATCAGGTTTTAATACAAATGGATAAACACTCATAATCAGCAATGAGAATCCTAAAACTCTATATAAATTATTATCTGCAACATTTTGAAGAGATAAATAAACATTTAAAAATGTTGATGGTAAAAATCCCATTTCAGACAACATAGCAAAAATTAACAATAGCTGAATTAATGCCATAACAATTAATGGAAAGGAATATGCTATTTCCCACTCAAAATTAGCTTTAAGCTTTGCATTATCAACTGGTTTTTGTAATGCTTCTGAAAGTACATTATAAAGTACAGAAGATAATACAGAACCAATAATAGTTCCTGCAACTCCAAGTACCGCAGTAGTAATAGCTACAAACGCTGAAATGAAAGCCACCAAAATAATTTTTGAATGATTCAAATTTTCACCTTTATTATAGTTAATTAATTAAAAAAAATGTAATAAACATTTTATCAATTATTACATTTTATTATTTAATTAATTTATAATTTTAGGTTTATACAATATTAAATGCATTAGGAACTTTATTTAAAATTTTATTACTGATACCTGGAACTGTTGAAGAGATAATAGAACTATCTGCCTGCTTAGCACTATTTACATCACCATCTCCAGGAATAATAGTTGCATCTAATGCATCCTGCAAGTTCTCAACAGTCATACGTTGAACCCATGGGTCTGCATCAGATATAATAATTTCATCAACTTGTTTATCCAATTCATTAGCTATTACCCAGGAAAGGAACCTCCCACCAAGTAATGCCACACTATTTCCGTTAACAGAATTTACAATATCATTTAAATCATTTTTTAAAGTAAGATTTTTATACATTTTTGAATTAATTAAAGTAGCCCAGTGTGCATCACCTACAGTATATGCACCAATCTTTTTCGGATAGATATAATCTCTTCCAGCTATTTTAATTGCTGTTGTAAGTGGGATTAAGTCTTCTTTTAAAACAGGAACCTGAACATTAGGATTATGAACTTCCTCTTTCATTATTTGCATTATTCTTGGAAGACCAAATTTGCCTCTTCTGGCAGTTCCAGGTTCATACCCGCACATATATCCGTGATGGTTTTTTGGAAAACCAGTTATAATAACATTCAGACCAGATCTGAGACCTATTCTACATTCTCTTTCATAAGCACCATTAGTACCTACCACTTTACCCGGACATAATATTCTGGAAGCTGCAACTGCTTTTGCAAATGCTTCAACAGGATTTTTAGCACCATTATAAGGTCCTCCTTCAAGTACAAATACATCAGCACCTATTCCAATAGCTTTTTCAAATCCTGTAATAAGATCATCATAACCGTCACCAATAAACATGATAGCTTCAAGACCTCTCTGGTATTTCTTAGCCAGATTAGCTATATCCTCTGCTTCCCTGTAAGGTGCCGCATGACCCTCACCAGTCTGTTCACTGGTTAAATTAATAGCTACTGAAGATGATAATTTTACCCATTCTTCCTTATCTGAAGATTCTGCTTTTTCTTTATCAATTAATCTTTCATGAATTCTATCTCTCGGACATTCAGTATAAACCGGTCCTTTATTATAACATTCACCGCCACAGCCTACAATATTCTGCGGAAGTCTCATAGGTCCGTTTTCACCAAAATGATCTAAATCAAGAGGAACATCAACACTGTCATACACCTTTCTCATTACTTCGATACCGCGCATGCCATGTTTTTCAGCAATATCTGCAAATGCATATGCGCAAATATGAATAGGCAATCCCAACATATCTGATAAACGGCAGTTTCCAAGTAATTCCATTAATTCCAAATCAGATGCACATGTTCCAACAACCGCTTCGGTCAAGTCACAGCCTAATGGAAATCTTTTAAATTTCATTCCCAATTTCATTGTGTCTTCTAAAGACAATTCAGAAATTGCATCAACAACTTCAACTACATTTTTATCCATTTTGGACAATTCAATAGCTGCATCGTCATCAACAATAGCTTCTTTAATTAAATCATACATTTGATTACAACCTTTAAATTTAATTAAATATATTATATGAACATATCAAATAAATAAATTTTGTTTTATAAGTTAAGAACAATATAAGCATTATAGCCAAAAATATCTTAACTCAAGTACGGCAATAAGTTTTTAAAAATCGTATATAAAAAACTAGTTATTACGAACAGAATTACAATAGTAATACTTAAAAAAAGCTCAAAATAACTTAAAAAAATCAAAAGTAATACAAAAATAAAAAAACGAAAATATAAGTTAATACTACTAAAAAACAGATGTAAAAACTTATATATTGTAAAGATATAATAATTTAATTGTTACTACAACTGCTGAATTCAGCGAAAATTATTTAAAAATTAGAATGAATGTTTACTAACAAACATGAAATTCTTTTATATAATTAATAGGGAGATTATTAAGGCACATTTTAAATAATTATTAATGTAGTAAATGTTTTTTAAGAAACTTAAAAAATAAAATATATATATGTTTTAAAGGAGACAAAAATAATGAAAGTAGCAATTTTAGGTGCAGGATGTTACAGAACTCATGCTGCAAGTGGTATTACAAACTTTACAAGAGCTTGTGAAGTTGCAGAAGAAACCGGAAAAGAAAAAATCGCAATGACTCACTCCACTATTGAAATGGGTGCAGAATTATTACACCTTGCTGGAGTAGACGAAGTAGTTGTATCCGACCCTGTATTCGACAACGACTTTACCGTAGTAGACGATTTCGATTTCCAAGAAGTAATTGCAGCACACAAAGCTGGTAAAGCAGAAGATGTAATGCCTGACATCAGAGCAAAAGTAAATGAGTTAGCTGAATCCCTCCCTACACCACCTAAAGCAGCTATACACTTCGTAGATCCTGAAGATTTAGGAATGAAAACCATGAACGATGATGCAGCAGCAGTAGCTGACGCTGACTGGGTAATGACCTGGTTACCAGAAGGTGGAATGCAAAAACCTATCATCGAAAAATTCGCAGGAGAACTCAAAGAAGGAGCTATCCTCACTCATGCATGTACCATTCCTACCACCGAATTCAAAAAAATATTCGACGAATGTGGAGCAAACGTAAATGTAGCTTCATACCACCCAGGTGCTGTACCTGAAATGAAAGGTCAAGCATACATCGGTGAAGGATATGCTGATGAAGCATCCATCAAAACTTTATTAGAATTAGGTGAAAAAGCAAGAGGATCTGCATTCACATTACCTGCAAACTTATTAGGTCCTGTATGTGATATGTGTTCCGCTGTAACTGCAATTACTTACGCAGGTATCTTAGCTTACAGAGACACTGTAACTCAAATTTTAGGTGCACCTGCTGGATTTGCACAAATGATGGCTAACGAAGCTTTAACCCAAGTTACTGCTTTAATGCAAGATGAAGGTATCGACAAAATGGATGAAGCTTTAAACCCTGGTGCATTACTCGGTACTGCTGACTCCATGAACTTCGGTCCATTAGCAGAAATCGTACCTACTGTTTTAGAAAACTTAGAAAAAAGAAGCTAAGTGAAACACTTAAAATAAGTTCATGTTGATTTCATATCAACATGCAAAACTTATTTTTTAATAATTGAGTCATATTAGCTATTAAAAAATAAGTTTACTATTTTTATACGGATTTTTATTATATTAATATTCTCAACCGAGGGTTCGAAATTGATTGATGAAATTTTAAAAAAGGCTGTAAATAATAAAAAAATAAGTGATGATGAATTTCTTCAATTATTAAAAATAAATAAAGAAGAAGACTTGAAAAAATTATGTGAAACTGCTGTATCCATTAGAAACAAACATTCCAAACTAATTAAATTGACATCAACAGTCCACATTACAAATAAATGTACAATCCAACCAAGATGTAAATATTGCGGATTTGCACCCAAAACCTCAACTGAAGGATATTATGAATCTTTTTATAAAACAGATGAAGAAATACTTAAAGCTGCAATATCCATTGAAGAAGCGGGGATCCCTAGAGTAAGCTGCTCTGGAGGTTATGGCTACAAAGGCAAACAGGCAGTTAATGCAACAGAAATTGTTAAAAGCAATACTTCCTTAGAAATTTTGGTAAATGTTGGAGGAGATTTAACAGAAAAATCAATCAACAAACTGGCTGATTTAAATGCAGATACTGTATGCTGTAATTTGGAAACCATCAATGAAGATGTTTTTAACTTTGTAAAACCTGGAGAAACCTTAAATGATAGGATTGAAACATGTCAAGGAGTTAGTGATGCCGGAATTGAACTTTCATCAGGATTATTGGTCGGACTTGGAGAATCTCTGGAAGACAAAATAGCTCACCTACGTTATTTAAATAATTTTGAAACACTTGGTGAAATTCCAATAATGGGATTTAATCCATATAAAGACACCCCCATGGCAAATCATCCACCTTCCCCACTGGAAGAACAGCTGAAAATTATGGCAGTAACCCGTATAATGTATCCTGAAATAAGGATTACAGTACCTACCCCAACTATAGGTCCTAAAAATGTGGAATATTCTTTAAATGCTGGAGCTAATAATTTAGCTACTGTAATAGCTGACAATTACCCATTAGAAGTAAAAGGTGTAGGATCACCTGTTTGTGGAAACTATGATGATGTAGTTTCCGTTATAAATAAATTAGGTTTAACACCACAAACAATCTGAGGCTAAAATATGGCTTTTGAAGAAATGATTAAAAAGGCATTAGACGAATCAAGAAATAACTGTCGTTTGGGAGATACTTTAGAAGAAGTACGGGAAATTCAAAACTATATTAAAAATGCTGAAAAGATTTATATCCCAAATAAAAATGGGATTAAAGTTGATGTTTTAAATAAAGTTTTAAGAGAATATAATTTGCCTTCTGCTAAAATACTTCAAATAAACACTAATGAAGCAGACAGTAATCGCAGTCCTGCTTTTGCAAAGGCAATTATGGCATTGGATGTATGTGATGCTGATTTAATAATAGCCAGGGGTCGTTTAGGATTACCCGGTTCAGGATCACTTTTACTTTTTGTAGACAACAAAGGAAGAATACTGACCTGCGGAACATCACCTTCACATGCAATCAGTCAAAAAACCCTTGAAGATGCAGTATATGAGGAAGCAAATGAAGCTTTGCAAAAAATAGGATTTAGAAAAGAAGGCTAAAAATATGGATGTTGACACCGGAATAACTTCTGAAGTTTTTACTATAAAATCTGAAACTAAACTAATAGACATTTTTAATAATATCATTAACAAAAAATCTGAAGCATGCCTAAATTACATTGACAGTTTAAATTTAGATAAAAACACTAAAATCGTTGTTGTTGGAACCTACTTTACAGGAGTAGGAATTGTCAAAAAATTAAGGAAAAAATACAACAATATTCTGCTAATAGATATTTATCCCCACTTGAAAGAATTACTGGATACGGATATTGGTGGAGATTATAAAAAAAGTATAGAATTTTCAACCAGTTTGGAGCTGATTAATTCAGGAGATGTAGTTATTGACACTACAGGTTTTGGAGGATTAACTGTTGAACAGTCATCTGAAATTAATGCTGAAGTATTTTTAATAGAAGATCCAGTGGCTGAAGATAATGATAGATTACTTAAAGATAAAAATAATATTCATAAAAGAATAAATGCTGTTAATGCACCTAATAAAGCTATCCTGAAAACTAAAGGAATAGATACTAAAACATCAGGGACTATGACTTTAACTATTGGTGTTTTGACAAATGCATTACATGAATCCCAAAAAATGGAAGGTGTTCTTTATAGTGCCTGCGAAATGGGATTTTTTGAAGAAGTTATTTTCAAAAAAAAAGATATTCCAAAATTTATTAACTTAATTAATGCAAAAGCTATGAAAATATCAACTATCAACCCGTTTAGCTGTGATGATTTAATAAAAACACAATTAGATAAAATTGAATCAAAAATGATTTAAATGAAACTTAAAGAAATTATTGAGTTTATAGACAAAAACATACCTAAAAATCTGGCTTTAGAAAATGATGAAATAGGTTTTAAAAAAGAATATAATTTAAATCAGGATATCAGCTCCATTAAAATATTTATGGATTTATATCCTGAATTTGACACTCAAAAAACAAATACTTTAATTTTAACTCATCATCCCCCATTATTTAATCCAAAAACACCAACTTATACCATTCACTCAAATTGGGATATTATTAATGGAGGAGCTAATGAAGCACTAGCTGAAACATTAAAATTAAATGTCATATCACCATTTGATAAGACTACAAATATTGGAAGAATCTGCAAAACAGACAAGTCATTTGGTGATTTTGAAAAAGATATTTTAGATAGCTTTAACGAAATTAGAATTGTAAATAAACCTTCCAGCAGCAAAAAGCTTAATAAAATTGGAATTGTTTCAGGATTTGGTCTTAAAAATTCCGAATATATTAAATTAGCCAGGAAATTAAATTTGGATTTGCTGATATCTGGAGATTTGACTCAGGAAAGTGCAGTTTTAGCCAAAAACTTAAATATTACTTTAATTGATTTAGGCCATCACAGCAGCGAAGTTCCAGGATTATACAAATTAAAGGAATTATTAAAACCGCTTAATATTAAATGTGAAGTTGTTAATATAAAACCCTGGGAAAATATATAACCCATAATCATAATAACAATAGTTATACAACATCTGGAGAATATTGAAATGATACAGGAAATAGAAGATTCAAGAATTCCAAAAGGCAGAATAGACTTAATTGGATTTGGAAGATTAGGATTAAGAATTGGAATTCATTTAATACAGGTACACAGAGGCGGACCTAAAGAAATAGGAGTTTTCGATGGGCAAAAAATAGATGGTGGAGATGTTATTTTTACAATGAAAGGTGCTAACATCGGAGAATATAAAGCTGATTTTCTAAATAAGTTATGCACCCATGATGAAAATTTCAGAAAAATTATCAGCGTTTGTGAAGACATTACTCCAGACAATTTGGACTTGATAAAAGGAGATGTAGTTGCAATACAGATAGCTGGCGGAAATACAATACCAATTGCAGCTAAAATCATTAAACATGCACATGAAAGAGGTGCTAAAACAATAAGCACTGCAGGAATATTTGGATTTGGAGATGAAACTATAGAAGTAAAAGATATTTCTGAATTTGAAGACAACCCTGCAGTAGATGAACTTAGAAAAGAAGGAATAACCGAAAACCATCTAATTGTTACTACCAACAAATTATTAAGGGACCATGAGCCTATTACCCCATATACATTAGATGAAGTTGCAAAGCAAATAACAAAAACTTCTTTAAAATTATTGAAGGATTCATATGATTAAAATAGCTACAGCAGAATGTTTTACACATGGAAAAATAGGAAGAGAACTTCATGCAATAGCTCAAGGATATACAGGCAATTTCGGAAGAGATTACATTGAAAATCCTGAAAGCTATGGAAACTTTAACTACAATGAACTTAGTGTAACATGCAGTCTGTTTATACCAACTATTGAAGCTGTAAAAAGTGTTCTGCAAATTGAAAATCCTCCCGAACCTACAACACTAATTAAAGGAATTAAATGTTACAATGAAACAGAAGATAAAGAAGTTAGTAAAATTATGGCTGAAGCTGTAAAAAAAATAACCTGCTGCGATATAGCTATCGGAACTACAGCAGGAATAGGCAGAGGGGGAATATCTGTTGTAACCAATGACTGCACAATCATAACAACCAGTGATGTTACGAGCGATTTAAGAGAAAATAACAGTGAAGAACTGTTCCAAAGACAGGAAAACGGAATTGAAAAATGTATAAAAATCGTTTTATTCCTTTTAAATGATGATTTTGATTCTATTAAATCTATGAATAATGTAGAGATTATAGAAAATTAAATTATCAAAACTTTTTTTTATAAAATAATTAAGAAAAATAGTTTTTAAAGAAGCCTTAGGGGGGATTCGAACCCCCGACTTCCACCTTACCAAGGTGGCGCTCTACCGGCTGAGCCACTAAGGCAAAATCGAGAAAAAAATACAGTTTTTAAAGAATAGTGCAAGGGAAGGGATTCGAACCCTCGAAGGCCTATACCAGAGGATCTTAAGTCCTCCCCCTTTGGCCGCTCGGGCACCCTTGCATATGATTTACATACAATATAAGATTGTATCTAATACTATATAAATGTTATGTTTCAATCATTAAATTAAACAAACATAAACTAAAAGTACATAGAAAAGATATATTAATATTGAGTTAACTAAATATATAAATATTACGGTTTATACTAATAAATTAAAAAATTGGTGCTTATCTTGAAAATCGATAATGAAGAATGCGGAGTTTGTGAAGACTGCATAGACGTATGTCCTGAAGAAGCTATCATAAAAAAAGCATTTAAAGTTGAAATTAATGAAAACAAATGTGATGACTGTGGAGAATGTGTAGACATCTGCCCCGTGGGTGCTATTTATGATGAATAACTAAAGGATTTTGAGATTATGAAAAAAGGAATATTAAAAAAACTTACAATTGTTGACTATATTATAATCATTGCAGTAATATGTGCTGTTGTTTTTGCATTTATCCATATTACAACTGATGATTCAAATGACACAAAAACATCATCATATGACTCATCTACAATGAATAAAATAGTTGAAAATTATTTGAAATTATACTTAGAAGGAAATGTAGTGGAAACAACTGTCAGCGGATATAATGCAAGTACTGGGAAAGCTGTTGAATTACATGGAAACATATCATGGATTGATGATGACAAAGGATCAAATGTCAAAGTACTGATTAATTCAAATGGAAAAGAATATCTGGCAGGATTATACAAAGACATTCCTAATGCAGACATTTATATAGACTCCATTTCTCTTGAAACAAATGGAAAGAAATTTAACAATTTAACAGAAGTGACAGTCAAACCGGAAAATATTACTTCATTAAATGAATTAATTTCAGGAATCGGCAACACTACAAATTATGAAATTACAACAGCAATTGCAGTTGATGAATTAACTACAATTAATTATCAGGATTTGACAAACAGTCTTTATTCCCATGATAAAAGAATATCAATAAAAGGATCAAATGCAGGTATATACAACCAATTAATTATAACCCGAGCAACAGGTGATGAAATAAATCTTGCAGACGGTATTTTAGGAAACTTTAATGGTGCAACAAGCCCAATAACCATTAGAATTTATGACTGCAGTGAACAGGACTTAAAAACTATTGAAAATAACTATAATGTTACCAATATCAAAACATTTTAAGATGTGTAGCTTATGAGCTTAATATATACAAAATTAACCTCAATTGTAAATAAAATATCACAACTATTTCATGAATCCCTTTTATTTACAATTATTTTTTCAATTTTAAATTATTTTGAAAATGCATGGGTCAATAGCTATTTAAAAGGACTTTATCCTGGTGAAAACTTTTTAGGATTTATTAAAAAAAATAAAATATTGAATTCTGAAGCATTCAATCCGCTGATTGTACTTGTTGTATTCGGAGCATTTCTAATACTGTCAATCAATGCTGTTTCAGCCAGTTTAGCTATCACATTAGCTATTGCATTTATTGCATTTTTTATAGGATCTGCAATACTGCCAAGATACTTTTTAAATAAAGAATTTAAAAAACCGGCAATTGAATTTAAAAGCAAGGATTTCTATTCAATCGGATTTTGTTTAGTTTTAATAAGCATATTATTCTTCTTTGTAAGTGTAGCATCAGTCGGCGGAATTCCAATTCTTAAAACCTCTTTAAGATATCAATTAAAACCATTATTTACAATGCCTGTGTTTTTAATAATTCCAGGAGTTTGTATACTTGCCAGTGCCTATTTAAAAAAATTCCAAGAAAACAAAATCACACGTTCTCAGGCAAGATTCCGTTTCTTAATTTTGATAGGTATCAGCTGTGTATTTTTATTGGCTTTAGGTTATAGGACACCACTACTTGCAGTCTTACTTATCATGATAATCATAGGTTACTATGGAAATATCTTAGCTGTATGGGAAGTTGTGGTAGGTGCATTAATTGGTGTATGTGCAATTATCGGAATCGGCTATTTCAGATCAGTTGAAGAATACACAGTCACTTCAGCCACCAATCCATTTTACACATTGGAAAGCAGGGCAGATTTTACATTAAATGTATTGAACCTGCTTGATTTTATTGGAGGAAACTTTGGAGTAACCCATGGAAAGTTATTAGCCAGTTCCATACCTGGAAGTGACCTCGGACCAAGAATGATGATTGGAAAATTAATAGCATGGAGAACAGAAGTTACTGTAACACCAACATTAATCGGCCAAATGGTTATTGACTTCGGTAAAGTTGGAGTAGCTGTTGAAATGTGCGGACTCGGATTCATTTTAGGTATCGGATATAAAATAATGAAAAAAACCAATGACTTTGCATACATCGGACTCTACAGCCTGCTTCTGACATACTCAATTTTAGGAGTTGAAACAGGAATACTGGATATCCAGGTTTTGGCATACTTTGCAGTAGCTATTTTCATTTATTTGGCATTTATTATCAAATCAAATAAATGCTAATCTTACTATTTTTTAATAAAAATCTTTATATACTAAATGTTTTTTAATATCATATACTATTTTATGAAAAAATCCCCAGTTATTGGAGGTTTTGGTATGTCTTTAGAAAACATAAACAATAAAATACAATTTAACAAAGAAAACCTGAAAACAATATACCTTGCAGGAGGCTGTTTTTGGGGCGTTGAAACCTACATATCCCGAATATTGGGAGTGTATGAAACAGAAGTCGGATATGCAAACGGAAACACCAAAAATCCAACTTATGAAGAAGTATGTAACTTTGATACAAAACATGCAGAATGCGTAAAAGTGACATATTCACCAGATTTTATATCTCTAAAAGAGCTATTGGAAGAATTTTTTAAAATAATAGATCCAATCGCAATCAACAGACAAGGACCAGATATAGGAACACAGTACAGAACAGGAATTTATTACACAGACATTAGAGATAAGCAAATAGCTGAAATGTTTATTAAAGAAAAACAGTTAAACTATTCCAAAAAAATAGCTGTTGAAGTAATGCCCCTAACTTATTTTTATCCTGCAGAAACCTACCATCAGAAATATTTGGAAAAAAATCCTAATGGCTACTGCCATGTTGATTTAAGCAAACTTCCGGAAATAGATGAATCCTTAGAAAAATTAAAAATAAAGGAAAATATCAGAAAATTGGATCCTACTGAATATGAAGTTACACAAAACAGTGCTACTGAAATTCCATTTAGCGGAAAATACAATGATTTCAATGAAAAAGGATTGTATGTCGATGTTGTAAGTGGAGAGCCATTATTTACCTCTCATGATAAATTCAACTCAGGATGCGGATGGCCTTCCTTTTCAAAACCAATATCAGAAGACAACATTAAAAAGATAAAAGATACAAGCCATAATATGATTAGAACAGAAGTGAAAAGTAAAAAAGCAGATTCCCATTTAGGCCATGTTTTTGATGACGGACCCTCAGAATTAGGCGGGATGAGATATTGCATCAATTCTGCAGCTTTAAAATTTATAGCTTTTGAAGATTTGGAAAAAGAAGGTTATGGAGAATATATCAAATATTTTGAAAAGTAAATTGAGTATTACTTTTATAAAAAAATAATATAAAATAGTAATACTTTAATAACATTTATATAATACAATTTTTCATAATTATATAGTGTATCATGATAACAATAGCTATAAAAAGGTTATTTCTTGAATAAATCGAGAATACATGATATTTTAATAAATAACCAATGAAAGTAATACTTTTCTATAATTTTTTTTAAAAAAAAGTATTACTCAAATAGGAAAATGGAGGAAAAAATATGCATATACCTGATGGATTTATACCATGGACACAATGTGTAATATACTATATTATTTTAATTGTAGCTCTTTATTTTGCAACAAAATGGGCTAAAAAGAATCTTGATGACAAACATGTCCCACTTATGGCAATACTTGCTGCGGGAATCTTTGCAATCATGTCTATGAATATGCCAATACCATTCGGAACCAGTGGACACATGGTTGGTGGATGCTTAGTGGCATTAGTATTCTGTGCTCCTGAAGCTGCAGTTTTAGTATTTACTATAGTATTGCTTATACAAGCATTAATTTTCGGTGACGGAGGAATCACCGCACTCGGAACCAATGTATTAAATATGGGAATAATTGGAGGATGTGTTGGATTATACACATTTAAAGGATTAAAAAATACAATCGGAAAATACCCTGCAATTGGAGTTGCTGCATGGTTAGCAACTGTAATAGCTGCAGCAGCAGCTGTTGAACTTGCAATAGCCGGAACATTCCCACTTACTTTAGGAATCTACTCAATGGTATTATACCATATGTTTATAGGAATTATCGAAGCTGTTTTAACTGTAATTGTAATAATGGCTTTAGAAAAATATAGGCCAGATTTACTTATGTGGAACAAACAAACACAAGGAGGAAAATAAATGAATCTTAGTAAAAAAGACGGATACCTAATAATTGTAGCAGTTATTATCTGTATTATAATTAGCTGTTTATCACCATTTATTGCCTCTGGAAACCCTGATGGTCTTGAAAAATCTGCAGAAGATGCAGGATTAGCTGAAGACTATGGTGTTGACGGATTAAATGAAATTTACTCATCCCCATTCCCAGACTACACTTTTGAACCATTAGGATCACTTGGTGAAATTGGAGTCCTCATATTAGGTGCTGTAATATGCCTTGCAGGAGGATTCGTTATTGGAAAAATTATAGAAAAAAGAGGTTAAATTTATAACTTCTTTTTTTCATATTTTTATACTAGATTTTAGAAATTTTTTGGAGATTAATAATTGGCAGACATTACTCAAACACTTAAGTTAGATGATATTGCATCAGGAGATAGCATAATTCATAACTTAAATGGTCCTGTAAAACTAATTTCAGCAATTATAATCATTGTTTTTACTGTTTTTTCACAGCAGATTATTGTTCCAATAATAATGGAAATATTTTTACTGCTTATCTTATATTTATCAAAAGTATCTATAAAAGATGCATTTAAAAGAATAGCATTATTACTGCCTTTTGGTGGAGCCATCATAATATTTCAACCATTTATCCATCCTGGAAATGTACTTTGGGCATATTCATGGATACAAATAACTGATACCGGGTTAAACTGGGCGATTTTATTATTCGGAAGAGTGATTACATCACTTACAGCCATCGTACTTTTATCTTCTACAAGTCCGATGCAGGAAATTGTGGCATCATTTAGAAAATTAAAAATGCCAAAAGAGTTAGCTATGATTTTAAGTATTACAGTGCGATTTTTATTTGTATTTATTGATGAATTAACAACTATCAGAAATGCTCAAAAATCCAGAAACTTTAATATACATTCAAAGTTAGTTCCTTACAGATGGATAGTAAAACAAGTTGGCTATACAATAGCTATGATGTTTTTAAAATCTTATGAACAGGGAGAAAGAGTTCAT
Organism: Methanobrevibacter smithii ATCC 35061; assembly: GCF_000016525.1. Taxonomy (NCBI): domain Archaea; kingdom Methanobacteriati; phylum Methanobacteriota; class Methanobacteria; order Methanobacteriales; family Methanobacteriaceae; genus Methanobrevibacter; species Methanobrevibacter smithii. Next base: position 559,777 of record NC_009515.1, read on the forward strand.
AAAAGTATGGTTAGCCGTGGCTTTTCAGATACTTCCCAGTTATTTAATGAAAAAACACAGCTTGAAAAATCAGATTACATTTATTTAATTTCCATAATAACCCTTATGATTGTTATTGAAGTTATATTATACAAGTACACAAATCAGTTAGGTTATTTAGGAATGAAACTTACAATTAATTAAAATTAGGAAAATAACATGACAAATATACAATTATCAACTGAAAACTTAAGTTTTACATACCCTGACGGTACACGGGCTTTAAAAAATATCAATATCGAAATTGAAAAAGGAGAAAAAGTAGCTATTATCGGACCTAACGGTGCAGGCAAATCAACACTTTTCTCACATTTCAACGGTTTAACAGAACCTACCTCAGGATGTGTTAAAATAGAAGGCAAACCTATCTCTTTTGAGAAAGATGAACTACTTAAAGTCAGACAAAAAGTTGGAATTGTATTTCAAGATCCGAATGACCAGTTATTTGCACCAACCGTAAAAGAAGATATAGCTTTCGGACCTATGAATTTGGGTTTAAGCTACGATGAAGTGGAAAAACGTGTTGAAGATGCACTGAAAATGGTTGGTATGGAAAATTATGAAGATAAAACCCCACACCATTTAAGTGGAGGGCAGCAAAAAAGAATAGCTATTGCCGGAATAATAGCTATGAAACCTGAACTGATGATTCTGGACGAACCGACAGCCGGACTTGACCCTGACGGTGTTGAAAAAGTGCTGAATATTATGAATCAGCTTAATGAAGAAGGGATGACATTAATAATTTCATCACACGACATAGACATGATCAGCAAGTATGCAGACAAAATATTCGTTCTTTATAATGGTGAGATAATAGAATCAGGAAATAAAAACAAGATATTTTCAGATATGGAATTATTAAAAAAAGCTCATTTAAGAACACCGATAACAACAGAAATACTGTATAATTTAAAAGAATCAGGTTTGAATGTCAATACAGAAAAAATAAGTGTTAAAGACACATGTGCAGAAATTATAAAAGCTAAACAAATTAATGAGTAGCTTTTTTTCTATTTTTAATTTTATCTTTAAGTTTTATAATAAAATCAAATTCTTGATCAAGTTCTGGTGAGTTACCAAATCCACAATTAGGGCAATGAACAGAATGACATCCATGTTTTCCGCAGCCGGAGCAACCTCTGTTTGGAATCTCATTTTCGTCAAATTCATATCCACACATTCTACATTTCATAAAAATCATCCAGAAAAAATAAATAATTAAAGGATTTATTCTACAATAATGTTTTTAGCTTCTTCTTTACGAAGACAAACATCATACCCTTTAATTTTGAATTCAATAGGATCGCCTAAAGGTGCAACTTTTTGAATTTTGATTTTTGAACCTCTAACGAATCCCATACCTAATAAATGTCTTTTTAAATCAGTGTTTCCACCATCATTATATTTTACAATAGTTACTTCGTCACCAGCGTTCACATCCAATAAAGATTTTACCATTTTATCAACTCCACAATATATCTATAAAAATTTAGGCTTACCTAAAATAAAGTTTTTAGTTATACCTAATTAAAATCTAATTTAATATTTAGAAGAAATAGTATATAAATATTTAGGTAATCCAAAAAATAATAATATAAAAAAATTATTTGGAAGGAGATTTTCCTTCCACTTTTTTATTTTTAGGGATCTTAATGCCCCTAATACCACTTTTACTACGCAAAATCATCACCTAAGCAAAACCCAGTAACGAACCGCCTTGATATATTATAAGAGCTACAATATAACCGGTTGCTAATGTGATAACAGACATAGTTAACGGCCATTTCCAACTGTTGGTTTCCTGTTTGATTGTACCGATAGCTGCGAAACAAGGAACATACAGCAGCACAAATGCCATAAATGCATATGCTGAAAGTGGAGTGAATAAATCATGAACAGCAGCTTCAATACCCGAACCCTCTTCTTCTACACCGAACAGTGAACTGAATGTAGATACAACAACCTCCTTAGCAACTAAACCAAATAATATTGCTACTGCAGGTTGCCATTCTCCGAAACCGAGAGGAGCGAAAATTGGTGCTATTGCAGTACCTATTTGACCAATTGCACTTTCCTGAGATCCGTATTCAACACCAAATGGCACACTACTTAAAACCCATACAATGATAGATGCTACAAGAATAATAGTTCCTGCTTTTCTAAGGAATCCTTTAGTTTTATCCCAAGTATGTAATAATACACCTTTTAATGATGGAACTTTATATGTCGGAAGCTCCATAACAAATGGGGAAGACATTCCTTTAAACATAGTTCTTTTAAGAATAGCTGCAACAACAAGTGCAACAACAATTCCTAACAAATAAATTGAAAATAATACTTCGCCCTGATTTGCAGCGAAAAATGCTGAAATCAACAATGCATATACAGGCAATCTTGCAGTACATGACATAAACGGAACAAGCATCATTGAAAGCAAACGGTCAGATTCGTTTTCCATTGTTCTGGTAGCCATAATAGCAGGCACACCACAACCGAATCCCAAAATCATTGGAATAAATGATTTACCATGAAGACCAACTAACTTATGCATAACTTTATCCATAACAAAAGCAGCTCTAGCCAAGTAACCGCTGTCTTCCAGGATACTTATGAATAAAAACATGATTATAATAATCGGTAAAAAGGTCAATACTCCACCTACTCCTCCAATAATACCGTCAACAATAAAAGATGAAAGTACTGAATCACCTAACAGACCACCAATAGCTTCACCTAACAAACCAAAACCTTCATCAATCAGATCCTGGAAAGGTGCTCCAATTGTAAAGGTAAGCTGGAACATAATATACATGATAACTAAAAATATAGGAATTCCTAAAATTCTGTTAGTCAAATATTTATCAATTTTATCAGATACTGTTGGTTTTTCCACAGCAGGTTTACTTACTGCTTCATTCATAAGTCCATCAATAAATGCATACCTTGCATTAGCTATTACTTCTTCTGCACCTTCATTATAAATATCTGCTAAATGTGCAGCTACTTTATCAGTTTCCCTTAATATTTGAGAAGAATATTTGGATTTTTGAACTTTTTCTATTACAATAGCATCCTTTTCCAATAATTTTATTGCTGTCCACATTGCTGGAACATCAGTTAAATTAACGTCCTTTTCAATTAATGCCTGAAGATCCCCCAAATGTTCTCTTAATTCAGGACCGTAAACCAATTTTTGAGTAGTATCAATATGTTTATTAGCTACTTTTTTAACTGTAGATAATAATTCATCAAACCCGTCCTTATTTTTAGCATTAATTTCAACAACCGGAAAACCTAATAATTCAGCCATTAATTTAATATCAATAATATGTTCTTTTTTCTTTGCAAAATCATTCATATTAAGAGCCATTACTAAGTTTGCACCTAATTCCATCATTTGAACAGTCAGATACAAATTACGTTCTAAATTAGCAGCATCTACTACATTAACAATCACATCAGAATCATCATCTACAATGAAATCTCTTGAAACGATTTCTTCAATAGAATGAGCACTTAATGCATAATTACCAGGCAAATCAACAACATCAAAGCGAGTATCATCATGATCAAAATGGCCTTCTGCTCTTTCAACAGTTTTACCTGGCCAATTACCTACATGCTGATGCATACCTGTTAATTGATTGAATACTGTAGTTTTACCCACATTAGGGTTTCCTGCTAATCCTACAATACATTCTTTCATTAACCATTCTCCTATTTTCTTTAGAAAGAATTTTTATTTATATTAATTAAATAAAAATTTGAATTTAGGCGTGCCTAAATTAAAGTTTAAAAATTTATGATAATTTTCAAATATCTTCTGCTTAAAAATAAGGCTTGCCTAAACCTACACTTAACTTTGTTTTAATGCTATTTAAATGTTTAGGTAAACCAAAAATATCGAATAATTTATATAGCCCATTATAACAATAGTAATATTAATTATTAAAAGTGACTAAAAAATTTAGGTATGCCTAAAAAAATAGAAAGCTTTATATACTACAACAACTAACTTAATACATAGTGGTGTAAAGTTAGGCTCACCTAAATTTATAGGATCCTAAAATTACAACTACTCAAAACACATTATTAGTCAAATAATAAACTCCAAAATTTATTATATTAAATTGGTTTTCACAATTTTCTGATTTAATATAAAGATCAAAAACATGGAAAAACTCTGCCAAGTTTCCATGTAAAAACACGAGGTGTTTAAAATCAATGGACATCAATTTAAACACCGAATTATCTCTTTTTAAAAAAAATTATTTTTTATATAATAAATTTAGGCATACCTAAAAAAATGAAAACATTTATATACTATCATGAACTACAGTATAACTGGTGATGAAAAATTAGGCTCACCTAAATTTATTGGAAGTCTAATTTAAAATTACCTATATCAGTCAAATAATAAATATGGTCTCCAAATAGATATTAAATTAAATATAAACTACTCCCTAATTTAATATTCTACCTCCATATTATTTTCCTCAAAAATAGGTGTTTAAAACGGACCAAACATCAATTTAAACACCAATTATCTCTTTTTAAAAAAATAATTTATTGTTGTATATAAATTTTAGGTTGACCTAAAAAAATAAAAACAGTTATATACTACTTCGAACTACAGTATAACTGGTGATGAAAATTAGGTATACCTAAAAAATATCTAATTTGAAATTACTAATGTGTTGTTGGTTTAAAACCATATTACTACACTCCGATTGTTATTAAATTAGTTTATACTCTCTTTCTCTAATTTAATAAAAAGCATATAACTACTCTCACGAAATTAAATATGTATTATCATATTTAATTTCACCTATCAAATAAAATATTTATTTTTAAGATTAAATCGAATAATCAAAACTAGGAGATGATCTCATGGGTGTAAGACCAAGCTGTTGTGAAACACCAAAAGAGGAAACAAGCAAAGTAAAAAAGAATATTAAAAAAGTATTTAATTTCTTCTTCGGATGCTGCAAAAATAAAAAATAAACAATTATAAAAATTATTTAACCTGTTATAAACCTTTTTTTAAAATATTTTAAAAACTAAACAAAATTAATATTTAGCTTAATTATTCTGAAAAAATCAATAAAATAAAACCTTTTTTTTGAAAAAAATATAAACAAATGACCATACTTAAATTAGAATAAACATTTAAGTATAATGAAAAGAATAAATAAATTACAATATTAATAAACATCAAGGTAGGCGCAATATGAGAAGAAGAAAAAAACTGATTATCGCCATTTTACTTGTTATTTTAATTGGATTAATCGCAGTAATTGCAGGTGAATTATTCTTACCTCACGATAATGAATTAGCTCAAGGCTCAAAGAACATACTTGTATGTGCAATTGATGAAAGTGAACCTAGACCTGGAATGGGTGCCTGTGATATGGCATTTATCGTGTCATTACAAGATGGTGAACTTGTCAATTATACTGAAATATATCCTCACGGAATGACTCACCCTAATGCTTCGGAGCCCCAAGAAGCTCAAGAACAAGGAGCAGGCGAAAAATTGTTACTTCACGATTCATTCTGGGACAATGATACTAAAAAATCCATGCAGCTAGCAAAAGAAATTGTAGAATACAATACTAGTGAAAATATTGATGCTGTTGTAGCTGTTAACAGTGAAGCATTAGATGCAATATTGAAAAGTGCTGGAACATTAGATGTCAACGGTACTCAAATGAATGCAAGCGGTATTGACATAATAAGAGAAGAACAATATACTGGTGGCCAAACTAGAGGAGCTGCAGTAATGGACATTGTAAAAGCTGCAGGTCATGCTGCAAGCGACCCTCTTAAAAAAGCAGAAATGGTTAATGCTGCTTTAGACCAATATTCCAAAGGAAATATCGTAATGGATCCCCCAGGAGCATTTGTAGGTTTACTTGCTTCCAAAGGAATCAATAATTTAATATAATGGGAATTACATTCCCAACATCTTATTTTTTAAAATTTAAACTGCATTTAAGTACAAAATATTAATTTTTATAAGAAAAATTTATATATAATGTAAACTAATTTTTACATATGTAATGTATATATTACATATTTTATTTTTTAAAATCCAAAAAATTTTAAATCATAATTACAGCAGACACCACTTCTTACTTGCTACATGTGTAAAATATATATTACATTTACAAGTTATAAAATATCCAATAACAATGAGCCATTTGCTATTATAACGAGGTAACACTATGACAGAATACATTATAGAAACAAAAGACTTAACAAAACGCTTTGGAAAAGATGTTGCTGTTAATTCAGTTAATATGAAAATTGAAAGAGGACAAATCTATGGACTGCTGGGCAGAAATGGTGCTGGAAAAACTACCACAATGTGCATGCTTCTAAATTTATCAAAACCAAGCTCCGGCGAAATTAACCTTTTTGGAGAAGATTACCGAAAACATCCAAAAGAAAACTACTCCAAGATAGGATCAATAATCGAAACCCCCGGATTTTATGAAAACCTCAATGCTGTTGAAAATTTAAAAATAATAGCTAAATTAAGAGGCAATTACAATAGAAAAACAATTGATGAAGTATTAAATCTTGTCTGTTTATATGATGCAAAGTATAAAAAATTTAAAGATTTTTCTTTAGGTATGAAACAGAGATTAGGAATAGCTGCAGCTATAATGCACAGCCCAGAATTGTTGATTTTAGATGAACCTATAAACGGATTGGATCCAGTTGGAATTAAAGAAATAAGAGCACTTCTAAAAACATTGGCCCACGACTACGGAACAACAATCCTTATTTCCAGCCATATTCTAAGTGAAATCGAACATATTGCTGATGTCATTGGTGTTATGGATCATGGAAATCTCATCGAAGAACTCTCCAAAGAGGAACTGGAAAACAGATTAAATAAACATGCTGATTTTAAAGTCTCAGATATTCAACTAGCTTCAAAAATTCTTAAACAGTCAGGATTTAGGGAAAATATTGATTTTATAGTTAAAAAAACTCCTGAAAATAACACATCAATCCGATTATTTAACCATTTGGATTTAAGAGATGAAATTAATGAAAAATTTGTCAAATCTGGAATCAAAGTATCAGAATTAATGTTATGTGAAGAAAACTTAGAAGAATTCTTTACAAGACTTATAGGTAATGATGTACGTTTTTCATAGGTGATTATTATGATTGCATTTATTCAAAGTGAATTTATAAAACTTAAACATTCAAAAATATTTTTATTAACTGTACTTGGAGCACTTACACTTCCATTCCTACTTTATTTAAGTTTAATTAGTGGAAATGCTGACGGATTTGAAAGTATGCTTTTGGCATGCAATCAGTTTACCGGCTCCATGTTCAATATTGTTCTTTTTGCAATTGTAGTTTCGTACATATTTGGAAGAGAATACACAGAACATAGCTTAAAAACAATGATGACAATTCCATTATCTCGTGGAAAATTCATTTTAGGAAAATATTTGATGTTTTTCATATGGACAATGATTTTAGTGGCCATTACATTTTTATCAACCTGTTTCTTCGGATATCTGGGCGGAGCCAGCAATATAACATTGGCAGGAGCTATTGAATGCTGTAAAGAAATGTTTATTACAAATATATTGTTATTTTTAAGTTTTTCACCATTTGTATTTTTATCACTGCTTGTGCCGAATATGGTAGCTGCAATGGTTACCGGAGCTGCATTCAGTATTGGAAATCTCATGATTTCTTCAACCAAGTATGCTCCATATTTTCCGTGGAGCAGTTCATATCTAATCGGAGCAAATGAAATAGCCAACTATTCCTGCAATACAGCAACTTCACTAGCTATAATACTAGCTACATTTGCAATCGGACTTACAATTTCATACATCTACTTTACAAAAAAGGATGTTTGCCTATAAACATCCTTTTGGAGGATTTTTACAATGTTAACCTTTATTAAAACGGAATTTCTAAAACTGAAACATTCAAAAATATTTTTATTAACCGTTCTTGGAGCACTTAGCATACCTTCTTTATTGTATATTGGCCTGCTTACAGGAGAACATGCAACATTTCAAGGAATACTTGATTACTGTGCCACTTATGCCTGCTCATTGTTTTACATAATCATATTTACAATTATTATAGCTTATCTTTTTGGCAGAGAATACACAGAACATACTTTAAAAACCATATTAACTACCCCATTATCTAAAACAAAACTATTAATTGGAAAATATCTGATGTTTTTCATATGGGCATTCATAATTACTACAATTACATTTACAGGTACGGTAATTGCCGCATATCTTGGAGGTATTTCAGACATTACATTAAGTGTTGGATTAAATAGCTATAAAGAAATGTTAATTTCAGAGATTTTACTTTGTTTAAGCTTTTCTCCATTTGTAGTTCTTTCATTAGTTATGCCGAATATGGTTTTTTCAATGGTTGCAGGTGCAATATTTAGTATTATAAATTTGTTTGTTTATACAAGTAAATATGCTCCCTACATTCCATGGTGCAGCCCGTATCTAATAAGTTCAAATGAAATAACCAACTATTCCTGCAATACAGCAACTTCACTAGCTATACTACTGGCCACATTTGCAATTGGACTGACAATTTCATACATCTACTTTACAAAAAAGGATGTTTGCCTATAAACATCCCTTTAAATTTTTGGCTCCATTCTTTTAATGAACAAAGCCATGAAAACCACAATCAATGGAAAAAAGAACATATACATTATAAATACCATTTCCTCAGATACAATATCTCCCACAACTGTTGATGCTGCCATTAACATGATTAAAATTATAACAGGAGCTAAAATAGCTATAAATGTATAAATTAAGATAAATCCATTTAATTTTTGAGAATATTCTTTTAGTTTAATCTGCATATCAAATGAAATATCTTCAGCAATAACATTTAAGCTATTGGCCAGGTTTCCACCAACCCTTAAAGTTCCTACAATCTGATGAACTGCCCTTGACAAACCTTCTGACGATACTCTTAGTGACATTTCCATCAGTGCATCTTCACTTGATTTACCGTATTTAATCTCTTTTAAAACTCTTTTAAACTCACCGGAAAGAGACCCATAATTTGCAATAGATACTGTAAGCAGCGTGTCATGCAACCCTTTTCCTGCTTTCAGTTCAGTTGCCATATGCCTCAAAGCATAAGGCAACTCAAAATTTAAGTCATCATACTGATGTTTCTGGCTGATTTTTGGAAAATACAGCATAAAAATATAAATCATAACTATTGAAGTTAAATAAATTCCAGCGATTTCAAAACCTGCAATTGCAAACAGAACCAAAAACATTAAAATCTCAGTAGCTATTGTTTTTTTACCTAAAAAATATTTTAAAAAGATTTTCCGCAGCTTATTGAATAATTTATTTTGAATGTCCTTCTGTTTTTTAACTTCACTGAAATTCAATTTGGTAAATAATTTTGGATTAATCTCTTTTTTTGTTTTATTCCTTTTGGGAAGTTTAAGATTTTTAAAATTGAAATTCTTAAAAAAATCAAAAATATTTAAAAACACATCCGCTACCTTTATAAAGAAATTACCAAACATACTACCACTATCCAGCCAATAAAATTCTGTTTAACACCTTTTGAGAATCCAAATAATACATCTCCAAAACAGTGCTGACATCCTTGATTGATCTGATATTCCAATCAACCATATGCTGCAGAACAATTTCACGGTTCTTGATTTCATCATAAAGACTGTTTAAAGAATTTCCACTAACATTAGCTATTTCAGTTAATGTTTTACTGGTAATTCCCACATTTTTAATAGTGTCACTTTGGGGGTCCCATTCAAATATCTTATTTAATTGAATTACTCCCTCTTCGATTCCGGATACTTCCGCCACTTCACTTATTCTTCTGAATGACACTCCATCAGACCTATAAATTCTGTTTTGCATTATTATAAAATCAATAGCTGAAATCATAATATTCGGAACAGACATCGGAGCATTAGTTAATCGAGTGATCGTTTCTCTTGCATCATTTGAATGAAGTGTCCCAAATCCAGAATGTCCAGTATTTAGTGCTGTAAACAGTGTAATGGCTTCACTTCCCCTAACTTCACCGACAATTATCCTGTCCGGCCTTTGTCTTAATGAGTTTTTAACCAAGTCATTCATTGTTAATTCACCTCTGTTTTCAACATTTGGCGGTCTTGTTTCCATTCTAATAACATGTTCATGAGGTATTTGAAGTTCTAAGGTATCTTCAATTGTAATTATCCTTTCTTTTGGATTTATAAATGAAGATAATGCATTTAATGTTGTGGTTTTTCCGGAACTGGTTCCTCCAGATATTATTGCATTAGCTGATTTTACTCCCAAACCGTCAAAACACAGCCAGAAAAATGCTGCAAGTTCAACTGAAATTGTTTTTGAGTTTATCAAATCAATTATGGTTAATGGATCTCTTTTAAATTTACGTATAGTCATTGACGGACCGTCTGCTGAAATTGGAGGAATTGTTGCATTAACTCTTGAACCGTCCGGCAGCCTACCATCCAAAATTGGTGATTCCTGATCAATTCTGCGATTTATCTGTCTGGCTATTGAATCAATCAGATTCATCACTTCACCAGCATCTTTAAACAGAATATTCGTTTTCATCATACCGTATTCCCTATGATAAACAAAAACCGGTTTATCTATACCAATTACCATGATTTCTTCCAAATTATCATCACGAATTAATGGGTCAATTTCCCCATAACCTACAAGATCCTGAAACAGTTTTCTTGCTAAGTTGTCCAAATATTCATTTGAAATGGTATTATTTTGAGAGTTGTTTGCTAACTTTGCAAATAAAAAGTTCTTAATATCATTTAATAACTTATCTTCATTTACCTGAAGAGATTCATCAGATGATATAGCTAAATCCACTAAATTTTCACGAAGTTCACTTAAAAGAAGTTTTTCCTCAGAAGAGTATTTTTGTTTAAAAACATTATATTGAGGTACAACATCAAAATTGCTTCCAATACTGTCAAATTGTTTTTTAATTACATTATTGTTCATATTTACAACCTAAAACTATTTTAAATCTATTTTAGACATTAGTAATACTAATTAATAAAGTTTTTATTACTTTCCAAATAATAATTACATATTAAAATCAATATACAGAAATATGACACAAAACTGCTCCTGTGGAAAAAATTGTATTACAACAAAAGAAAATATGGCCGGCAAAATAGCTGAACTGAACCCCTGTGAAAACTGTGAAGATGTTGCAATAAAAAAATTCAGTCCGTTAAATGAATTGATTGACTTTAATGAGCTTGACTCAGATTATAAAAAATGCAAATGTGGGAAACGACCTATCGACATTGTAATGAGCCATGTCTTAAAGATAATGATTGAAGAGGAAATAATTCCTCAAAATGCAACATTAAGAAGACACAGCCCTGTTCCCCTTCCATGTTTTTATTATTCTACACAAATGGCACAGTTTATTGGTAAAGATTCATTAGTGTTAATCCATCCTGATTTCAACAAAAAGGTTGCCAAAAGACTGACTGATGAAGTAGATGAAGTCAAAGGAGTTTTAAAAGGAAATCCTCAGGAAGTCAATGGTATGATTGACAAAGATTCCCATATAAAAAACTTTGAATTGCTGTCAGGCTGCTGCAACCGTTCAGACGTTATGAGAACACTTATCAAAAATAATGATGAAATGGAAAAAATAATCATAAACAAAGACCAGCACAAATACCATATTGAAGTAGCTCCAACAACAGAAGAAAAACTTATTAAACTTCACAATTACTTGGAAAACAGCAATATCAAAAAAGGAACAGCTATTGATGGAATGTGCGGTAACGGATCAATTGGAATCTATTTGCTCAAATACGGATTTGAAAAAGTAATATTCAATGATGTTTACAGCGAAGCTATTGAAAATCTGAAATTTAACCTTGAAGTTAATGAAATACTCGGAAATTATGAGATTTACAACAAAGCATTTGAAGATTTGGAAATTGAAAAATGTGATTTGTGTGTAATTGACAGTTATCCTCAGGCAGATATTGAAAAAATTATCAAAAAAGCCGAAAAAATAGCTGACAATGTGCTGATAATCTAAATAAACATTTGCATATAAATTACAATAGCCGGAACAATCAGAACTCCCATTAAATGAGACTTTCCAACTCCAATATAATGCGGCAGCATTCCAAGGGCAGTAGATGTAATCAAAGCCAGAGTCATGTAAAAAATTGGAGCTTTATAATATAATGTAAAAATGTATAAAATCCCAATTTGCAGGATAATCACAGCTATTGATAATTTACGGTAATCAACTCCACCCATTAATTTTGAAAAAGAGTCCCCTAATTTTAAACATAAAATCAGAGATATTGAAACTGCTATTAAAGATGCAAAAATAAAAATCATCAAATGGCTGATTGACATATCTGAGATTAAATAAGACATATAAACTGCTATGCCGCTTCTGGGATTTCCAATTATATAAATTGCCATTAAAGAAAAAAGACAATCTGAAATATTCAAACCGGAAGTAGCCAGTAAAAAATTAACTGTATCATCTTCTGAATTATCATTTGTACCGCTAGCTGCCTGAACTATTACAGTTCCCTGAGCAGGACCAAATCCCGGCAGAAATCCCAAAATAGCTCCTGTAATTCCACCAGCAAAAATGCTTTTAAATTTATTGAAATCTATGTTTAATTCATAAAAACTGTTCTGATGAGGAATAGTCGAATTATCATTTAAACTAAATAAAATTGTACTTATCCCAAATAACCCTGAAAAAATACACATCAAAGAAACTCCTGATGAAATTGGAGTTTGGAAAATTGCCCATCCCAAAATTCCTGAAAGCAAAAACAGCAATAATGACCATGCAAAATCTCTTTTTGAATTTGTAAGGGCATAAGTTAAATAAACTGAAGCTGAAAGCAAAATAATCCAAGTGTATGGCTTTGTAAGCTCATGTAAAAAAGGCAATGTCACTGCAAAAACAGGCATCATCAAAATCGTAATTACAATTGCCCCAAATCCTCCAACGGCAACAATTCTTATAACTTCTTTTGACCTTCCCTGTAGAACCATTCTGTGGCCTGGAAGAATAGATGTTGCAGTTCCCTCCTGAGGAACTCCCAAAAGCATTGAAGGTACAAATTCTGTCAATGCATGGGCTATAGACATGGATACCATTAAAACGCATAAAAATTCAGGAGACAAGAAACCTAAAATGAATGCAGACGATGCAAAAAGTATTGCACCGGCAGTATTGACGTGAATCCCCGGAATCATCCCAGTTAAAGTTCCGATTAAAATTCCTATAAAACAAGCAAATACTAATTCTAACATAGCTATTAATTAAATTAACTGCAATTTATACTTTGTTTAATTTAAATAAGAATATTTAGCTAGTATTGAAAAAATGTATCCAAAAAAATTAAAAAAAAATAGTGGTGCAGAAAATAATCAATATTTAAAATTATCAATTCTTTGCCTGTCAAACTCCAATGCCTTTAAAGCTAATCTTTCCAATGTTGTAAGTAACTCTCCTCTAGACATTTCCAGTTCATGTGCAATTTCCTCTTCCCATTCCAGTTCCTTATCATGTAAAAATTTACCTAATTCTTTTCCTTTTTCAGTAATGTCTATTTTATAAGCTCTTTTATTTTCCTCAGTATATTCCCTGGTCAGAATCCCTTTTTCTTCAAGCTCACCAAATGCTCTTGAAACTCCAGACCTGTCCATCAAACAGGCTGTTGCAATATCTGACTGAGTTGAACTTTCATTATAAAAAACATGCATCAGCATATAGTACTGATTTTTATTAATCCCAAAATCTTTAAGATAATGATTAATAAAAATGTCATGAAAAGAATGCAGGCTTATTATATGGCAAATCATATGGGGGCTTATTTTAATAAGATCATCTGTTGTATACATTAAAAAACACCATTGAAATTTATAATAAACATAAACAAGTTAATTGAAATCAACCCATTAGTTATCAACAGATTTAATTTTTTGAGTCTGTAAAATTTTATAGGCTTATTTGTTTTTTAATTTTTTACAGTTGAACTTTCATTTTGATGAAATTTCATTCTAATTTTTCTTTAATTTTAATATAAATGATTTAAAAATAGTAAAATACTTTAATAAGTGAGGACAAATAATATTTTATGACCAAACAAAACAAATCTGCCCTCAATAGTAATATAGACTTCATACAACTTAAACTTTATGATTTTTTTGATGAAAAAATTGATCAAGAAAAAATTATTTCAAAAAGATTGAATAAAACACCTAATTTTGAAAATACTAATCATAAACTATTTTTAGATGAAAATAATACTTTTAAATATGATAATCCCATTTGTCCAGTTTGTGGAAGCCACAAAATAATCAAAAAAGGCACAATAAAGAAAAACAAACAAAATACTAATGGAAAAACAACAGAATTCAAAGAACAGCAATATCAATGCAAAAAATGTGGAAAAAAATTCGGAATATACAATAATCCATTAATTGGTGAAAATAAACAATTTTTACAAGAAATAATGGATAAAATTCCAGGAATAATGAAAATAGGGTACCAATCACTTCGTAAAATAAGTAAATACTTTGAAATATTCCTTGGAATCAGAATATCTCATCAAACAATCAAGAACTGGTCTGACAAAAATCACGAAGAAAGCATCAGCAATGAAAAATTTGAATATTCTGGCTATTATTTATATGATGAGCAATTTTTAAGACTTAATGGAACTAGACACTACAGATTAACTTTATTTGATGCAATACTCAATATTCCAGTCACAGAACGAATAGTACGTCGCAGAATACCAAAAAACACGAAAAAATTTATCTTAGAATCAACAGAAAATAAACCATTCATTTGCCTAACAACCGATTTATTCCCAATGTATCGTAATGTAGCAGATGAAATAGAAGTAAAACATCAATTGTGCATATTTCATCTGTTTCAAACAATAAACCATAAATTAAAAGTATATTGTAGAAGAAACAAGATTAATGGAAAACAAAGAGACCATATTTACGAAAATGCACAAGAATTAAAAAACTGTTTCAGACAAAACTCAAAAAAAGAAGCAATAGAACAATTTAAACAATATTTACAAAAATATACGGCCATACCAGTTGTTTTAAAAGATTTCATAAGAAAACATATCATAAATCACTTCCACAGATACGTAGAATATCTTGATGATGAAAATATAGAAAAAACATCAAATAAAGTCGAAAATTACTACAGACAAACCAATCCTGAAAAAATAAAGAAAATATACAAAACCAAAAATGGAATCCTGACATTTTTAGACTATCAAATGCAAAATTGGACTGAAAAACACATTAAAATCAAATAAGCCTATAAAATTTTACAGACTCAATTTTTTGAAAAATAATATATAAATGTTGTTATGCACAACAATAATTTTATGAATATAAAAAAAGTAATTAAAAAGAAGATTTACATTAATCTTCTAGTATCAGTAATTTCCACACTAGCTACATCAGCTAATTTTGCCATAGCTTCTTCAGTAGATTCTGTTCCACCTTCACCATCTTCAATAATGAAAATAAGGTTTAATGCAACTAAACCAAATGCAATTGGTTCTTCTTCAATTTTGTGGAATTCTGCTTCAGCAGGCATAGCTGCTTGAATAGCTGCTTTTAAAGCTTCCAAATCTACATCAGGACTTTCTGGCATGATTTTTAAAGTTGCTACAACTTCACCCATCAACATTCCTCCATTACTAAGTATTTATGGTCCTTCAAAACCACATTCACATTTATAAGCATGACCGAAAGTACGGCATTTTTCACATCTTGCTATTTTTGCTCCACAAACAGGACATTCAAATTCAACGAAAGGCCCGGTTAATGGAATTTCTTGTTTACATGAAATACATTCTACTTCTTTCATCTAATCACCTATTATTTGTGTGTAATCGAAATTATAATTATCTATATTATCATCAATAAGAGATAACACCCTTTCAGGGTACTTTCCATTTACAACAAAACAATCAGACCCGAATTTAAGTAAAAGAGAAGGCAACATTAAGTCTATTGATGTTTCATCAAAAGTCAGTAGTTTTTTTGCATCAATGACATTAATAAATTCCGAACCTTCTTCATTAGGTTCTCGGGTATATATACCATTTACATTTGTTACTATTAAAAGCTTTGCATTTAAGGAGTGTGCAACATATGCTGCAATTGAATCTGAAGTTACATCCCATGAGCATTCAAAGGGATCTTCATTTTTCAAAAATTCAGAAACAATAAAAATAGGAGTAAAACCATTATCTGAAATTTTTTCAGCTTCGTCAATTGTATATGCCAATTTTGTAGAGTTTACTTTATCATTAACCAATTTAGATAAAATATCCATACATTCAATTGCAGTATTGTGACTGGCTTCATCAGAAAAATGATAATATGAATCATATTCCCTTATCAAATTAGCAAACTCCCCACCACCTAAAATAATCAAAGAATTTGTATTTTCCAGTTTTTTAGCTAATGTTATTGCATCTTTTGGAAATAAACTTCCCCCAATTTTAACAACCTGTTTGATAATGATATCTCCAACCTAATTTACTATGTGTTTAATTAAAACTAGCTATCATTAAATTAAATAAAACTCATAAAAGTTTTAAATCCCCAGTTATCTTATCCATTATTTCATCTTCATCAGGCCCAATGCCCAAAACTGTTGTGGTTGATGTAGGTAACTGAGTCCTTCCAGCATCAACTACCAAATAATTAGAAACATTGTTTTTATCGGCTTCCTTTTTAAGGTCCAATAATTCTTCCAAAGAATCCACTTTACAAACTACCTTAGCATAACCGTCAGATTCCCATTTTTTAATTAATTTAGAATCTGTTCTTTTATATGAACCTATAGAACCATGACAACATTGAGCAGCAATTTTTCCCTTGCCCATTTTTAAATCTCTTCTTACAACCATCACTTGTTTCATACACACATTTTTCTATGTGTCCACTTAAATAATTTTAGCTCCAATAAAGTATAATACTTATAATGTTTATATAGATTATTACTATTTTAAGTGAAAAAAATTTACTTAAATAAGGAGATGAGCCTATGAATAAAAAAGTTATTGTAATACTAGTTGCCATCTGTATAATAGGTGCAATTACAATACCTGCATTTATTTCAGAAAATGACTCTTCAAAATCAAATACAAAAAGTGATTTTAAAATCAAGATTGAAAGTGGCGGAACATGGAGACTTGATCTTATAGTTGATGGGCATCATTCACTTATAGAAGGAAACGGTTCCAGAACAATCAACCTTGGAAACATAGATTCTGCAAGTATAACATTTAACCAATATAAAGGCGGACCTTCTACAATTTCATTATTAGATGGAGACAATACTGTCATAAATAGGGGAAGAGCTCCTAACGAAGGTTTTGCAACTGTGTACTTTTATCATAAAGCTTAAAATGGAAGTTTAAACTTCCATGTCTATTTTTTAAAAACTCAGTTTAAAACTTAAATACTTCCTAACCAAATCCTTTAAAAATGAAAAAAAACTAATATAAAAATACTATTAATTTTTATTTTTATTATTATAATTAAAGGAGATATAAATGAGTCGTATTTCTATATTAGACAAAGACAAATGTCAACCTAAGAAATGTAATTTCGTTTGTATTGATTACTGCCCAGGAGTCAGAATGGATGAAGACACAATCATCATTGATGAAGACACTAACAAACCATTGATTTCTGAAGAATTATGTGAAGGATGCGGTATTTGTACAAACAGATGTCCATTTGATGCTATTTCAATTATTAACTTACCTGAAGCTATAGGAGAACCAATTCACAGATTCGGACAAAACCAGTTTGAACTATTTGGACTTCCTAGTTTAACTGAAGGTAGTGTTTTAGGTTTGCTCGGTCCAAATGGAATCGGTAAATCAACAATAATGAACATACTGTCCGGAACTTTAATTCCAAACTTAGGAGATTATGAAAACCCTCAAGATAATTGGGACAAAGTAATTGAACATTATAAAGGTTCAGCTCTTCAAAACTACTTTACAAAATTAGCCGCTGGAGAAATAAAAGCTGTTTTAAAACCTCAAATGGTGGATCAGCTTCCAAAAGTTGTAAAAGGAAAAGTAAGTGATTTGCTTACAAATGTTGATGAAAGAGGAAAATTGGATTATGTCTGTGATGAATTAGACCTTCATAATGTTTTAGACCGTGAAATGAAAAACTTAAGTGGTGGGGAACTCCAAAGAGTAGCTATAGCTGCAACTGTCTTAAGAGAAGGAGACTTCTATTACTTTGACGAACCTACATCCTGGCTGGATGTTTCACAAAGGTTAAATGCAGTAAAAGTAATCCGTTCACTTGCTCAAGACGGCAAAAGTGTTTTAGTTATTGAACACGATTTGGCTACTTTAGATGCATTGTCCGACAATATCCATGTTTTATTTGGTGAACCTGGAGGATATGGTGTTGTATCAGGTAGAAAAGGTGTTAGAATTGGAATCAATGCATACATCAACGGATTTTTAGCTGAAGAAAATGTAAGGATAAGAAGAAATCCTATTGAATTTACAATCAGACCACCGACTCCTGAAGATGAAGGAGAATCACTGTCCAGCTATTCTGATTTAAGTAAGGATTATGACGGATTCAAATTAACTGCAGATGCTGGAGAAATATTCCACGACGAAATCGTAACTGCATTTGGTTCAAATGGTATAGGAAAAACCACTTTCGCCAAAATGCTGGCAGGAGTAGAAGAACCGACAAGCGGAGAAGTAGACACAGAAGTTACAATAGCTTACAAACCACAATATATAGTTTCTGATTTTGAAGGAACTGTTAGTGACTTCCTGTACATGAATGCTCCAAGTTTCGGAAGCAACATCTTTAAAAGCGAGATTATGGAACCTTTTAAATTAGAAGATATGCTTGAAAAAGAAGTTAAAAAGTTAAGTGGTGGGGAACTCCAAAGACTTGCAATAGCTGCAACACTTTCAAAAGATGCTGAAATTTATCTTTTCGATGAACCTACTGCATTTTTAGATGTGGAACAAAGATTAATAGCTGCAAGAGTTATTAGAAAAATGGTTGAAAGCAGAAATGCAGCATCACTTATTGTAGACCACGATATTGTATTTATCGATTATATCTCAGACAGGGCAATGGTATTTAACGGTACTCCCGGTTTAGAAGGTCATGCATCCAAACCGACAGATTTAAGAACTTCCATGAACGAATTTTTAGGAAATCTAAATATTACTTTCAGAAGAGATAAAGAAACAAAAAGACCAAGAGTTAATAAATTAGACAGCTATCTTGATCGTGAACAAAAAGAAAAAGGAGAATATTATTACTTATCAGATTAAATATTCTCTAATTCTTTTAAAATATAATCTTTTAAAGCCTTAACGGCCTTTTCACCATCATCATCTAACCTAACTGAATCATTAGGATTCAAATCATTTTCTTTGACAATTGATTCGGCATCTATGTTTTTTACTATATCAACATCTTTTTCTTTTAGAATAGTTGAAACACAATCGTCTGTACAGCCAGTTATAGACACTACTTTTGCATCTTCCAAAATAGGACTGCATTGATTTGGCTGTGCAGAATATTCAGTTATACATGCTGCAACAATATTTTCATTATCTAGAGCTAATTCCACAGTAGCAGCCCTTACTACTAAACCAAGGGGACTTAATCCGCTACATGACACTAATGCTATTTTATCATTCATATAATCAACCTCTCTTTTTAGCTACTCTTTTATCATATTTTTGCTTTATTTTAATATAACCTTTTTTATAAAATGGACAAACCAGCATACACTGGCTGCATCCTTCCCTATGGGCAGTGCAAACTTTTCTTAAAACCAGCTCATTTTCATCAAATGCATTTTCAGGACATTTCCTGATACATTTTCCACAGGTTTTACAAAATTCCCCAACCCAGCACATGTCATTTTCCTGTTTAAAAGGCAAGTTTTCAATTGATGTGTGAATCATGAAAAATCCTATATTTAAACCCTCTTTAAAAAGACACATATTGCTTCTTGTAATGACCGCATCATTTGACTGCATAGCTATTGCCCTTAAACTAATTTTATCATCTAATGGATTAAGCAGTTCTGCACTAAATTCGTTTTTTCTTAAAAAATCAGCAAAACCATACATTTTACGGCCAATTTCCTGAAATTCATCATCTATAAGCTTGCATTTTAGTTTTGATTGATCCATTTCCAAAATTTCAGGAGACATCAAATATTTAAAAATAATAACATTGTCAAAATCAATATTCCATTCTTTCCTAAAATCATCACTTAATTTAGAATAGCTAATGCCTGCACAATTATTTTCAGCAGCCAATTTTTCCAAATCTTTTAAAACAGAATTATCAATTTGAGTTTTGGGATTTGCAGGATTTGAAACTTTATAAAAATTAGGTAGCGGATGATGATATCTGAATCTGAAATCCTCATCCATAATTTCGAAACACATGATTATTTCCTTAATGCTTCAACAGCTTTAGGGAATTCTTCACAGAATACTTTTATTTGCTCCTCAGGAATAGAATAACTTATACGCAAATAATTATCCCCAAATAAATTACTGGTATATTCTCCTTCCCTTGTGAATATTTTTCTCTTAAGCAAGTAATTTGACATATCTTTAGGACTGATACCTGCACCAGATAAATCAATTGCCATCATATTAGCTTCAGACGGATAAACCGGTAAAAACACACCATCAATTTCATCAACAACCTCTTTAATTAATTTTTGATTATTGAATGTGATTGATTTTATTTTATCTTCCCATTCGCTTTTGGATTTTAAACCTGCAATTGCACCATACTGAGCAATTATATTAACTCCCAAATCATTGACAACTGCATTTTTTAAAACATCAATGATATCGGAAGTTGAAACCACTGCCCCAATCCTAACACCAGCCATTCCGAATATTTTTGAAAAACTGTAAATAGTCAGGGTTTGTTCAGGCGCATAATCTGCAGCCAGATAATGATTCCTTGCAAAATCTTTGTATGTTACATCATCTAAAAGATAAATGTCATTTTCAATAGCAATCTCAGCAAACTCTTTTATTTCTTCTTCAGTATAACCTGAACCTAATGGATTTAACGGATCGATTAAAACTACCATTTTAGTGTTTTCATCCATATTCTCACGAAGAAGTTCAGGAGTTAATTTATAGCCACATTCCTCATTATAAACCGGAACATACCTTACTTCACCTGCAAATCTGTTTGCAAAGTTTCCGATAATTAAATAACCCGGATCAGACATGACCACATTATCCTGAGGTCCCAATAATGCCTGCATACAAAGGTATAATGATTCAGTAGCTCCAGCAGTTAATAAAACATCTGAATTTTTAAAACCTAAATCGTCTAAAATTAATTGCTTAAGTTCTGAAAATCCTTCTGGAGGTGGATATTTACAGTATTCTTTAGCTTTAGCACAGCTAGCCATAGCATCAGCTATAATATCACCATGTAAATGATTTGTGTTTTGACCCATCCAAATCATATCTTTATCCATGAATACATCTTCAAAAAAATCGTTTGAAGATTCATATCCTTCAGGAGGAACTCTTACAACCTTTTCAAATTTCTTTTTAGGATGTTTTATGTTACCTTCCTCATAACTGCTTAAATTATTTTTCATAAAAATCACATAATACTAATAAAATTCCAAAGTAATTATTTATTTTAAGTTATTTATAAAATTAATGTTTAAATAATTCCCCTTTCCACTATTTTAAAAGTAGCCTGTTTACCTTCACCGATACTTCTATGTCTTTTTAGTGTAGCTACTCTTTTATTAAACTCATCATTTCGCTCTAACTGAATAATAGTTTTACTCCAGTACTGCAAAATAGTTCCTCCGACTGCTTTAACAACGTCCTTGTTATCATCATCAAAAGAACTGTAAATTTGATTGGTAAGTACAACTGCAACATCATAATTACGAGCTATTTTAGCTAAAATCCCCATCTGTTTACCTAATTCCTTATTAAGTCTTGAAGATTTCATATCATCAACACGATAAAGAGCAACAGCTGAATCCAAAACACATAAATCCACATCATCATGATGCTTTCTAATCCAGAGCTCAATAGTTTTAAGATTTTCATTTTGCTCTAAAAATGAAGTCGGTTCAAAAACTATAATATTATTAACTATTTTAGGAAAATCTTCCCCTGCTATTTGTTTAATTCTGTTGATTGAAATTCCCCCTTCAGTATCAACATAAACAACTTTTTTACCCTGTTTAGCTACATTAACTGCCAATACCAAAGAGATATTACTTTTACCAGAACCGGGCGGACCGAATATCTGAGTAACAGTTCCTTTTTCCACTCCCCCGTCCAATAAATTATCAATACCTGAATTAGTTGGGATTTTATGATTATCCTCAAAATTAGCCAAGACTTTCATAATATATTATTTAGTTATACAAAGTATATATTTTTAAGCTTACCTTTTAACAAAAATAGGTTCTTCAGCAGTCAAATCAATAATTGTTGATGGATTTTTAGATTTTAAAGGACCTACATCAATAACCAAATCAACTTCACATCCTAATTGTTTCAATATTTCTTCAGGAGTGTCCAATGTATTTTCACTTGATATATTGGCGCTGGTGGTAGTTATTGGAAAAAGTTTAGCTAAATTACATGCAATCTCACTTTCAGGAACACGGATACCCACATTAGCAGACCCGCTTGTCAGATGTCTCGGAACAATTTTTGACTTTTTTAAAATAAATGTATAAGGTCCAGGCAAATATTTGTCCATAAAATTAAGCTGGTTTACAGAAGCCCTTGAAACCAAAGGAATTGCATCTTTAGAAGAAACTAAAAGAGAAATCGGTTTTAAATAGCTTCTTTTCTTAATATTATAAACTCTTTTAACAGCTTTTCTATTGAAAATATTAGCTCCCAAACCGTAAACAGTATCGGTAGGATATAAAATAACTCCGCCATCAGCTAAAACTTTAACAGCCTCATCAATGACCTTTTTATCTACTTTATTTTGATTAGTTTTTAATATTTTCATTAAATTACCCGAATATTTTGTGAACAATTATATATGAGTAAAATCTTTATATATAAATTATGCTTGAAAGTCTACGTCCTTTTTTAACAAAAATATTAAATCCGCTGGCCAAACATTTAAATATAAATCCGAATATCGTAACAGTGATTTCTCCGTTTATTGCAGTTCTTGCTGCTTACGGATTTGCCAATCATTTACTGATTATTGGAACATTAGCTATTTTACTAAGCGGATTTTTAGATGTTGTAGATGGTGCAGTAGCCAGATATCACAACAAAACTTCAAAATTTGGAGCATTTCTGGACTCAACAATGGACAGATTTGCAGACGCCATAATCTACATAGGAATAATATTTGGAGGATACTGTGACTGGTTTATCGGTGTTCTGGCCATACATTCAGCAATTACAGTCAGTTATGTTAGAGCTAGAGCAGAGTCCCAGGGAGTTGAATGTAAAGTTGGAATAGCTGAAAGAGCTGTCCGTATGATAATATTAATGATCGGAGCAGTTATCGGATATTTAACAAGCCCAATTTACTTTACATACACCATAATAATTTTAGTAATATTATCCTACATTACAGTAGGGCAAAGAATATATCACGTATGGAGACAACTTAAATGAATGATTTAGAAAGTGCAGAAAAAATAAGTATTGACATTAAGAAATTGGAACGCAATCTGAAACAGGTTGAAGACATAAACTTTGAAGGTAAAGAAAAAGAAGTTTATGACAGAGCTGTTGATTATATGAACGATTCAAAATATTATCTTGAAAAGAAAAAAGATATGCGTACAGCATTTGGATGTATCGAATATAGTCATGGATTATTAGATGCTCTTAGAATGATTCATGGTTTAATTTAAACAAAAAATCAATTAAATTCCACCATTTAATAAAAAAACCGTCCCCATTTACCATCTGCAGCTTAAAAATAAAGTATTTGATTTACAATAATATAAAAAAAGTAAAAAAAAGCAGAGATTAATTAAAATCCCTTAAATTTATTCCATATCTTCGAATCTATCTTCGAGTTTTGCCATTACACCAGGTAATGAAGTATATTCCATTTCTTCAGCAGGTAATCTGTGAGGTTCAAATGGACCGTGTCTTCTGATGTAGGTAGCGATTCTTGCAGATTCTTCCCTAGTAGGATCAAATGCAGGGTCATCAAATAAGTCAACAGG
Organism: Methanobrevibacter smithii ATCC 35061; assembly: GCF_000016525.1. Taxonomy (NCBI): domain Archaea; kingdom Methanobacteriati; phylum Methanobacteriota; class Methanobacteria; order Methanobacteriales; family Methanobacteriaceae; genus Methanobrevibacter; species Methanobrevibacter smithii. The sequence goes on from NC_009515.1 coordinate 584,164, forward strand.
ACCTATTAATTTAGCATCAGATACTTGGAAACCTAAACCGATTACTCTAGGTGGTCCGTCAAATCTAATTGGGTTTGCATCTCTTTCAGATACAGGCATCATAGGACCGTTGTGGGAACCTCTCATCCATCCACTTACCATGTGAGGGAATGCAAATGGTTCTACACATTCACCATTAGCTGGGAAACCAGATTGTGCTCTTACAATAGCTGCAGGGTCATCTTTACCAACGTATTCTCCAGCCATTAAGTTTAATCTTTCAGTACTGATAGCTGCTGCGATTTCTCCGTTTTTCTTCCATACTCTTTTAATTACGTATCTTCCAGTAGAACCGATTAATGCGAGTAAATCGTACATTTCTTCAGGACAGTTTAAGATAACTTTTCTGTGTTCAATTACATCAAATACTTCAAATTTGAATCCATCATGTAAACTTGGGTCAATAACAAGACCTGCAGTGTTAAATGGATCTGCGAACATTTTAAAAATAGGTAAGTTAAATGCACCAGGTTCGGTTTTGTCACAGCAGTATACTAAAACAGGGTCACTTGGCCTTTCTTTGAATTCCATTTCAGCAACACCAGGACCCATACCTTTAATGTTTCCAGAAAAGGTGTCAGATAATAAATCTTGACCTGCACCGTATAATTTTAATTCACGTGCTCTTTCAGTAGCTTTCATGAAAGCATTGTAAGCAGTTTCGTGAACTTCTTCGTTTTCTTCCCCATTTCTATGAGTCATAATCAAGTCAATGTCGTCTCCACAACGGGAGATATAATAATCAGTTAAAATATTTGTCTCTAAAGCTTCTGCTAAAACTTCATCACAAATATCCATTAAATCTGGGTGTGCTACACAATGTCCAGACACACTTCCAATATCAGCTTTAATTACACTAACAGTTGTTTTCATTTAAACACCTCAAAATTGTATATTCTAAAGTTTAGTAGAAAATAAAAAGTTAAGCAACTAGCTTAAAAAATTATTTAATATACATTCATATTTTTGGATTGTATACTATTTAATAATTATGTTTTAAAATAAGTTAAAAAAAGAAAAAGATAAGAAGTTAAATTTTAACTTCTTAAGCTGAAATTGTTATTTTATTTGATGCCCAGCATTTGTCATATGTTGATGTTATGATGTAATCGCCAGGCATTAATCTGATGTTTAATCTAGCTACACCGTTTGCGTCGGTTGTTTTATGATAGAATACACCGTTTACATTAAATGTTATGTTTACACCTGTTACTGCTTTACCTTGACCGTCAACAAGTGTTGCGTTAAATGAACTGCCGTCAAGATACTTCATGGAGATATCCTCAGCAATGATTCTTGGTAAAACAGTTACCTCATTAGCTCTTTGTTCACCAGTTTCTGGATTGTAAGCAGTAATAATATATGAATTAGGATCTAGTCTAATATTTAAACTAGCCATACCGTTTTCATCAGTTACACGAGTGTAGAACACACCATTAATATTAAATTTAACAGTAGTATTTGCCAATGCATTTCCATCACTGTCTAAGAATTTAGCCACATATGATGTTCCATTAAGGAAGTATAATGTAGTGTCATTTCCTAAAATTGTGCTTTTAACTAATACAGTAGCATCAGCAGTTGCCATATCATAATCATCAGTTCCGTTAAATACTGCACTTACTTTGTATTCATTAGGAACTAATCCAATACCCATTGAAGCCATACCGTTTTCATCAGTGATTTTAGCATAAACCCTGCCATTTATTGTGAAGTAAACAGTTGCATTAACTATTGGATTTCCAAATCCGTCAACAAGTTTAGCAATAAGTTTTTGAGAACCTCCGAAGTATTTAACAACATCATCCATTATTAAAGTGGTTCTGGTGTTTTTATTAACTGTTATAGTTCCGTTAACAACCATGGAATCATATTTGTTATCTCCAGTGTAGAATGTTACAACTTTGTAGCTTCCTTCATCCAAACCAGGAATGATAACTTTAGCAGTACCGTTAACAACTGTTCCGTTATAATCTGTTCCGTTTATTGTTACAATTACACTTCCGGTTCCGTCTTCAGGAACACTAACAGTTATTGTAGCATTTTCACCTTTAACAATATCTGCAATATCAACAGTCATATTATAATCAGACACTTTGGAAACAGTAAAAGCAGTAGAGTTTTTAATAGGTGCATAAATGTCATCACCATTATAGAACACATCTACACTGTAAGTACCATTAGCCAAATCAGAAATAGTTACACTAGCCATTCCATATTTAGTCATAACAGTGTAATTTTTACCATTAACACTTATAATTACCTCACCAGTTGCATCTTCAGGCAATGCAACACTAATTACAGCATTTTCACCAACTTTAATATTATCAACAGCAATATCAATTGTAGAAGCTAATTTAGTTACATTGAATTTAGCACTATCTTCACTAGCTAAATATTTGTCATCACCATTAAATTTAGCAACAACATCATAAGAACCACTAGCCAAACCAGATAAAGTTAAAGATCCTTTACCATCAACAACAGCAACATTATAAATTGCATCACCAACAGTAACACTAACTACTCCAGAAGTTATTTCAGGAACAGCAATACTAATAACAGCATCCTCACCAACTTTAATATTATCAACAGCAATATCAATTGTAGAAGCTAATTTAGTTACATTGAATTTAGCACTATCTTCACTAGCTAAATATTTGTCATCACCATTAAATTTAGCAACAACATCATAAGAACCACTAGCCAAACCAGATAAAGTTAAAGATCCTTTACCATCAACAACAGCAACATTATAAATTGCATCACCAACAGTAACACTAACTACTCCAGAAGTTATTTCAGGAACAGCAATACTAATAACAGCATCCTCACCAACTTTAATATCACTAACATTGACAGTAGTTGTAGAAGCTAATTTAGCTACATTGAATGTTGTTGAATTGTATGAAGTTTTATAGTATTTATCACCATTATAGTAAGCAAATACAGGACAATCACCAGTAGTTAAATCAGCTATTTTTAAAGTAGCTACACTATCTGTAATATCTACAACATAGGTTTTACCATTTACGAAGAATGTAACAGTTCCTGTTGCACCATTAGTAACAGTTGCAGTAATTACTGCTTCTTCACCGCATTTAATGTTTTTAGCTTCAACAGCAATTGAAGAATCAATTAAATCAATAGTGAATTTAGTGGAATTATAACTTTCAGTTACAATGGAATTTCCATTATATTTAGCTTCAATATAATATACTCCAGCAGGCAAATCACTTAAAGTTAATTTAGCAGAACCATTAACAATAGCTACATCATATTTGTCACCGTCTACAATAACAGCAATGTTTCCAGTAGCTTTTTTATCAATAGTCACATCAATTAAAATTTTTCCAGGTTCTTCAGAAGTAATGTTGAATATTAAATCAGAACTTCTAGGATAGTTGTTTTCAACTACATTGTTTTTACCTGCTTTAATTTCAACAGCAGCATCTCCACCCAGATTACGAGTAATCAATAAGTTGCCAGTTACATTAGATCCGTCTACATTAATAAATGAAACTGCATAATGGCCGTCAACGTATATTCTGTTGTCACGTATATCAAATGAACGGTCTCCGTACATGTATTGAGCATAGCTGATACCATACATATAATTTTCAGGACTATAATCGCCCACGTTGTAAGTGTAGATTGTGTTGTTGTATATTTTTGCATTACCGTTTTGCACTTCAATACCTGAAACTAAAGCCCAGCTACCACTAGCAGAAGCTAAACCTGTTACATTAATTAAGTTATTTGCAATGTAAAGTTCAGATGTTCCGCCAGTCATACTTGCAAAGTAAATACCTAAGTTTGGACCGTTACTTATACTTGTAATGTTGTTTCCAATCATAGATACTTCACATTCTACGCCTTGTATTGCATATGCAGTACCTGCAGCATCTTTACCACCAGCAGTAGACATTTTAAAGTCATTATTGGAAATCATTAAGTTTTTATTGTATCCAATGTTAATTCCATAGAGGTAATTGCTTGTACCAGCAGGAATAAGTGTATCAATCATTGAGAAATTATTTCCATCAATTACACAGTCATTAGATCCGACAATAAACATACATTGTAAAGTAGGGAAGCTGGCACTTCCATCATTTGCAGTAGTGTTTACATTGTTTTTGGAAAATGTTACATTATTACATTCCCTCATCCTAATTGGATTTACAGTGTTTACACCCATCATGAAGTATTTCATATCATAATTAGATGCAAATAGGTAAGGTAAAACAGCAGTAATATTATTTCCATTAATGAATGAATTAGAAACACCATCTATATTAATAACGCATGCAGTTAATGTATCATCTTTAGGACATGATTCAAAGAAAATATTGCTGTTAACAACATTTAAGTTTGAAACACCATTTGCATTAATTGCAACAGCATCTACACTTTCTTTAATAATATAGCTAATGTTCATATTAGAAACATTTACATTATTTCCAGCTACCAATATGAGAGCTCCACCATTATCAGCACATGAAACATTAGAGATTAAAGTTAATCCGTTTAATACTACATTATCTGAAAGCACAGCAAATGCTATGTTTCTTAATACTGCATTATCGCTGGTTATTTTAAGAGGAGTTGTAATAGAAATAAGATTTACAATATCTGAGAATTCTCCTTTAAATATTAATTCATCGAAAGGAACTTCTTCTCTTAATAATCCGTCTTCATCAAAGTAGATAAAGAATGTTTCATTAGTTACAACATTTCCGTAAACTGAAACATCAGAAGTAGCATTAATTAAAGTGTATGTTTCATCACCATAAGTTACAGCAATATCATATTTACCTGCAGTCAAATCAGAAATAGTTACATTAGCTTTTGAATCAGTAAATGAAAGAACATATTCTTTATTATTGATTTTAAGCATGAATTTTTCAGTTAAATTAGATAATGAATCAACAGTCACATCAATTATTACATCAGTGCCTTCAAATACATCTTTTGCAGTAATTGTAACATTGACAATTCCTCCAGGAAGGTTGTCTTTTACAATGTTTGTTTCAACAGTAGAATTAACTGCATTATCACCTAATTTATCTCCAGCAATTAAATAGTTATTGGTAATTACATTATCTCCACCAGTTGCAAGAATTGCTGCATCACCAGTAGCAAGTACAATATTATTATATTTAATTGTGTTTTTAGCACTTTGAACAGTAAGCATACCTCCAAATGTGGAGTTAATTAATGTAGTGTTAGTTGCACTGGATTTAATAGTTCCAACACCACTAATAGATACATTTTCAATAACTGCATTTTTACCGCTTACAGATAAAGAAGCAGCAGTTACATTAGCTACTTTAGCTCCTGCCTGAACTGTTAAAGCTGCAGTTGCACTACTATTAGATACAACAGAATTAGAACTGACAGATATAGCTTTTGCAGTGTTATTGTAAGCAACTGAACCTGATCCGATAGTTAAAGTACCTGAAACAGTGTTGTTGTAAGCAATAGAACTAGCTGCAACACTCATACTAGCTCCTCCAATTAAAACATTGTCACAGTAAGTGTTGTTGTTAGGAGTAGCACCCCATGCAGGAACAATACCATTACCAGCATAATTAATTACATTTCCTGCAATTAAATTATTATTACCGTTAATTCCAATACCGTAACAAAATGCCGCAGCAGGACTTGGACCTGTTATTTTATTATTGATGATTTTATTGTAATCATTACTTAAATCACAGCCTGCATCGTTAAAGGTATTCAAGTAAAGTAAATTACCTACATTACCTTCACCGACAATAGTGTTATTTTCAACAGTACAATTTTGAACGTGAGTTAAAACAATACTGCTTGACCCACCATTATTGCTGGTGTAAATGTAGCTGTTCTTAAGAGTTACATTAGTAGATCCGTGACGTATAGCAGTAGTTCCAACACCAGAACCAACTCTTTTATTTTCAACAATTACACTAATATTATTTAAAACTACATTATGAGCATCATAAATCCAAACCTGAGTGTTATGGAATATAATACCAGACACATTGGATCCGGAACCTCCATTATTGATTGTAAAGCATGAACCTGGATTTTCTCCAAGTAAACTACCTGCAGTAGTGTTTAAATCAATAAATGCATCACCAGTAGTTGAAATCATATTAATTGGTTTATTAATAGCTAAATCAAATTTAACATCATCATGACTATAGAATTTACCTCTGAAGTCTAAAGTTGCACCTTCAGGAACATAATCTGCTAAAGTACCGTTAATAAAGTAATCAAAGAATGTTTCATTAGTTACAATACCATCAAATACTTTAAATGTTGTGCTGTTGGTTGAAGATTTAAATTTGCCATCACCATCATAATCCACTTTAACAGTATTTTCACCAGCAGGCAAATCAGATACTTTTAAAGTAGCTTTACCATCAGTTAAATTAACAGTGTAAGTTTTACCACCAACCATGATGTTTGCAGTACCAGTTGCAGCAGAATTAAGAGTTATGCCAATAACTGCTTCTTCACCAATCCATGCATTATTTACATCAATTATAATATCGGTAGACATAGGATAATTATTTTTAACTACATTATTAGTTCCTGATTTAAATATTGCTGCATCATCACCGTTTAACTCATGTGCATACAATGTGTTTCCAATTATTTGTGAATCTTTAGCAGATTTAATTAATACTGCATATTTTCCTTCAGAATAAATGGTATTATTCTGAATATCAAATTGGTGGCTTCCGCTGGTTGATTGTACATAAGTAATTCCTGCAATATTATTGTCATCATTATATTCGTTTACATTTTGAACATAGATAGTGTTATTATATGCTTTAGCTACAGTATCCTGGAATTCCATACCTGAAACCAAAGCAAATTCGGCAGGTCCAGCAAAACCAGTTACATTAATCCAATTATTCTCAACAGTAATTTCAGTAGCACCATAATAATTTTGTGAGTACACTCCTAAATTAGGACCGTTAGATACTGTGGTTAAATTATTTCCTTTAACTACAAAATTATTATAAGGACCTGTAACCTGTACAGCATAAGCAGCGCCGGCACCCTCTTTACCACCAGTAGTATTAAGTAATACACGATTATCTTCAACAATTACACTGTTGGATTCATAAAAATCAAGTGCATAAATATAACTTGAATTTCCTTTCAGAGTTATTAAATCAGTATGAGAAATAGTATTGTTTTTAATTAATAAATTATTAGCAGTATGAGCAATAAATGCATCGAAAGTAGGGAAATTAGCATTATTTCCTTTAGTCCAAGCAGAATTATCCACTATATTATTAATAATTTTAACATTTTCTGATTTTTCCACACCAATTGCAAATACCAAATCAGTGTCAATACTTCCCCAATGGCTGTACTCAACATCCACTAACGGACATGAAGTAGTAATTATATTTGAATCAACAACAGCATTGTTACTTTTTGCTATTTTTATACCCTGAGCAAATACTTTACCGTCAACATTGTTTCCAGTAAAAGTAATTGTACTGTTTACTAATTTAAAGTTATCTGCACCACTAGCATAAACTGCAATTGCATTATTAGAACCATCAGTAGCATTATAATCAATAGTAATATTATTCACTGTGACATCACTACCGATAGCATATATAAGTACACCATCAGTATCAGCAACATAATCAGTAGCATTTAAAGTTAAATTATTTAAAGTAGTTCCTTGTTCACACATTATTGCAATATTTCTTAATACTGCATTATCACCATTAATAACAATAGCTCTTGGAACATAAACAACATTTACACCAAGATTAGAGAATTCACCTTTGAATATCAAAGTATCAAAAGTAATATCTCCCAATAACATTCCGTCATCACCAAAGTAATCAAAGAATGTTTCATTAGTTACAATATTGGTTAATTCTTTAGTGGTAACTGGAACGGTTAAAGTTTGACTGCCTGATTTAACAGTAATTTGATCATTACCTTTTACAGTGTAAGTTACACTAGCTACCCCATTATCAGTAGCTGCAACATCACTGGATAAAGTTCCATTAACAGCTTCAAAATTAACATTAATAGATGGAATAGATTTAGCTAATTCTTTAATTACGCCATTTGCATTATAATGATTGAAGTTAACTGTTAAAATTTTTTCATTTCCAACTATGACCTTTTCAATACTTGTTGGATCAACACTCATGACAACCCAGTTAGAAACATCAACATCATCACATGGTTCATCATAATAATCTAAACCAGCACCAACTAAAGTTGAAGGATTGCTGTTAGTTCCCCACCAGTTATATTGAGCATTAGCACTTGGTTCACGGCCTTCATTGTAAATTAATTTATTAGTTCCTTTTCCAAGTAATGCAGAGTAATGTAAAGTTAAAATACCTGAATTGTAAATATCATCACCATAATAACCAGTATTTCCATTGGAAGCTGCATTAGCATCAAAAATGGAAGTTTCAATATTTAAGGTACCTTTATTATAAATAGCTCCACCATCTTTATTAGCTTTGTTTCCAATGAATTTGGAATCTTTAATGGTTGCAGTACTTGAATCAGATTCAATGTGAATTGCTCCACCATTTCCTACAGTAACTACATTATTTTCAAATGTTGCATTATTAACATTTAAAGTTCCTTTATTAAGCCAAATACCACCTAATCTAGCAGTATTATCAGATAGTGTAGAGTTAATTACATTTACAGCACCACCATCAATATATAAAAATGCATAAGTAGTACCTTTACCAACATTATTACTGGAAATAGATGTATTGATAATATCAAGATTACCTGAATTAAATATTAATCCGTAACCGTCATTTTCATAAATATTTGAATTAACAATAGTCATTACACCAGTATTATATATTGAACTTACAGTAGGAGTACTTCCTGATTTTTGAGTGTTTTTGTAAATGCTTACATTATTTAAGTTTACAGTTCCTTTACTTTGCATAACTCCACCATAATTATTTAATGCATTGGTAAATGCAACATTAGTGAAGTTAACAATTGTATTCTCATTTATATTCATGATTTTAGAAGCATTACCATCAATGATAACTTTTCCTGAACCAATCATTGCAAATGATTTAGCTATTGTTAAAGAATTAGCAATATAAGTACCTTCACCTACATGAATAGTGTAACCTTCAGCAACTAATTCAATTGCTTTTGCAATAGTAGCTACAGGACTATCCTGACTACCATCATTTGCATCACTACCAGTAGATGATACCCAAACATCAGTTACTGGAAGTTTTGCAACAACTTCAATAGTTAAAGTTTGACTACCTGATTTAACAGCAATCTGATCATTGCCATTTACAGTGTATGAAACAGCAGCAACACCATTAACAGTAGAAACAAGATTACTTGCTAAAGTACCATTAACAGCACTAAATTCTACATCAATAGCAGGAAGAGGTTTTGACAAGCCATTTATAGTATCAAAACTTGAATATTTGTTGAAATTAACAGATATTGTTTTTACATCACCTATTTCAGCATCTGTTACAGTAGTTGGATCTGCACTCATGATTACCCAATTGTTTAATGTTACTGTTGAAGGCACTAAATTCTTAGGAGAATTAGTTCCCCACCAGTTGTAATTAACTGTAGCAACACCAGATGCAGATTCAGCATTAGATATTGCATAGTCTCCTTCAGCAACATTATCTAATAAAACTGAATATGAAATGGTTGAATTACTGCCACCATTTAAGTATAATGCAGCACCTAATTTAGCCTGATTGTTTTTGAAAACAGAATCTGTAACACTGACATTACCGTTTAATGAAGTGTATATTGCTCCTCCCTGACCACCAGTGAATTTTCCAGGATTAGCTTTGTTATTAATAAACATAGATTCTTTTATAATACATTCTCCACCAGAAACAAATAATGCTCCTCCCTGACCAGTATTTGCACTATTACTTTCAAATGTAGAATTAATTATATTAACAATACCTATAGTTGCATCAGATGATTTAGTTGCATAAATAGCTCCACCATATTTAACAGCATTATTTCTAAATACAGTATTGGAGATAGTTGCATTTGCTGAAGTTGTATAAACTATACCATAAGAATTAGAAAATGAAGTCATATCATTATTATAAAACTCAGAATTATCAATAACTAATAATGTATCATTTTGATTGTTTACAACACCTTTGCCTGCAGAATTTTGATAAAATTTAGAATTATTAATATTTAATTTATTTTTATTAGTAATTATAGTTCCAGAATTACCAGTGGCCTTATTTGAATAAAAGTTAGAGTTAGAAATGGTTAACTTACCTTCATTTGAAATAGCACCTACAAGAGCATCATTACCATTTGTGAAAGACAAATTAGTTAAAACAACAGTTGCATCAGCAGTTACTTCCATAATTTTTGAAGCATTACCATCAATTACTGTATTAGCACTACCTTCTAAAGTTAAACTTTTAGAAATGCTTAAAGTTTTATCATTTACATAATTACCATCAGCAATATGAATAGTATAACCATCTCCAGCAAGTTCAATAGCTTTTGCAATAGTAGCTACAGGATTAGCTTGACTACCATCATTATCATCACTACCTGTAGTTGCTACCCAAATATCAGCTGCTGCTTGTTTTGCAACAACATCAATAGTTAAACTTTGACTACCTGATTTAGCAGTGATTTTATCATTAGTTGTAGTAGTGTATGTTACAGTAGCTATACCATCTACACTAGCTACATTATTTTTACTTAAAGTACCACTAACAGCACTAAAGTCAACATTAATTCCAGAAATAGACTGAGCTAAATCTTGAATACTACCAGAAGCATCAGTATAATGATTAAAGTTAACACTTACATCAATAGCTTTACCACTTTCAGCATCAATAGTAGTTTCAGGAGTACTCATAACTACCCATTTATTTACATTATCACCAGTATAAGTATTAGTTCCCCACCAGTTGTAATCTAAATTAACAGTTGGAGTAACTCCAGATGCAATATTTAAATTTTTACTGAATCCATTATTCATAATAGAAGAATAAGTTAAATTAACAATGGAATTTTTAAAAATATAAGCTAATGCACTAGTATCTGCATTACCAAAAGTATTGTTTTCAATTATACAGTTAGTCATATTTAATGCAGTTACAAAATTAGCATAGCCCAAATATAACAAATATTGACCATTAATTCCACTTTCTGTTTTTCCAATTACATTATTGGAAATTACAGTATTGGAAATAGTTAAAGTACCCTTATTTTCTATAAGAGACATCATAGGTCCACTAGCTCCAGTTATACGAGAATTAGTTAAAGTTACAGTTGCATCTTTGTTATCTAAATAAAACACATTTCTTAAATGTACCGCAGCACCAGTTACAGAATCAGATAATTTAGGATTAATAATAGACAAATTATCAAAATTATATTCACCAGTGCCTGAAATATAAACAATAGATCCCCTAGTTACTCCACAGGTCACATCTTTTATTGTAGAATTAATAATATCTGCAACACCTGTTGTGTATAACTGCATTGCACCAAATTTAGCACTAATATCTGTAAAAGTACAATTAATTACTTTAAGATTTCCATTACCACCTACTCTTAAACCACAGGAACTACCACTAGCAGATGAAACCCCTGTGAAAACAAGATTAGTGAATTCTAAAGTACAGTCATTTTCAAGACATTCAAATACATTTGCACCATTACTACTTAATATAACATTACCTTCACCAACAAAAGATAAAGTTTTATTAAGACTTATTTTTCCCTGATTATAAGTTCCTTCTTTAATATGAATAGTAGATCCACTTTGAGCTAAGTCTACAGCTTTGCTGACACTAGCTACAGGACTAGCTTGACTACCATCATTATCATCACTACCAGTAGTTGCTACCCACACCTCACCAGATGGAGAATCGCCAACTACCTGAGAATCCTCTGAACTTATCTGATTAGCAAATACAACATCATCGACAGATATGTCTTCACTAATACCAATTGCATCAGATGAATTCATAACTATCTCATTACTATCTGCTGCACTTACACAAGATATTGAAAATGCCACAATAGCTATGAGACAGATTAATAAAATTTTCTTATCCATGAGTATCCTCCTTTTTATTTTATTTTGAAAATTTTAAGTTTTTGAAAGTTTTTATATTATCAAACATCACCAATATATCATTATAACCCCCACAATAAGTTAAACTAGCTTTAAACCAGCAAAACACACATCTATAAATTCAAAATAAATTTATCAAAACTAAACAAATTTTGAATATGATTTATATTTATATTATAAGGATATATTTAAGATTTATCAAATAATTTTGAAAAGTAAAAAATAAGTTACATCAGAATTTAAAAAAAAGAAGAAAAAAGATTAATCAATGGAATCAAAGGCTTTTTCAATAGCTTCTTTTTGATTCATTGCCCTGCAAGCCTCTTCAACCCTGTCAACATCTGCTTTTGTTTCAGGATATTTGGGAACTGCATGACATCCCCCGTCATCCAATTTAGAAATTTCAAAAGTTCCGATATCTTCAGCTATTCTGGTAATTTCCAATTTGTCCAGACCTATCAAAGGGCTTAAAATCGGCATGTCAACACCATGACGGGTAGCCAATATATTAGACAATGTCTGTGAAGCTACCTGACCTACACTGCTTCCGTCTACAATAGCTGATGCTCCATATTTATGTGCTAATTTTTCAGCTATTTTATACATCCCTGACTTGCATAAAACACAGGTCATTTTTTCCGGAGCACAGTCTTTAGCCTGCTGCAAATACTCCCCATATTTTACAACTTTTTTTGTAATAGGAACTCCTTTTGCATAACTTTGAAGCTGATCAATTATTTTATCAAAGTTTTCATGAACTTTAGGTCCTGTAAATGGAGCATTATCACAATGAAGTGCTATAACCTCGCATCCTCTTTTCATCATAAGATAAGCTGCCACCGGAGAATCAATACCGCTGGACACCAAAACAACAACCTTTCCCTGAGTTCCCAGTGGAAGGCCTCCCGGACCGTCAATTTTTTCATGATAAATAAAAGCTTCATCATCTCTTACTTCAACATAAATTTTAAGTTCAGGATTTGTTAAATCAACAGGACATCCTACTTTTTTAACAACTACAGAACCGCAGAATGCAGCCATTTCCTGAGATGTGAAATCATGGTTTCCAACCCTTCTGCATTTTATGGCAAATCTTGTATCTTTGCCTATGAATCCATCATCAACAAGATTATCTACATATTCACCTAATGTTTTTTCAATATCTTCATAGTTTCCATATGTTGAAACAGCCGGAGAGTAAGATACAACACCAAATACCTTATTTAAATTTTCCAAACACTCGCCATAGTTTTTTGGAAAGATATATATTCTTCCCTGGTTTCTGTCAACTTCACAGTCAATAGCTGCTTTAATATTTTTAACCAATTTGCGCTCAAAACGTGCTCTTACTTTTGAGCTTTTTAAACCAATTTCACCATAACGTGCTATAACTACATCATAATTCATATTATTCCTCTTTTAATACTTTAAGGTGTCCAGCCATAAATTTAAGAGTAGATCCCTGTACCAGTACTGAAATACAAGTAACAACCATTACAATATCAAATATCATTTGTGCATTATAAATACCATGTACCAATGGATAAAATGCAAATACAATAGGTACTGCCCCTTTAATTCCTGCCCATGAAACAAACGCCTTTGAAGGTCTGTCTATATCAAATGGAGCCAAAGATATCAGTACTGCAATTGGCCTTGCCACAAATGTCAGTATCATTGCAATCCATATTGCCGGAATTAACATAGGTATAAGTTCCTTTATTGATGAAAATGCACCAAGTAATACAAACATCACAATCTGCATAATCCATGCAATACCTTCGAAAAAGGATAATTGAGTATATTTATATTTGATTTTACAATTACCTATTATTACTGCCGCAATATATACTGACAGGAATCCATTTCCCCCAACAACTTCAGTAGCTGCAAATGAAAGAATAGCTGCAGACAATAACAGTACCGGATACAATCCCTCAACGCTTAATTTAATCCTTGCAAGCAATTTTGAAAATCCTTTACCTAAAATTGCTCCCATTATTAAACCTAAAGCCAGTGATTTAAAGAAATTAAATATTAGAAGCAACATAGATGTCTCAGGATGAATTATTAAATAAATCACTGATGTTACAAGTATATAAGCCATAGGATCGTTTGTAGCACTTTCTAACTCAAGCATGTGATCCAAATTATCTTTAATATGTAACTTTTGTGTTTTAAAAATTGAAAACACTGCTGCAGCATCTGTAGAAGATATAATTGAACCTATTAAAAATGAATCCAACCATCCTAACCCGAATAGTAAATGAACCAGTATTCCTACAACAATTGCAGTAATAAAAACACCGACGGTAGATAAAGAGATTCCTTCCCATGTTACTCTTTTAATGTTGGCAAGTTCAGTGTCCAAACCCCCCGAAAACATGATAATAATCAGAGCAAAAATACTTATCGATTGAATCATATTATAATTCGTTATCGATGATGATATAACCTGGTTGGTGTCTAAAATCAAACCTACAATTAAAAAAATCAATAATGCGGGAACACCGATTTTAGCTGTGAATTTACTTAACAATACACAGACTAAAAGTAAAAATCCTATAAACAACAGTACCAAATGAACATCAAACATAAATATCAAATTATTTCAAAAAATTTAGATTAAAATCGCCATTACTAAAAAAAATATAACAGCTAATATAAACTTTTAATTTTAACATTTATAAGCATTATTGTTAAAGACCCTATTATCTAAATAAGGTCAATAGCAATATTTAATGCTTCATTCATGTTCTCGCATTTAGGCCCTGCTCCCTGAGCAAGAGTTAAACGGCCACCGCCGCCACCACCAAGAACCCCTGCAGCTTTTTTAATTATTTCATTTACTTTTATGCCTGCATCAATAGCATTTTGGGAAGCTGCACCAACAATTTTACCGTCATTGTTACCCATTAAAACAACATCAGCCTTGTCATTATCTGTAAAGTCAGTTGCAATCTTTTGAAGCTCTTTAAAATCAGCATCAATTAACTGTTTAACAACTTTAAGACCATTAATTTCAGTAACATCATCAGCTAATGAATTCATTTTTAAACTAGCTATTTCAGACTTTAACTTGTCAATTTCATTTTTTTGTGCTTTCCATTCAGAAAAGAACCTGTCACAGGTTTTTGGAAGTTGATCGTCATCGACTTTAAATATTCCTGAACTTTCACGAAGCAGTTTGTTTTCGTTCTGAATTGAATCAACTGCAGCTGTACCTGCTGAGAAATCAATCCTTTCAACACCGTCCTGAACCCTTTCGGTTTTATTGATTTTAATTGGACCGATATCACCAGTTCTTAAAACATGAGTTCCTGCACAAGCCTGAACATCAATACCCGGTATTTTAACAACACGAATTGACTTACCCGGCACAATACCACCCTGATAAAGTTTAAATCCATATAATGATTCTGCTTCATCCCTTGTATAAAATTTAATATCCAATTCAATATTGTCCATTACATATTCATTAGCTAATTTCTCAATTTCATTAAGTTCCTCTTGAGAAATACGTTTATAATGAGATAAATCTATACGGGATCTGGATACTCCTTTTTGAGCACCTGCTTGCCAAATATGTTCACCTAAGATTTTACGGGCAGCTGCTACAATAAGGTGAGTTGCTGAATGATGGCGGGCTAAAGTAATTCTCCTGTTCCAGTCGATTTTACCTTCAACTTTTTTACCAACAAAGTTATCCAAATCAACATCACCATCTACATGATGCAATACCACATTGTTAACTTTTTCAGCATAATTGATATTAACAACAGCACCATCAACAGAAATTGTACCTACATCAGAAGGTTGACCTCCTCCTTCAGGATAAAATACTGTTTTATCAAATACCAATGTGTTTTTACCGTCTTTTTCAACTACTCCTAAAACTTCTGCTTCAAATTCTTTCTGATTAAAATCTTTATAGAATAATAAATCTGTTTCAGGATAATCAATTTCAAAAGATTCCTTTTTATTGGAGGTGTCTTTTTCATGAGCTCCTGCTACAAGAGTAAAAAAATTATCCGGAACATTTACAGTAAAATTATCTCCAGCTATTTCAACAACTGTTTCCGGAGGAATTCCATGAGCATCATATAAATCCATTAACATGTCTAAAGGCATTTCTGTTTTACCTTCTTTTTTAAGACGTTTAATTGATCTTTTAACAATACTGGTTCCTTTTTTAATAGTAGATTGATATCTTTCCTCTTCAAGAGAAATAATATTCATAATATGATCTTCAGAATCTTTAATTTCAGGATAGAATTTAGTTAAAAATTCAAGCTGAATTCCCATAACCTCTGCCAAAGACTCTTTCATGTTTAACTCTTTCATGAAACGGATAGTTCTTCTTAAAACTAAACGGGCCAAATAACCTTCCTTTACATTTGAAGGAATAATTCCGTCAGCCAGCATGAAAGCAAGACAACGGGTATGGTCTGCAATAATATAAATTGCTTCCATAGGTTCTGCAGATTCTAAAAGTTCATCTAAAGTAATGCCTAAACTATTAGCCACCTGTTGACGAAGCTCTTTAATATCTCCAATGTCCTCAATATCCATCATACCAGCTATTTGAGCATTACGGGCCAAAATATCAGTATTGACCTTAACATCAGTTAATTCTTTTAACTTATCCACTACAGGAGCAAAACATGCATCATAAGCAGTAGGAGTTCCCTGAGAAATCCAAGCTATTCTTTCCAAACCATAACCTGTATCTACAACTTTAATTGGAATTTCTTCTTTTTCGCCATTGTCTAAAGTTTTATATTGAATGAAAACCAAAGTAGCTAATTCCACACCACGAACACAAACTTCGTAACAAGGTCCTTCATTACCTCCACCACTCCACCATGATTTGATAAAGCAGATTTCCTCAGTGTTAATTCCAATATATTTAAAGAACTCATGACAAAGTCTTATTGTCTCATCTTCCCAGTAAATGAAATTTTCTTCAGTATTTATTACAGTGTGAGATCCCATTGTAAAACAGGTCATGTGTCTACCTGTTCTTCCAACATTATCAACATCATTTAAACGAACAGAAGGTTGTTCAATTTCTAAAGGGTTTGCTGGCGGTTTAACCATACCTGAAGTAACCCAAGGCTGGAAACAGAATATAGAAGCTCCAACTAAAAATACATCATCTCTCCATCTTTTAGCTAAAATAGGATATCTCTTAATAGGAGTATGTCCCTCTTTTTCTAAAAATTCTCTGAAAACTTGTTGAATTTCATATAAAGTATAAGGTTTATCAGTTGCAGGATTTCCAATAAATTCATATTCATCACATGGAGCATCCCCACAGGTATCCCTGTCAACTTGTGCGTAAAATTCATGTCCACAAGTTTTACATTTTTGTTTTTTATAACCAAGTTTATCGAATATTTCAAGCATTTCAATCAATTTTAAAATCTATTTATTATAATTTACTATTTGTTTTTAATATAATAAATATATTTTTAGAAAAAGTAATCACATTAGTAAGTGCTTAAAATAAGTGTTAAGTTGAAAATAAGTTTTAATTAATAAAAATAGTAGTTAATAAAAAAGAAAAGAAAAAGATAGAAAAAATCTATCCGAATAAAGCTCCTAAACCAGCTGCTGCTGCTTCTTCAGCTTCTTCTTCCTCTTCCTCTTCTTCTTCCTCTTCTTCTACAGCTGCTTCAGCTGCTGCTGGAGCTGCTGCTGCAGGAGCTGCTGCCATAGCAGTAGTTTCCATTGCTTCATCAATGTCAACATCTTCTAAAGCTGCGATTAATGCTTTAATTCTAGCATCATCAGCTTCAATTCCTGCTGCCTCTATAATACTTTTAACATTTTCTTCGTTAATATCTTTATCTGCACTGTGCAAAATCATTGCCGCATATATATATTCCATGTTATCACCATTAGTTTTATAATCTAATTTGTAAGGTTTATAATAATAAAAAATTTTAATTAATTATTTTAACCGAAGAGAGCCCCTAACCCAGCTGCTGCTTCTTCTTCTGCATCTTCTTCCTCTTCTTCTTCCTCTTCTTCCTCAACAGTTTCTTCAACAACAGGAGCTGCTGCAACTGCTACGTTAGAAAGTTTTTCAGCTAATTCATCATCTAAAGCTCCTTCAGTACCTGATACTTCGGATGCTAAAGCTAACATTTTAGCTTGTGCGAGACCAATTATTGGCTCTGAGGTTTCAGAAGTCATTATTGCTGCATCAACACCAACATTGATTGCTCTGGTATAAGCAAGAGTAATGATTGTGGAAATAGTTTCCTCTGTAGGAATAGCTGCATTAACAGACAAGTTGAATGCATTTCTGAATGCATTTTGAACATCTGCTAAAGTTTGTTCTTCGTCGATTGCGAGTACTTCAGAAGTATAAATTGCTTCTTCTTCGTATACTGCTCTTAAATCGATCCCAACTTCCATAGGATTAATATCCATTCTTGATAAAGTACTTGCAACAGCAGCAGATACTTCTTCACCTGCTTCTACAAGAACGGTTTCTTTAGAAACAACAATTTTACCTTTATCAATTTTAGCTGGAATTCCAACTTGTTGTAATTCACCGAGGAATGGACCTGGTTCAAAACCTGTGTCTCCTTCAGGTATAACAATATCATCAGTAGCAATAGCACCTGGTTTAGCAGGAGCTGAAGTTTTACTGTCTTCTAATATTTTATACAATTTGAAAGGATTCATTTCAGTTGCAATAACTGCAACTTGACCTTCCATATGCTCTGATAAATCAACAATGTTGTTTTTACTAGCATTACAATCTTCGAGAGCTAAATCAATAAGATTCTTTTTTGACATTCTGATGACAGCTTTGTTATGAAGAGATTTCCTCATTTCTTGAAGCTGTTTTGCAGGAATGTTTAATAAATCTACAATCCCGATAACATCATATTTATCAATTAAAGATTTAAGCTCATTAACTTCTTCTTTTTTCCATTCAGCAACATGAGCCATTAGATCACCCTCACTATTGGACCCATAGTTGTTTTAATAAACATGGATTTAATTTGATTTCTTCCTTTATCTAAATGGCGGTCTAAGACTGTAAGAACAGTTTCAATATTTTCAGCTAAATCTTCATCTGACATATCTTGGCTTCCAACAATAATCTGAATAGCAGGTTGTTGTTTGATACCAACTTTAACTGTGCTTTGTAATCTTTCTAAAAGTGGATCTAATTTGATACTAGCTGGCACTGGTTTTGGCATTTTATTACGAGGACCAAGAATTGGACCTAAAAATCTACCAACAAGTGGCATCATATCAGCTTGAGCTATAAAGAAATCAACAGAGTTTGCTGCTTTTTTAGCTGCTTTTCTGTCTTTTCCTAACTCTTCTAAATCCGCTTTATTAATCACAAGAGCGACACCAGCATCTTTAGCTTGAACAATAAGTTCCCCATCAGCTATGACTCCGATTTTAACTTCTTTGCCACGGCCGTTAGGAAGAGTAACTTCCTCATTAAACCTATTTTCTGGTTTTTTGACATCTAAGTCGCGAATATTAACAATCATATCCACAGACTGTGTGAAGTTTCTCGGCTTTGATTGTTCTTTTGCCTCCTTCACCGCTTCTAATACTTCTTGTGTCATATTATCCCCCATGAACAAATAAGTGTTCATTGGATTATTTTTTTAAATTTGGTTTCATGAGTAATCGATTAAAGAAAAAATTCTTCTTCGATTGCATGAATTAAACAGTATATCAATTATAATCGCAATTATAACATCATATACACTGTTTTATAAGTTTGAATTTTAAATTTGAATAGATAATGTTTATTCAACTAAAACATCATCGTATTTTCCAGCATCAACATCTTTTTGTGCTTCTCTTGGGTCTTTACCATCAACAGAAAGTCCCATACTTACACAGGTTCCCATTACCTCTTTGACACCTGCTTTGTAATCATTAGCTAATAATGAATCAAATTTCATCCTAGCTATTTTTAAAGCTTTGTCAATAGGTAAATCAGCTACAATATCTGCACCTGGCTCATGAGAAGCTTTTTCAATGCCGAGTTCTTCCATAATGAGAGAAGTAGTTGGAGGAGTACCAATTTCAATTTCAAATTCTTTAGTATCTCTATCAATGCTAACTTTAACAGGTACTTTCATTCCTGCAAAGTCTGCACTTTTATTATTAATTTCTTCAACTACTTGCATCATGTTAATACCGAAAGGTCCTAATGCTGGACCTAATGGAGGTCCAGGAGTTGCGCTTCCGCCTTCGATAAGAATTTCAACTGTATCTTTAGCCATCAGTCAGCCTCCTTTTGAATAATTCTAATTTGATCAGCTTTTACAGTAACCGGAATAGGTACTGCTGCTTCTATTAACTCTAGAACTACTTCTTCACGTGATTCATCAATACGAACCACTTTTGCTCTTTCTCCTTTAAACGGACCAGAAATAAGTTCAACAACACTTCCTTTTTGGATAGAGGAAATGATAGGTTCAGGTTTCAAGAATCTTTTAGCTTCTTCAAAAGTAATTCCATGTTTACCTTCTACAACACCTCTTAAATGAGGCACTTTAAGATCCGGATTCCTTAAATCTATTTTTGTTGAAGATTCTACTAATATATATCCTTTTAAAGATTCTGGGACAAGAATTGCAGAAATACCTATGCCTTCAACACTGATAGCTTTATGAGCTAAAAGTCTAGCAACATTTCTTTCCTGACCTGCAGAGGTTTTAAGAGCATATATGGAACTATTAGCATCTTCCATGAAAAAATCACCTATTTTTAAGTTAATAAAATCATATAGTTAAGTTAAAAGTTATTATAAAAACATAATTAAACAAGAAACGAATCATGAAATAATTAGATTCTTATAATATCTATATCTATATTGATAATAGTATTTAAAGTTTTCAAAAAATTAAATTTTGAAATAAAATTAACATTACAAATTAAATTTTATTATAATTTCCTGAGATTAAATTTGTAAAACTGAATTAATTATAATCCTATTAATTCACCGATTAATACAATTATAAACCCAACAACACCAATAATAGCAATTCCAATTGCTACAATTTTTGAAAATTCCAAATATTCCTGTTTGTCCGGTTTTCTTGATACTTTCAATACCCTTTTACAATCTTTAATAGTTTTATCAAAACGTTCTTGAACATTCATATAAATACCCTTTAATAAAAAACTACAGAATTTAATCCCATAGTAGTGAATTATAATAAAATAATAGTAATGAAATAATTTTTAATTTTATTTATTAATAAAGTTTTCTATGAAAATAAAAAAAAAGAAAAATGGAATTAGAATATTCCATCAATGAAATCATCTAATTGATCTTCATTAGAAGTAGTTTCTTGAGAATCTTCAAAATCATCATCAGTTATAGAATTACTGTCTTTAGATTCAGAAATACCTGAAACAACAATAGTTGTTCTAATAGTATTCTCCAAGCTTTCATCAATTTGAGCACCCCAAATAATGTTAGCTTCAGGATCTAATTTATCAGCAACAACTTGCACGATTTTTTCTGATTCATGTAAAGTCATGTCAGAACTACCTGCAATATTAATTAAAGCACCAGTAGCATTGGAAATATCAATATCTAATAATGGGCTGCTTAATGCTTCATGGACAGATTCTAATGCCCTGTCGCCAGAATCAGATTCTCCCATACCAATCATAGCCATACCGGAACTGCCCATAATACTTTTAATATCAGCAAAGTCCAAACTTACAAGACCACTTTTAGTAATCAGTTCAGTAATACCTTTAACTGCCCTACCTAAGATTTCATCAGAAACCATGAATGCTTTGTTTAAAGGAAGGTTTGGTGCTACTTCCAATAATTTATCATTTGGAATAATAATTACAGTATCAGCTGCTGATTTAAGTTTTTCCAAACCATTTTCTGCATTTTCCCTTCTTCTAATACCTTCAGCTGAGAAAGGCATAGTAGCTACAGCAACAGTTAATGCACCTGCTTTTTTAGCTAATTTAGCAATGATTGGTGCTGAACCAGTACCTGTTCCTCCACCAAGTCCGCAGGTTACAAATACCATGTCTGCACCTTCAAGTTCATCTCTAAGTTCATCTTCTGTTTCTTCAGCACATTCTTCACCAACAGAAGGATCTCCACCAGCACCTAATCCGCCGCATGTTTGTTTTCCTAAGAGGATTTTTTTACTAGACTGGCTATAAAATAAATCTTGAGCATCAGTGTTTACAGTAATTGTTGTAGCTCCTTCGATTCCTATTTCATTTAACCTAGAAATAGTATTATTACCTGCTCCCCCAGCACCAACAACAAAAATATTAGTTTTATTTTGTTTAAATAATTTTATTAAATCATTATCAATATCTGAGGAAATTTTTTTAGGTGCTTTCTCTTCCATTCTTTCTTCGGATTCTTTGATTGCATCATCTATAAATTTCACGAGTTAACCCCACATACTCTTTAAATATGTTAACTATTTTTGTAACAACTAATATTTAAATGCCACTACTTT
Organism: Methanobrevibacter smithii ATCC 35061; assembly: GCF_000016525.1. Classification (NCBI taxonomy): domain Archaea; kingdom Methanobacteriati; phylum Methanobacteriota; class Methanobacteria; order Methanobacteriales; family Methanobacteriaceae; genus Methanobrevibacter; species Methanobrevibacter smithii. The sequence continues at coordinate 606,823 of NC_009515.1, forward strand.
TTAAATTTTAATTAAAAAAAATTAAAATAAATCCATTTGACCTATTATTCAGCCATGAAATGGTGTATAATTATCTAAATATTTTAAAAATAACTAAAATGCATATTAAAATTAAAATAAAATTATAAAAAAGAAATAAACAATATTTTAGCATGATAAAAATATTAAAAAGACAGTAATACCAATTAAATTCAAATATATCACTTATAAATATCCAATATATCTTTTTTTAATTGCTCAATTTATAATTAATCAAAATACCACTCAATACAACATAAAATAAAATATTAACATTAATAATCAACTTTTTTAATATTAATCATGATTAAATATTAACTTATTAAAAACAGTTAAGTTATACCTCCTATTTTTGAAAAAAAGGCAAAACAAATCTATTTTACGTCAAAAAATTGAAAAAAAATAAAATTATTAAAAAATAAAAATAAATAAAAAAATTAAATAAAAATAAAAAGTTAATTAAAAAATAAAAATAAATATTGAATAAAATACAATAGTTTTATATATATCTAAACAGTATACTATTAAATAATCTCAAAGAAATATTGAAAATAAATTAATTAAAAAGAATATTTAATGAATATTATTTAATAAAATTAAAATATTTTTATATAATTACAATAATGTTCAAATTTTTATTGTGACATTATTAAAGAAAACTGTAGTTTTATTAAATAATATTTGATAATTCATGTATCTTCGAGATTGCAAAAACAAACAAAGGTAATTTAAATGTTTAAATTTGATAAAGAACAAACCGTATTTGATTTTGGTGGAGTAAAAATGGGTGGACAGCCAGGAGAATATCCTACAGTTTTGTGTGGTACTATCTTTTACGGCGGACACAACATCGTTAATGATGAATTAACCGGAGATTTCGACAAAGAAAAAGCAGACAAACTCCTTACTGACATGATTGAAATGTCTGATGTAACAGGGAATCCTTGTATTGCTCAAGTTTTCGGACAAACTGAAGAAGCTATTGTAAAATATCTTGAATTTGTTGGAGACAACTATGAACTTCCATTTCTTATAGACTCCACTTCCGGAGATGCTAGAGTAGCCGGTGCAAGATATGCTGATGAAGTCGGTTTAACTCAAAGAGCTATCTACAATTCAATCAACATGTCTGCAGAAAAATCCGAACTTGAAGCACTTAAAGAAACTGACATTGACTCTTCCATTATCTTAGGATTCAATCCAATGAACAGTACTGTTCAGGGAAAAATAGCTATGTGGGAAGACGGAGACGACGGATCTTACGAAAAAGGTTTACTTGAAGTAGCTGAAGACTGCGGAATTACCAAATTTATGATGGATACTGCTGTAACTCCATTAGGACAGGGTGCAGGTATTGCAGGCAGTGCCACTTTTGCAGAAAAATCCAAATGGGGATATCCTGTAGGATCAGGTATTCACAACATCCCGTCTGCTTGGGACTGGTTAAGAGATTACAAAAACGAAAGCGGAAACAAAACCGCATTTACTGTTTGTGATATCGGTGCAAACATTCTTCAGGTAATGGTCGGAGGAGACTTTGTTTTATTTGGACCTATCGATAATGCAACAATCTGTTTCCCAGCTATTGCACAAACTGATATGTTTATCGCAGAAGCAGCTGCAGAACTTGATACTGAATCTATCGAATCACACCCAATAAATAATCTATTATAAAATTACTTATTTCACATATTCCATTTAACCATTAACCATCATCATATTAAAAAAATAAAAAATAAAAAGAAGCTATTGGCGAGGCATAGCTATAATTTCATGAATATTCAAATCAAAAACATTAGTCATGTTGGCAGGAGTTAAAACAACTGCAGTGTCAACACCCTGTGCACGGCCACCAATAGCTATGATTTCTTCATCAACAGGAATTAAACCCGCATCAGCAGCCATAATGGAGATTTCACAAGCTACTTTTACCCCATGTGAAAACATACGAAGAGTATCTGCTATGATATCCGGAGGATTTATACCTCCTAATTTATTAGTGATTCCGCGACCGACCCCACTAAATGCATGAGACCCTATAAAAGTGTCAACACCTTTTTCTTCAAGTTTGTCAATCATTTCATCGGAGATATCCACTTCATTTGGTCCGCTGAATCCGGCATGATGACTTACATTAATTATTTGTGCATCCCCTTCAATAGCATCTGCTAATTTCAAAGCTGATGCGCCTGATGCTGAAGCAATAAGAATATATCTAATCTCATCAGATTCATCCAATCTTTGTTTAACAAGAGAAATTAATTCATCAGTGTAATTTTCTCCTTCTTTTGAGTCTGTAAAATTTTATAGGCTTATTTGTTTTTTAATTTTTTACAGTTGAACTTTCATTTTGATGAAATTTCATTCTAATTTTTCTTTAATTTTAATATAAATGATTTAAAAATAGTAAAATACTTTAATAAGTGAGGACAAATAATATTTTATGACCAAACAAAACAAATCTGCCCTCAATAGTAATATAGACTTCATACAACTTAAACTTTATGATTTTTTTGATGAAAAAATTGATCAAGAAAAAATTATTTCAAAAAGATTGAATAAAACACCTAATTTTGAAAATACTAATCATAAACTATTTTTAGATGAAAATAATACTTTTAAATATGATAATCCCATTTGTCCAGTTTGTGGAAGCCACAAAATAATCAAAAAAGGCACAATAAAGAAAAACAAACAAAATACTAATGGAAAAACAACAGAATTCAAAGAACAGCAATATCAATGCAAAAAATGTGGAAAAAAATTCGGAATATACAATAATCCATTAATTGGTGAAAATAAACAATTTTTACAAGAAATAATGGATAAAATTCCAGGAATAATGAAAATAGGGTACCAATCACTTCGTAAAATAAGTAAATACTTTGAAATATTCCTTGGAATCAGAATATCTCATCAAACAATCAAGAACTGGTCTGACAAAAATCACGAAGAAAGCATCAGCAATGAAAAATTTGAATATTCTGGCTATTATTTATATGATGAGCAATTTTTAAGACTTAATGGAACTAGACACTACAGATTAACTTTATTTGATGCAATACTCAATATTCCAGTCACAGAACGAATAGTACGTCGCAGAATACCAAAAAACACGAAAAAATTTATCTTAGAATCAACAGAAAATAAACCATTCATTTGCCTAACAACCGATTTATTCCCAATGTATCGTAATGTAGCAGATGAAATAGAAGTAAAACATCAATTGTGCATATTTCATCTGTTTCAAACAATAAACCATAAATTAAAAGTATATTGTAGAAGAAACAAGATTAATGGAAAACAAAGAGACCATATTTACGAAAATGCACAAGAATTAAAAAACTGTTTCAGACAAAACTCAAAAAAAGAAGCAATAGAACAATTTAAACAATATTTACAAAAATATACGGCCATACCAGTTGTTTTAAAAGATTTCATAAGAAAACATATCATAAATCACTTCCACAGATACGTAGAATATCTTGATGATGAAAATATAGAAAAAACATCAAATAAAGTCGAAAATTACTACAGACAAACCAATCCTGAAAAAATAAAGAAAATATACAAAACCAAAAATGGAATCCTGACATTTTTAGACTATCAAATGCAAAATTGGACTGAAAAACACATTAAAATCAAATAAGCCTATAAAATTTTACAGACTCCTTCTTTTTCAAAATATGTTATAGATTTTTCCATTGAAATCACCTTAAATAATAATAAATACAATATATTATTTATATTAAATAGTTGAAGGAATTTTATGAGTAAGAATTTGGAAAATATTAAACACATAACTAATGGAGACTACATTGTAATACCAATTGAAACCGGATATATTAAACCTAATGAAAATTTAAATTCAATCATAAATCCTGCAAAAGAGATTATGGAAGACGGAGATTATTTGGTAATAGCTGAAACACCGGTTTCCGTTTCACAGGGCAGATTAGTTGATGAATCCAACTACAGCCCATCACTTAAAGCCAAATTTCTTACAACAGTCTGGAGCAAATACCTTTGGGGATATGTCTTCGGACCCATTTTAGGAATTAAAAAAAGAACCATTAAAAACCTGCGAAGACTTCCCAAGGAAACTTATGCTCATAAAGAGGTAGTGCTGCAATTATACGGTTTGAAACATGCACTAAAACCTGCATCAGAAGCCGGAATTGATTTAAGTAATGCTCCGGGAACTTGTGTGTCTTTACTTCCTGAAAATCCCCAAAAAGTAGCCAAACAGCTGAAAGCTGAAATAGGCAAAAATGTTTGTGTGATGATTATCGACACTGATGCAACATATAAAAAGAATGGAAAATATTTTACCGGACTGCCAATAGCTATTGACGGTATTGAAGCCAATAAAGGCGTAATCGGATATGTCAAAGGACAGTTAGGAGAAAATATGGGATCAACACCATTGGGTTGCAGTGAGAATATCAGTGTTGAAGAAGGTTTGAAAATAGCCAATATTGCTGAAGACTATCAAAAATCATTAGCTACTGAAATGTCAACAATACACAGTGTCAAATCTGTTTTGGGAACTGATGAAAGCAGTGTAACTATAGAAGCTCTTGATTCAATAACTCATACACCTGCTGTAATTATAAGAAAGAAATAATATTTATAGTAGAAAATACATAATTAAATCATTGATTATTATATTATTATTTTTTTAAAATCAAAGCATTTTTAGGAGAAATTAAATGATAGACGATCCCTTAGTAAAATCCTTATTAACCAATGTTGTGGAAGATGAAAGCAATTTACCTATTGTTCAGGCATTAATTGATGGTGTTGAAACAGATGAGGCAATTGCTGAAAAAACTGAAATTAAATTAAACATCGTTAGAAAAATCCTTTACAAACTTTATGATATGGGATTGGCTACCTACAAAAGAAGTAAAGACCCGGAAACACAATGGTTTACTTATTCCTGGAAATTTGAAGAACAGGAAGTGATTAATCATATTAAAAGCGATTCAGAAGAATATCTAAAAATGCTTAATAAGGAACTGGAAAAAGAAGAAGATACAATGTATTTTGTATGTCCTCAAGGACACATCAGACTTGATTTTGAAACTGCTACAGAATATGATTTCATTTGCCCGGAATGTGGTGAAGAATTAGAATTCTTTGATAATACTAATCTAATTAAACAGATAAAAGATGATATTAAAACTGTTGAAAGCAACTACAAATCTTTCACCAAAAAGGTTGATGCTTAAGATAACATGGAATTGAAAATTTTAAAACAAGAAGAAACACCTGAAAATGTAATTGAACATTCAAAAGCAGTCTGTAAAAAAGCCATGAAAATAGCGGATAATTTTAAAGATGCCGATAAAGATCTTATTAAAAAGGGAGCATTATTGCATGATATTGGCAGATCCAAAACTCATGGCATAACCCATGCTGTTGAAGGGGCCAAAATAGTTAGAGAATACGGTTATCCTGAAGAGGTTCAAAATATTGTAGAAAGACATATCGGAGCAGGCCTTAGTGAAGATGAAGCTATTAAGCTTGGCCTTCCTAAAAAATCTTACATTCCACAAACAATTGAAGAAAAAATAGTTGCACATGCAGACAATCTAATTAGCGGAACCAAAGAAGTGGACGTTGATTTTGATATTGCCAAATGGAAAAGAAAAATAGATGAACCTGAAGAAGATATTAAACGATTAATTGAACTAGATAACGAATTAATAAAAGCATTTGAGGATGAATAAATATGAAAGTAATTTGTTCAAGTGAAGAGTCATTATACCGTCCGGAAGCTGTAAGATGGCGTCAAAGAATGGAGTTAATGAAACCTCTGGGAGATACCGTTGTTTTATTGCCCTGCAGTATGAAAAAACCATATTCAAATTCCAAGTCTCATCAAAAATTTAGAAAAGTAAGCAGATCATTTCAAGAACTCATAATAACATCACCTTTCGGAATCTGTCCAAGAGAATTAGAAAATACTTTTCCAATCCAGTCATATGATGTTGCAGTAACAGGTTCATGGTCTCAGGATGAAATAGATGAGTCAGGAAAGCTACTTGAGAAATATGTCAAAGGCAAAAATGTCATAGCTAATGTGCATGGAGGCTATGAAGAAGTCTGCAGACAATATCTTGACGAATGTACATATACATGTAAAGACGGACGTCCAACATCCCCAGATTCCATTTATAATTTAAGAATGGAACTTAAAGAACATAAAAGGAATAATAGACGAGATAAAGTTTTAAATGAACTTAAATCAATAGCTACTTACCAATTTGGAAAAGAGGGAAGCAAACTTATTCCAGAGGATGTTAAGACAAAAGGAAGATATCACAGAAAAATCATCAGCAATGGAAAACAACTTGCTTTATTAAATCAGGACACCGGATTATACAGACTTAATTTAGCAGGTGGAGAAATATTAAAAGATTTGAATATTAATGTTGTTAACATTGACTTTAATTTAGAAACAAATACTGTCTTTGCTCCGGGAATTAGAAAAGCAGATCATAACATCATACCTAATGATGAAGTAGTTGTTGTTAAAGATGATGAAGTCGTAGGTGTCGGAAAGGCAATATTAACCGGCCGTGAAATGGAACAGTGCACAAACGGTATCGGTGTCAAAATAAAACATAGAGTGAAAAACAACTAAAAACTCTTATTTTTTAAAAATTTAAATTAAAAAGTCTTTTAAAATTGAAAATGTATTATAAAATTTAGGCATATCAAAATATAGTTATTAAATGCTTAAATTTCCTTATTTTATTATTAAACAAGCCATAAATCCAAATAACTACTTATAAATATAACAAAACCAAATACTATTAACAAGTTTAAAAATTAGGAGAAAAAAGATATGTCAGAAGATTTAGTAAATGATATTAAAAATGCTGTTTCAGTAATTAATGACCCACACATGGGTGTAAGTATTGTAGAAATGGGTATTGTACAAGACATTATCGTCAATAATGATGAAGCAAAATTAATTATCAAACCAACAAACCCTGGTTGTATGAGTATTGTCCGTATTGCTGCTGATGCAAAAACTGCAGCTGAAAATGTAGATGGCATCAACAAAGTTGAAATTCAAGTTGAAGGCCATGCTATGGCAGACTCAATTAATGAAATGTTAAACAAATAATCAGTGAAAAAACTAGAATAACCGAAAAGGTTATATATAGTAACAATCATAAGTATAAGTGTTGCTTGTATCATAGCGACACATTATCATAGGCTAGTGGCACAGCTTGGTTAGCGCGCTCGGCTGATAACCGGGAGGTCATGGGTTCGAATCCCATCTAGCCTACTTTAAAACTAATTTTACCAACTAACTTTTACCTATAATTTAAAATACTAATTTTTATATACTAATTCTAACTAAAAATTACATTAATGTACAAAAAGTTGGAATGATGATTAAAATGTGGGAAAAGATTAACGAAAAATTCAAAAAATATCCGGCACGTATGAAAGTAGCCGAAAAAATGATTGAATTAGGACTGTCTCTGAACAATGACGGGAAAATATATTGCGGCAATCTTAAAATAAGTGACAAAGCATTAGCTATTGCTGCAGATGTTGACAGACGAGCTATTAAATCAACAATTGAAATAATTCAAAATGATGAAGATCTATTTAATATTTTCAGCAATGTTTTGCCTGCTGGAACTCTTTTGAAAAACATAGCTAAAAATTTAAATCTTGGAGTTATTGAAATAGAAGTCGGATCCCAAAATGAAGGAATACTGGCTGCAATTACAAAAATAATTTCAAAAAAAGGTATAAACATAAGACAGGCTTATGCTGAAGATAACGAACTTGAAGAAAATCCAATTCTCACAGTAATTACCGAAAATCCAATAGATAATGATTTAATAAGTGAATTTTTAAAAATAAAAGGAGTAAATAGAGTATCAATTTACTGATTCAAATCAGCCATTCTGGCTTTTTCCATTTCTCTATCTTCTTCTTCAAGAACTTCTAAAAGTTCTTCCCAAGCTTCTAAAGATTCTTTAGCAGCTTCTTCAGATAGTTTTTCTATTGCATAACCGGCATGAATAAGAACATAATCACCAATCTCAACATCAGGCAAGAGATTAATTTTTGCTTCCTGTCTTACTCCTCCGAAATCTGCAAATAAACTTTCTTTTTCTCTGTTGATTTCAACAACCTTAGCAGGTGCTGCAATACACATAGTTTTTCTCCCTCTTGTAAAATTAATTCAAAAATATAATATATTATCTATAATAAATTAAACCTATATATAATTATCTATGAGGTTGTATAAATGAAAAATATTGTTATCGGATCAGGACCTGCAGGGAGATTAGGGTCTTTGGAACTTGGAAAATTAGGCAAAGAAGTTACTTTAATTGAAAAAAACCATATAGCTGGAACCTGCCTAAATGAAGGCTGTATGGTTATATGTGCATTAACTGACATTACCAAATTCATTGAAAACAATAATAAGTTTAATAGCTATGGATTCATTAAAAGTCAGCTCGATATTTCATATGAAAAAATAGTGGAAAAAATCACCGAAACTCAAAAAATGCTCAGAAAAATAAACGAAGAAGAAAACAAAGGTGCTGGAAACAATATAGTTTATGGTGAAGCTGAAATAAACGGCAGTCAAGTTGAAGTAAATGGAGAGTCCTTTGACTGGGACAATTTATTAATAGCTACTGGTGCACGTCCTTTTATTCCGGATATTCCCGGCAGCCAATACGGTTTAACCAATAGGGATATTTTGAAAATAGATAAAGTTCCTGAAAAATTGAATATTGTCGGCGGAGGAATCATAGCTGTTGAAGTAGCCAATATTTACTCAACTCTTGGAAGTGAAGTCAACATAATAGCCAGATCAAAAGCACTGAAAGAAATCGACAGCGACATTAAAGATTACATTTTTAAAAATCTCCTTTCTGAAATAAATATTCTAGAAGAAACTGATGTTGTTGAATGCAAGAAAAACAAAGTAATTACCAATAAAAATGAAGAATTGGAAGGAGTTCCTTTTTTTGCAACAGGAAGAGTAGCAAATTCAGAAATAGTCAGGGATATTGTTGAGTTAAATCCTGACAATACCATCAAAGTTAATGAAATGATGGAAACAACCAAAGAACACGTATATGCAGCAGGTGATGTTACTGGAGGATATCAGTTGACACCAGTAGCTAGAATGGAGGGCATAACAGCTGCAAGGAATATGGCCAACTACCCAAATAAAGTTGTTTACCATGCAATTCCTCAAACATTAAGTTTGAACACAGAAGTAAGTTTTGTTGAAGATGAAAAAAATAACTGTTCCGAAGAGGATAAAGTTGATATTGGAATTCCTGGAATAGCAGGACCTGGAGCATTCTGGAAAATATTAAGCGGAGATACAGGTTATACAAAAATATCCTTTGATAAAAAACAAAACAAAATTAAAAAAATAAACTCCATCTCACCGTCTTCAGTTAGTGATATTGCATATTTATCATATTTAATGCGAATAAACTCCCCATTGGATGAATATGGAGACTTTTTAGAAATACATCCTTCAACAGATGCAAATTATAAAATTATAAAAAGTATGTGGTTGTAAATTTATTTAACCACATCAATTATTTTTTGAGCCAAATTGGATTTGGTTTCCAAAGATTCTTTAGCATACTTAACAGCATTCTTTTTAAGTTCGTCAAACTCATCAAATGCCCTGAATATATTGTCATTTAAACTGTCAAGGTCAGATTCTATAATGGCTCCTTTAAAGACACCCGCCATATTATGATATCTTCCCCATTTTACTTTTGTTAGTGTTACAATAGGAAGTTTGGAAGCCAGTGTTTCTTCAAGCAATACACCGTCATCTGTTAAAACTGCCAAATCAATATAAGTTAATAAGTGACTCATCCAGTCAATATAACCCAAATAAATTACATTTCCATCCAGATCATCCAAATATCCTTCTTTTAAAGGCAATCCAACCAATAAAATATTATACTCATCAGAGAATTTGGCAAAGTTATTAGCTCCTTTTATTATTCCTTTAAATATTGAAGAACCTGAAGAAAACAGTATTGTTTTTTTATTTTCATCAAATTTCGGAGATTCTTTTAATTTTTCAAGAGCAATATCAGGATTACCATTGCCTACTCCTTCACTTAAAGGATATAAAGTGTGATTTATATTTTTCGGAAGGTGTTCAGGCAGAAAATACTTCATTTCAGGCAATGCATAACATTGATTAAGTTTAGGACATATCTTAGAATCCAAAGGAGTGGAGATTATTGATACTCCCGGTTTACCAGCTAATTTAGCACCAACAGAACCTACAATAGCTCCTCCACCAATAACTCCTACAACAATATCAACATCCAGTTTTTTAATAAGGCTTCTTGCTTTAAATGTTGCAGTCAACATTTTAAATGCTGCTTTAACAGATGAAGCTTTTGTTGCTGCATGGCCTCCGGCCTGAGGAATTTTTATTTTATGCCATGTTCTGCCTTTTTTCTTAAATAATAAACCTGGTGCAGACTCATCCAGAGCTATTTCACATTGAACTCCCTTGGCTTCAAGACCTTCAATTATATTGTATGCTATAACTGAATCTCCTCCAAGTCCCCTACCAGTAATTACAATTAATGCCTTCATAATATTTTAACTCCCGTCAAGTCTTACTTTATATGATTTTTTCTGTTCATGACTGCCATGAGTTGGAGCATAAGGATTATAAAGAAGTCTTCTAAATCCTAATTTTATCAAAGTCGGATTTTCCACATCATACTGTTTTGTTTTTAATATGATTCTTCTGAATAAATCTCCCAATCCGCCACCAGTTAAAACATCCATGAAGAAATCTCCAAATGTCGGATTTAAAATGCCCAATCTTTGGTTGAAAAATACTTTAAGAGTGCTTCTTCTAACAAATGCTGTAAGACATACAGTCACAAAAGATAGTGCAATTACCCACCAGAATCCTCCGATTAAATAGAAACAAATTCCCAATGCAACTGCAAATGAATGGTTTCCAACTTCCCCCAACATGATTTTTCCAGCAAAATCCAATGGAGAATATGCTATACAAACAATTATCAATAATAAAGGAGTGTAAATAGCAGGCAATTCTGAAACTTGCGGAGATCCGACAATCAGCATACAGATTATACTTACAACAGACATGATGACTGTAACCATACAGGTTGATCCCGGCTGCATATCAGAAATGTTAATAGGCTGTACCAGCAATGCAATGAAAATTGAAGATAAACCCATTCCGGAATAGAATCCTGCAATCATAACAAAAAGCATTCCAATACCTCTGAAAAGTTGACCCCACTCAATACCAATTGGAGAAGGAGTTCTTCCCAAAACATCATCCAAAAATGCAAAAAGACCCATAATTAAAACTAATGTATTATATTCCGGTAAGAAAAAGAAACACAATATAATAAATGGAACTAAACCTATAGCTCGAGGAATTCCACCACGTACATTTGGATACAAGTTACCCAAATAACCTTTTTTACCAAAAAAGCGAAATACCATATTTAAAACCAGTGAACCTACAGCTGATAAAATAAATACAATAATAAATGCTTCAATCATACCTGTATACAACATGTTAATCACAGTTTTTCATTAAAAAATATAGTCATTTTTTAATATTGTTACTAGTTATAACTTATAATAATTAATATTATATAAATCTTTATTTAAAAAAGAAATTAAGCTATTTCATATCTTAAAATAGCTGCCATACTACCCAAACCTTTAAGTTGCTCCCCACCTTCATGCTGGCTACTGATAACCATTACTTCACCATTCATATTTTCAACCATGTCCATTAAATTTCCCATATCATTAATAGCTACTGCAGAATCCAGTACCAATAACTGTTTAACTGCACCAAGGTTTATTGCTTTAACAGTTTCTTTTTCACCATAAGCCACTTTAGATGAATTCTTACCTATTTCTTCAAGAAGATTGTTGATGGCAACCATTTCACTGGCTACCCTATTTTCCACAGTTAGTTTCTCAACAGTCCCTTTTTTAAGAACTTCATGAATTCCAACCCTTCCTCCAGAACCTGTACTTTCAATAATTGCCTTATCAGCTAAATCCTTATGCTTATTTTTAATATAATCATAAAAATCATTTTTAACAAAGCCCGGTCCTGCAACTACAATATTTTGAATATCATGGAATTTATTGACTGATTCAATGACCTTTTCATAAAACTGGGCGATTGCCTTTGATCTGTTTTTATCCACAATGCGCTTTCCTGAAACAGAACCTTTAATCGGACCATAATATTCAATACCGAACTGTCTCATCAAACCTAAAGTAGCTGTGTCATCCTCCAAAAGAACAATGATTGCAGCTAATTTTTTAGATGCTTCAATAGCCTGATTGAGTCTTTTTAGTGCCCAGTTTGCCCACTTTTCCTTTTTAATGGTTATTGGAGTGTTAAGTTTAACTTCAACTGTATGGTGTGAACCTAAAGGAATAAGATCTTCCGGACCTTTTGTAATTACCCCGGTAAGCCTTAATTTTCCGGTAAAAATATGAAAAGTAATATTTTCAACATCAATTCTTAAAGTAAATGTTTTTTTGACCCCTCTGTCACTTCTTAATTTATCTCCAGTATTGTCCTGAATACGTCTGGTAGTTTTGGAAGATACACTGTCTCCAACCTCTACAATATGAGACAAATGCCACAAATCATCAAGAGTTTCTGGAACTAATGTCACAATTCCTTCTTTTTTATCCTGTTTTACAATTTTCATATTTCCACATCTAAATTATTTATATATCTGATAACTTAAATTATTAATGATTGAAATGAAAGTTGGAATAATAGGCGGAAGTGACGGTTTGGGAAAAACCCTCATTTACTTTTTAAGAGATGATTTTGACGTAATCATAAGTGCAAGAGATCACAAGAAAGGAAGAAAAATAGCTAATGAATTAGGTATCGAATATATCGAATCAAACACACAGCTGGCTGAAATGTGTGATGTCGTAATCGTATCTGTCCCTATTCATTTTACACCTGACGTTATTCGTGAAGTGGCTCCATTTATGAGAAAAGAATCCCTGATGGTTGATGTAACTTCCGTTAAAGAAATCCCAAGTCAGACTATGAAGGAATCACTGCCTGATGATATTGAATATCTTCCAACACACCCAATATTCGGTCCGAGAACCACAGAACTGGACAATCAAGTAATTGTCTTAACTCCAGATAAAAAAGGAAAGTGGTTTAATAAGGTCTACAATTATTTGGATAATAAAAATATGAGAATAATCGAAACCACCGCTAAAAAACATGATTATATGATGAGCATTGTTCAGGTTTTAACTCATTTTTCATTTATTTCAACTGCATCAGCTATGGAGAAACTAAAAGTAGATATTGGAGAAACTGAAGACTTTGAAAGCCCAATCTACAATCTCATGATTGATATGATTGCAAGGATTGTAGCGCAAAATCCTTATTTAACATATTACATCCAGTCAATGAACAACAACGGTCCCCAAATAAGAAATACTTTTGCCGAAGCTGTTAACGAACTCAGAGATGTTATAAATAATGGAAATGAAGACAAATTTGTTGATTTAGCTATTAAAGCTACTAAAAATATGGGAGACATTAGCGGAGCACTGGGTAGAAGTGATAAAGCTATCAATTCACTAAATCATGAACACAGCTTACTGAACCAATCCATCGGCAAAGAAATAGGACTGAAACATATATACTCCAGAAAAATTCATGTCGGCATTTTAGAAAGGGTTGACAAAAATACGGCTATTCTAAAAAACGGGAACAAAACTAAAAAATTAGTTGTAGCAAACATTGAAGTTTTAAGTGACAGCGAACTTTATGACTGGAAAGTTAAAAATTTAAATAAGAAAACTGAATCAATAAGTTGTGTTTTCCCAATACGTGTTGATAAACATGTTATTTTAGATACAATAATCAATTTGGACAATATAATTGATGCTAAAATCACTGATGTTTACCAAGGCCCTCAAATTAAAAAAGAGGATGTCAGTTTAACTTTTGAGGTTACCGGCCTTTACAAAGACAGTATTGAAAATGCCAAATCTTTATTAACAGGATTTGGTGGAATCATAAGATAAATTAGTTCGTTTGAATGTATACGAAACAAATTTATTATCACAATACTTTATTAAATTACTTCTTTTTATGAAATAAAATAATAAAGTTGTTAATTTTTAAAATAAAACTTTAAAAAATATATATTAATTTATTATAAATAATTTATCTCTTTTTTAAATAAATAATGCTCAATAATTAATTTTTGATTTTACACTTGAACCGAAAGCTTTATATAGTAACACATATCAATATATAATTGTTTCTAAGAAAAGAAACATAAAATAAGCAAAAAAAAAATTATTATATTATTTTTATTATTTAGTGAATTTAAAGGAATTTATCCTAAGCATGTAGTTTTTTAAAACTATATAGTGCGCCATTTAAAAAAAGGAGATGATACCATGGCACAAAATGAAATTACTTTAAAAGTAGCTGAAGCTCTTTCACAAAGAGATATCGGTCAAGGAATCGCAAGATTAGACCCAAAAACCATGAGCGATCTCGGAATTAATGAAAGAGACCTTATCGAAATTACTGGTGACAAAAAAACAGCAGCAATTGCCCTACCTTCACAAACCGACATTGGTCTTGGAGTGATAAGAATTGACGGATTAGTTCGTAAAAACTCAGGAGCAACCATCGGCGGAGAAGTAACCATTAAAAAAGCACAAGTTATTGAAGCTAAAAAAGTTGTTCTTGCACCAACTGAAAACAACATTCGTGTACAAGGAGATGTACGCGGATTATTCCAAGGAAAAGCAATGGTTCAAGGAGACATTATAGGGTCTCAAATCAGAACCAGACCAACCAGCATGGGAATGGGATTTGACAGCATATTTAGTGATTTAATGGATTTCTCACCAATGAAAGAAATTAAATTTGCTGTAGTGTCCACCAAACCGGCAGGAATTGTTGTAGTTGGACCAAACACCGAAGTGGAATTACACGAAAGTCCTGTAGATGTATCCAACATCGAAGGTGTAACTAATTTAGTTGATGTAAGCTATGAAGATATCGGCGGTCTTAAAGATGAAGTTAAAAAAGTTAGGGAAATGATTGAAATTCCTCTTAAAAGACCGGAACTCTTTGACAAATTAGGAATTGCACCTCCAAAAGGAGTGTTAATGCACGGACCACCAGGTACAGGAAAAACATTACTGGCTAAAGCAGTAGCCAGTGAAAGTGATGCTCATTTCATTGCAATAAATGGGCCTGAAATCATGAGTAAATATGTTGGCGGATCTGAAGAAAACTTAAGGGAATACTTTGAAGAAGCAGAAGAAAATGCACCATCAATTATATTCATTGATGAATTAGATGCTATTGCTCCAAAAAGAGAAGATACTCAAGGTGAAACTGAAAGAAGAACTGTAGCTCAACTTTTAACCTTAATGGATGGTCTTAAATCCAGAGGACAAGTTGTTGTTATTGGTGCAACCAACAGGCCGGATTCTCTTGATCAAGCATTAAGAAGACCTGGAAGATTCGACCGTGAAATTGAAATTGGTGTTCCTGATTCTGAAGAAAGGGAAGAAATTCTTGAAATCCATACAAGGAACATGCCTCTTGCAGAGGATGTGGACTTACATAAACTAGCCAGTACAACTCACGGATTTGTAGGAGCAGACTTGGAATCATTATGTAAAGAAGCAGCAATGAGAGTTGTTAGAAGAATTATTCCGGAAATCAAAAACGATGAAGAAATTCCAGAAGAAGTTCTTAAAAAAATCGTTGTTACAAACGATGACTTTAAATCAGCTTTAAAAGAAATTCAACCTTCTGCATTAAGAGAAGTTCTTGTACAAGTACCTAATGTTAAATGGGATGATGTAGGTGGACTTGACGATGTTAAACAAGAGTTAAAAGAAGCTGTTGAATGGCCATTAAAACATCCTGAAAAATTCGAAAAATTTGGAGTAAAACCACCAAAAGGAACCTTACTTTACGGAGTTCCAGGTACAGGAAAAACATTACTTGCAAAAGCAGTAGCCAGTGAAAGTGAAGCTAACTTCATCTCCATCAAAGGTCCTGAATTACTATCCAAATGGGTAGGTGAATCTGAACAAGGTGTAAGGGAAGTATTTAGAAAAGCAAAACAAACTGCACCTACTGTAATATTTTTCGATGAAATCGATTCAATTGCAAGTACCCGTAGTGCAAATGACAGCGACAGCGGAGTAACCAAAAGAGTAGTAAATCAATTATTAACTGAAATGGACGGTTTAGAAGAACTCGAAGATGTTGCAATCATTGCAGCAACCAACAGACCGGACATATTAGATGCAGGTTTAATGAGACCTGGAAGATTTGACAGACACATCAAAGTTGATTTACCAAACGAAGATGCAAGATTATCTATCTTCAAAGTACATACTGAAGGTATGCCACTAGCTGACGATGTAAGTCTTGAAAAATTAGCTAAACAAACTGACGGATATGTCGGAGCAGATATTGAAGCAGTATGTCGTGAAGCAGCAATGTTAACTTTAAGAAACAACCTTGATGCTGAAAATGTACCTTACAAATACTTTAAAGAAGCTCTTGAAAAAGTCAAACCATCTAACAGTCCTGGCGATCAGGTTCAGTATATCTAGATAGGGAAGATTAAATTTCTTCCCTATTTTTTTAAAACAATCGTAATACTTTTTTTAAAATTAATAATAAACAGTAAATTTTTAACATAATGATTAACTAATATAAAAATCATGAGTGAACATATTGTTGAAGCAATCGGATTAAGTAAGGTAACAATCAAGGACGGAAAGGTAATTGATGTTAGCGAACCTAAACTGAATTACTGTCCATTATTTCATCACCACAGAGGAATGGAAAAAATAACTAAGAAAGCTATTTGGGACAATATGCAATTTAGAATCGATGATTTTGGAATGTGTACATCAAATAGACAGCTTAGAATGAAAGATTTTCTTTCTTTTGGAATTTCTGAAATTTTATCCACATTAATTAAGGAAAATGTAATAGACTGTGTAGTAATGGTTTGTGAAGGTTGCGGAACATTAATAGTAACTGAAAGTGAATTAGTTCAAGGTATTGGAGGAAGAGTCTCAGGACTTGTTAAAACTAGCCCGATTCCTGAATTGTTTGACCAATTAGGCAGAAAAAATATTTTAGAACCTGAAACTGCCAAAATTGATCAGACAGAAGGAATCAAATTAGCTATCAAACAAGGTTATAAAAACATAGCTGTAACAATAACATTAGCCCAGGACTGTCTTAAAATCCGGGAACTTAAAAAAGCACATCCTGATGTAAATATTTACACATTTGTCGTGCATACAAGTAACATAACTAAAAAAGAAGCTAGAATTCTTTTTGATGAATGTGATGTAGCAACCGCCTGTGCATCCAAATACATTAGAGAAATTGGAGAAGCTGAAAGTTTAAAAACAGTCGGCCAGTCAATTCCTATTTATTCTAAAACTGAAAATGGTAAAAAATTCTTAGAAATGAGGCTGGAAAAAATTGGCGGGAAAAAACCTAAAAAAGAAAATCCAAAAATACCTGATCCATTATTATAAACTAACTTATGAGGGGAAACATTGACACAAAAAAGTGAAGCTCAAAAAGGCAATATCACTCCAGAAATGGAAGCTGTTGCTCATGATGAAAATATAAACGTTAACAAACTAGCTAAATTAATTGCTGATGGAAGAGTTGTAATTCCTAAAAACATCAACGGCCATTCAAAAGCCTGCGGAATTGGTGATGGCCTTAAAACCAAAATCAATGCAAACATCGGTTCTTCAAGTAAAATTGATGATATTGAATTGGAAGTAAATAAAGCTAAATTAGCTCAGGAATACGGTGCAGATGCACTGATGGATTTGTCTACCGGATCTGATTTGACAACATTTAGGAAAAAAATCATGGACGCTGTAGATATAACTATCGGAACAGTGCCTATTTACGAATCTGGAGTAATTACACTTAATAAAAACAAAGAAATCATCGATATGGATGCCGATGACCTTTTTAAAGCTATTGAAAATCAGGCTAAAGAAGGGGTTGATTTCATGACTCTCCACTGTGGAATAACCAAAGATTTAGTTGAAAAATTAGAAAAAGCTAAAAGAATGATGGGAATTGTAAGCAGAGGCGGAACTTTCCTTGCATCCTGGATTAAACACAACCAGCAGGAAAACCCATTATATGAAAATTACGATTATCTTCTTGAGCTGTCCTACGAATATGACATTACATTATCATTAGGTGACGGATTAAGGCCAGGATGCCTAAGCGATGCCAGCGACATTCCGCAAATCCAGGAGCTCGTCAATTTAGGAGGCCTTGTTAAAAGAGCTCAGGATGCAAATGTTCAGGTAATGGTTGAAGGACCAGGACATATGCCATTAAACCAAATCAAAGCAAATATGGAAATACAAAAGACTATCTGTTACGGAGCTCCATTTTATGTTTTAGGTCCTCTTGTAACTGACTTGGCGCCGGGTTATGACCACATTACAGGAGCTATTGGAGGAGCAATAGCTGCAAGTAGTGGAGCTAACTTTTTATGTTATGTAACCCCTGCAGAACATTTATCTTTACCTTCTCTTGAAGATGTTAAAGAAGGAGTGATTGCCTCCAAAATAGCTGCTGAAGCTGCTGATGTTTCTAAAGGACTTGACTCTGCATGGGAAAGAGAACGTGAAATGGGAAAAGCACGTAAAGAATTTGATTGGGAAAAACAATTCGAACTTGCATTTGACCATTCCAAACCTCGCAGTTACAGAAACAAATGTGAACTTGACGATGACGAAATGTGTGCAATGTGCGGAGAATATTGTGCAGTAAAAATAGCAAAAGGCGACTTTTAAATGAAATATCAAGAATTAGTAGATGTATATTCTGCCCTGGAAAATACAACTAAAAGACTGGAAAAAACGCAAATCATATCTAATTTCCTATTAAAATTAGACAGCACTACCCTTGAGCAGGTAGGTTTGCTAATATTAGGCAGCATATTTCCTGCATGGAGTGATAAAGAAATTGGAATTGGTAATAAATTAGTTATGCAGGCGGTTGGTGAAGCTGTAGGAGTTACTCCTGACAAGGTTGAAGATGCAGTTCGTGATCAGGGAGACATCGGACTTGCATGCATTAGCTTATATGCTAAAAAATCACAGACCACATTCTTTTCTCAGCCTTTAACAATAGATTTTGTATTTAAAAGCTTAAGAAAACTTTCTGAAAAAAGCGGAGCAAGATCAACAAAACGTAAAATTGACATAATTTTGGAAATGCTGTCTCAAGCTTCAGCCAGCGAAGCAAAATATTTAACCCGTACTATTCTTGAAGAACTTAGAATTGGTGTTGGAGAAGGTGTTGTAAGAGATGCAATAGCTCAGGCATTCAATATTGACAAATCAGTTGTTGAAAGGGCAATGATGCTTACAAATGACTTAGGTTTGATAGCTGTTGTTGCAAAAGAAAAAGGGGAAGGCGGACTTAAAGAGTTAAACCTGACTCCTGGAACTCCAGTAAAACCTATGCTTGCACAGCTTGCACCTCCGATTCCAGAAATCATAAATGAAATGGGAGTAGCTATCTGTGAAACCAAATACGACGGAATTCGTCTTCAGGTACACAGACACAGTGATGAAATAAAAATATTTACAAGAAGACTTGAAAACATCACCCATGCACTGCCTGAAATCGTGGATTTATTTAATGAATACCTCCCTCATGAAGATTATATTGTAGAAGGTGAAGTAATAGCTACAAGAGACGGGAACCCCTTATCTTTCCAGAATATTCTACATAGAGTCAGAAGAAAACACAATATTGACGAAGCTATGGAACAGGTCCCTCTAAAAGTTTTCCTCTTTGATTTGTTATACTACATAGTTCCGATGATTGATGAACCATTACTTAAAAGGAGAAAAAAACTTGAGGAAATCGTCAACACCACACCAGATGAAATCAATTTAAGCAACATGGTTTATGGAACTCCAGATACTATTAAAGAAGTGGAAGATCTGTTTGAATTGTCAATAGCTCAACATCACGAAGGAATAATGATTAAAGATGCTGGAGAGCCATATATTCCAGGACTTCGTGGTAAAAAAATGCTTAAATATAAGGCAGAACCTGAAACATTGGACATGGTTGTTGTTGGCGGAACATACGGTATCGGTAAAAGAGGAGATTTTGTCGGCTCATATCTAGTATCCCTACGTGATGAAGACAATAATCTAAAAACAGTTGCTTATGTGGCTACAGGTCTTGATGATGCTACACTAGAA
The DNA here is from genome assembly GCF_000016525.1 of Methanobrevibacter smithii ATCC 35061. Classification (NCBI taxonomy): domain Archaea; kingdom Methanobacteriati; phylum Methanobacteriota; class Methanobacteria; order Methanobacteriales; family Methanobacteriaceae; genus Methanobrevibacter; species Methanobrevibacter smithii. The sequence goes on from NC_009515.1 coordinate 627,214, forward strand.
TATCTTACTAAAAAAATGAAAGAATACGAACTGTCTACAAAAGGCAGAGAAATTGTTGTAGAACCTAAAATCGTATTGGAAGTGGCATTCAGTGAAATCGTTGAAAGTCCTGAATATGAAACCGGATACTCATTGCGTTTCCCTGTTGTTAAAAATATCAGAAAAGACAAAGGAGTAGATGATATTGATACAGTTGAAAGGTTAATTTCAATGTATGAAACTCAATAATCATCTAAAGCTTTTACATTTTGTATTACTTTTCTTGTTACAGGGTATACAACAACTTCATAAGCTGTTTTGAATAATGCCTGTGCCACAATCATAGTTAGAAGTGCAAATAGAGGCATTGTTCCTAAAAATCCTATTGTAATAAATATAATTGCATCCATTCCTTCACCGGCAAATGTAGATGCAATACATCTGAAAAATAATTTTTCCTCATTTTTATATTTTAAATAAACCATCAGTTTTGCATTAATCAATGATCCGACCAGATAAGCTATAAAACTAGCTATCAGCAATCTTAAAGTACTTCCCAAAACTGTATGGAAAGCTGCATCAGCTGTAAAATATGCAGGAGCCGGTAAAAACATGGTTATATTATAACAGATTACAGCTATTAAATTAATGAAAAATCCTAAATAAATAGCCATTCTGGCTTTCTGATAACCGTAACACTCTGCAAGTACATCATTAACAATATATATTATTGGAAATATTATAACTGCACAGGGCAAGCTTACCCAATACAATTCAAATGTTTTGCTTGCAATTATATTTGAAACAATCAACGATGCACAAAATATCCCAACAAGTATTGCATATAAATCTGTTTTTTTTAAATCACTGTTACCAAACATACATATTTAAATTATATTTTTGATGTAAAAAAAGATTTTGCAAAACAATATTTTAAAATAAAAACCTATCAGCTATTTTTAAAATAAAAATCAAGATAAATTCATGGAAATTACAGATGACAAATTACTGAAAATAGCTCTTATAACTTCATTGATAGGTTTAATCGGTTTAATAATATTTACTCCTTCAATTGAAGTTAAAAAAGTGGAAATTCAGGATATAAACAGAGGCATGATTGATGAGGAAGTCAGCATTGACTGTGTTGTTAGCGACGTTAAAGCCTCAGCAAGTAAAAGCAGCTATTTTTTAACTATCAATGACGGAACAGGACAGATGTCTTTAATAATTTTTGAGAGCCAGTTAGCCCAGCTGGAAGATAACGGAATTGCTGTTGAAAGTTACAAAGGCAAGAAAGTCAGTGTTGCCGGAACAGTTACAGAATACAATTCCCAGCTGGAACTTATCCTATCAAGCGGAGATGCAATAAAAATTGTCTAACGCAAGCTTTTAAAATAAGCTGAAAAATTAACATTATCAATCAAGTAAAATCCCCTGCAGAATAAAGAATTTTCGACATCATTAACTTTTTATTTATCAAAAATAAAAATAACTGTAATATAAAAAATTATGAGGCAATTAATAATGTCAGATAAAAAAAGATTATTCGGGACTTTTGGAGTTAGAAGAGTAGCTAATGAAGTTTTAACTCCTGAATTTGCATCCAGACTTGCAGCATGTTACGGATCAGTAGTTCAAGGAACAGTAGCTGTTGGTGGAGATACAAGAACAAGCAGTCCTATGTTAATGGAAGCTGTAAAAGCTGGACTTTTATCTTCCGGTTGTGATGTTGTAGATTTAGGAATTCTGCCCACTCCTGGAGTCCAGTATGGAGTTCGCAAGTATTATGACGGTGGAGTTATGATTACCGCATCACATAATCCTCCAAAATATAACGGAATTAAATTTTTAGATGAATTAGGTATTGGAATTCCTGATGAGATGGAATTGGAAATTGAAAAATTATATTTTGATGAAGAACCGAAAAGAGCTCATTGGAGTGAAATTGGCCAATTATACCACAATGACAAAATTATTGATGAATACATCGATGAAGCAATCAGCAAAGTAGATGTTGAAGCCATTAAAAAAGCTAATTTGAAAGTTGTTGTTGACTGCGGTTCCGGAGCAGGATCATACACTGCCCCTTACCTGATTAGAAAATTGGGCTGTGATGTAACTACTCTAAACTGTCAGGCAGACGGATTTTTCCCAGGTCGTGACCCTGAACCAATTGAAGAAAACTTACAGGAGCTAATTAATGTTGTAAAACAGTTAAATGCAGATATCGGACTTGCTCATGACGGAGATGCAGACAGAACCATCTGTATTGATGAAAAAGGAAACTTTGTACTTGGAGACAAAACATTTTCACTTGTTGAAAAACAGATGCTTAAAGAAAACAACGGAGGTACAATAGTTACAACTGTTGCAACTTCACAGGCAATTTATGATATTGCTGAAGAGTACAACGGCAAAGTAATAGCTACTGCTGTTGGAGATTTACTTGTGGCCCGTAAATTAAAAGATGAAAATGGTTTATTTGGTGGAGAAGAAAACGGTGGTTTAATCTTCCCTGATTTTGTTTATGGAAGAGATGCAGTTATGACTGTGGCTAAAATACTTGAAACAATAGCTAAGGAGAAAAAACCGTTATCCAAACTGGTTGAAGAACTTCCGGTTTACTATGCAACAAAAACAAAAATTGAATGCAGTGATGACTTGAAAGATGAAGTTATGAACAACATAGCGGATGAAATAAAAACCACTACTGATTTTGAACTTGATACCACTGACGGTGTTAAAATCCTAAAAGAAGACGGATGGGTAATTATCAGACCATCAGGTACTGAACCAATCTTCAGATGCTTTGCTGAATCTGACTCTCAGGAAAAGGCAGATGCAATGACTGAGTGGGGATTAAGTTTAATTAAAAAATACAAACATTAAGAAGTATTAATTTACTTCCAATATTTTTTTTTAACTCTTTTTTATTGATTGATGAGGGAACATCCTCCTTAAGCCAGTGCCTGCTGCAGGCCACTTTATCAAGGAGTACGCATTGTGGAGGCATTCCAAGTGTTGCTGCTTTCCATCCTCCAGATATTAAATTCAACGGGCATGCAACTCCAACAATAGCCAGATCTTTTTTATCTTCATCTGTTGCATTTTGAAATGCTGAGGATTTATGGGAAACCAGATATATCTCGCAGTCATACTCATTATTTATTTTAGCTATTTCACATTCAGGATTGCAGGCTGTGCAAACTTCACCTAATCTTTTTTCAACAGCCTGACAGTGTTTTTGGTCTATTTTCATACATGTTGGCAGGACAATTGCTTTTCTTTTTCTTGATTCATAATCTGGTCTGAAAATTCTTCCCATTATTTCAGAGCAAAGCATGTTTAAATAATATAGTTCTTTCGGACTATTGAAAAATATTTCCTCTTGCTTTGATTTAGGTATATCTTCATATTTTTTCAAATAATCATTTAAATTAAATGTATATGATGATAAGTATTTTTGTGCATTTTTACAAAACCACTCCCCCAAAACCAGATACGGAGAAAAATCAACATTTTCCCATTTTCTTAAATAGGGAAGCTGATCATTAAAATCACCTATATATTCCAAATAATCAATTATTTGTTCTAAAGAAGAAAATTTATCACAGCACATCTTCCAATATATGCTGACAATCAATCCTTCAAGAATTTTTTCATCATCATCAAAGTAGTTGTGAGCAAAGTCTAAAAATTCACTGGCAAATCTTTTGACATCCCTGTAATAACTGTCATTAACTTCATAAGGTGAATCCAAACTACTCATTTTTATCAGCCCTTACACTATCAAGCAGGAATTTATGATACTCTTCAACTTCATCAAACATGATTTCAATTTCTGCTTTTGGAAAGTCGTCATATTTCAGAAATATTTCCCATAACTTGAACATTGAAAATCCAAAGTACATTTCAGCCAATTTATTTGGATTGCAGTCGCTACCAATTACATTTTTCTGAATCAGTATTTCAAAAACATCACTCCAGAAGTCAGTAGACCCTCCAAGTATCTCCCGCAGGAAAAATTCCTTAACTTCATCTATCTGATACATCTGAACAAAAATCAGCTTCATGATTTTTAAAATCTTTTCTTCAAAAATCTGCTGTTTAAACATTTCAGATCCCTGATGATAAAATTCTTCAGGATTTTCTTCAAGTAATTTTCTGATATTTTCATCATCTAACGGATTTCCTTTAAAATACTCTTCAAAATAGTTTAAAATTGACATTAAAATATCTTTTTTACTTGAATAATGATTATAAATTGAACTTTCCTTAATTCCAACTTCTGAAGCTATTGTTCTAACGGATACTGAATCATATCCCTTTTTAGAAAATAAATCCAAAGCCGTGTCAAATATTTTATCTTTTGTTTGTGTTTTCATGAATATCCCAAAACTAACAGTTGTTAGTTATACTATTGTTTTGATAGTATATAAAACTAACAGTTGTTAGTTAAATAATTGGAAAAAATCCTCAGGTAAAAATACAATTTTATATCCTCAAATAATTGAGAAAGAGATGTTACAAATTATCCAGACATTCCTCTTTTAGGAAAAATGCATCTTCATTATCTGGAGATTTAAGTAAAACTTTATTGAAGCTTTCTACAGCTTCTTCAAATTTTCCCAGCTCCATTAAAACTACTCCTTTATTTAATAAAAAATCAATATTGTGTTTTTCTAAAGAAATAGCTGTATTGAAACATTCCAGAGCTTCATCTAATTTACCCAAATCAATATAAGCATTACCCATACGATTTATAGAACCTGCATCCAATTCAGAATCATCAAAACATACTTCAAGAGCCCTGTCAAAAGATTTAATAGCTTCTTCCAATTTGCCCATATCAGACAATAAATTTCCTCTTGAGTTCCATACTTCAGGATTTTCACTATCTATTAAAATCAGATGGTCGTAAACATCCAAAGCTTCATCAAATTTACCTAAAACTTCTAAAATAAATCCTCTCCAATATAAAACAATTGAACTGTTCGGATTTATGGCCAGTGCAATATCACTAACTTTCAGAGCATCATCCAGTTTTCCGGAGTTAAGTAAAGCTATAGCCTTATTATTTAATATATATTCATTATGAGGTTCTATTTTTAAAGCCTTATCATAACAAAATATTGCCTGATCAAAGTGGCCCAGCCTTGATAGATTATCTCCCTGTTTATTTAATAGATAAACATCATCAGGATCAATTCTTAAAGCAGCATCATAACACATTGTAGATTTATCAAATTTACCGCTGTCAAAAAGAATATCTGCTCTTTGTGTTATCATAGCCTTTTCATCAATTTTATCCCCTTTCCAGTCATTTACATCTAATTTTTCAAAGTAAATGATTTGAAATAGTTCAGAATCCTCAATTTTGCCAGCATACATTTTTTTGAAATCCTTAACCATTTCCACAGCGCTTTCAAATCCTTCTTTTCTGGCAAGTTCATCATTATCTTTCAAATCAGAAAAAGGAATTGTTTGCACATCCAATACTTTAGCTTCAAAAATTTTCTTTTTTTCTTTAGAAACCAAATTCCAATAACAATAAAGTCTGTCGCCTTTTTTAAGAGGAGTTTTCCAAAGCTTACGTATTGTCATTGTCTTTTTTCCAGTGATTATATCAATATCCTGACTTGAAAATGATAAGATTGGCATTTTTTTTCTCCTCCCAGCAAATTTATATTATTTCTTCTCCAAATTCTGCAGATTTTACTTTTACAACACCGTCAAAATAAGGTTTTACGTATTCTGCAAGTTTTCTTAAATCATGAGGATTTGGAACTTCCACTTCCTCCAATGCAGGGTCTAAAACATTCCTATTCCTGAATTGTTGAATGGTATAAACTTCAGCTTCAATATCCATTACCAAATTATAAATATCCTTTTTAGTATGTAATGTCGGGACATAAGTTGTTCTGGCTTCCAGGTGAACCCCATATTTGTTTATAAGATTCATTGATTTGTGAACCTGAGAACCGACATTGGATCCTGTAACTTTCCTGTATTTTTCAAAAGGTGCTTTAACATCCAAAGAAATGAAATCCAAAATATTCAGTTTTAAAATGTTCTCAAGTTTATCGGGATAAATTCCACTGGTATCCAATTTGGTTTTGAGACCTAATTTATGCACATATTTTAGTATTTCAATAACTGCATCACTTTGAACCAGCGGTTCCCCTCCAGATATTACAACTGCATCAATAAAATCAGCAGCATCATTTATTTCTTTTTTAATTTCTTCAAAACTTAATTGGGTGTTGTCATCTAAAAGTTCAGCATTATGACAATAACGGCAAGCAAGAGGACATTTTGACATGAAAATAACTAAAGACATATTTCCATGAAATTCAACAGAAGAAATTACAGTTCCGCCTACATACATTAGGATAATACCTCTTTTACAATGTCTATGAATTTTTTATCCTCTTCTAAAGTACAGATACTTATCCTAATCCAATATTCATCCAATCCTTTAAATGATGTGCAGTCCCTTACAATAACACCTTTTTTCATAAGTTCAAATGCAAATTCAGATGCTGTAAATCCTGTGTCTTTTATGCCAATTAACATGAAATTAGATTTAGACGGGAAAACATTCAATGAATCGATTTTTGACAGTTCATTATAAAGATATTCCCTGCTTTCAATACCTTTTTCAATAGATGTTTCAATGTAGTTCTTATCCCTCAAAGTATTAAGAGCAGCTACATAAGACAATCTTGTTAGAGAAAATACCGGTTTAATTCTGTGCATATATTCAATAATCTCACTGCAAGCTAAACCATAACCCATTCTCATTCCAGCCAATCCCATTACTTTAGACATGGTTCTGATAATGAAAATATTGTCAAATTCATTAATCAAATCCTTATTTGTAACTTCAGCATACTCAAAGTAGGCTTCATCTACAACAATCAGAACATCAGGATTTCCAGAGGCTATATCCCTAATATCCTTTTCATCAATTAAAGTACCTGTAGGATTATTTGGTGTGCATAAGAAAATCATTTTTGTTTTATTGTTTATAGAATTTAAAATTGAATCTGTATCCAATTTGTTTTCTTCCAAATTCCATTTAGCATAAACCGGACGAGCACCGTATTGCTGCAATAAATACTCATAATACATGTAAGAAGGTAGAGGTACAATAAACTCATCACCTTCGTCAATAAATGTTTTAGCTAAAACATCAATGATTTCATCAGCACCATCACCACCAATAATAACCTGAGATTGTTTAACCCCAGAATAATTGGCTAATTCTTGTTGAAGCTCGTTTAAAACTGATTCTGGATATCTGTTTATGTTTTTACATTCTTTTCCGATAGCTTCAATAGCTTTAGCAGATGGGCCAAATGGATTTTCATTAGATCCTAATTTAATTATATCATCTTTATTTAAGTTGAATTCACTAGCTATCTCATCCTGAGATTTACCTGGAACATAGGAATCCATTTCACTAACTATTGCCCTTGGTTTCATTTTTTAACCTTATTTATATTGTTTTGAAAGTTTTTTGTAATTATCTGCATTTTCTTGAATATGTTCAATTTGTTCAGGAGTAACTTCCTTTATTAGTTTGCCAGGAACTCCTAAAATTAGACTGCCTTCAGGGAATTCTTTACCTTCACTTACAACAGCTCCAGCCCCTACAATAGAATTTTTACCAATGTGTGCTCCATTTAACACAGTTGCATTCATTCCAATTAGTACATTGTCTTCCAAAGTACATCCATGAACAACAGCACCATGACCTACAGATACATTATCCCCAATTGTTATCGGGAAATCTTCAGTACAATGTAATACACAGTTATCCTGTACATTAGAGTTGTTACCTATTTTAATAGAATCCACATCTCCTCTAACAACAGCTCCGTGCCAAATTGATACATCTTCACCTAATTCAACATCACCGAGTACTTGTGCACCTGGACATATTACAACAGAGTCTTTTTTATTTTCCATAATATCACCATTTAATTAATTTTTTTCTTTTTCTTTTGAATAATATGAGTTTGTTTTTCCAATACTCTTGTATCGGAAGGCAAATCTTCGTATAACAGCACACCTGATCCGATAGTGGAGTTATGGCCTACTTTTACACCTGGAGAAAAACTTGAGTTAATACCCGTCTTTACAGAATCACCGATAATAGCTCCCAATTTACGTCTTCCGCTGTCTATTTTCTGATTTTTAATTTTAGTTTTAATGGTTGCATTATCAAAACGCAAATTAGCTATATTTGTTCCTGCTGCTATATTGCAGTTAGAACCTATAACAGAGTCACCTACATAACTTAAATGACTAACATTTGTATTTTCCATAATAATTGAGTTTTTAATCTCAACAGCATTTCCAACATGAACATTATCACCAAAGTAAGTATTTCCACGAATATAGGAGTTAGGACCTATATCACAGTTTTTACCAATATATACATTTCCTTCAATGTAAACACCAGCCTTAATAACACTTCCCTCATCCAAAAATACTTCACCATGAATAACTGCTCCAGCTTCCACTGTTCCTTTAATTTCTGTTTTAAGCTTGCCAATTAATTCTTCATTTACTTCAATTAATTCCCATGGCCTGCCAACATCAATCCAATCTTTAGAAGTTTTATGTCCGATAACTGTTTTATTATCTTCAATTTGTAAAGATACTGAATCAGTAATTTCATATTCTCCCCTTTCAGAGATTTCTGTTTCACGGATTTTATCGAAAATATCCTTATTAAATATGTAAATTCCAGCATTGACCAAATTACTTGGTGCCTCTTCACGTTTTGGCTTTTCTACAATGTTTTTAATATTTCCGTTTTCAATTTCAACAACACCAAATGCTGAAGGATCTTCCACTTCAGTTAAAAGCATTAAAGTATCAGGTGACAAATAATTGTACTTCTTAATTATTTCATGAATAATCTCATCATCAAGTATAATATCTCCATTTAAAACAATAATACTATCATCAATAAAATCTTCACCATATGAAATAGCATTAGCTGTTCCTAAAAAGTCTTTTTGAGTTTTATAAGAAATATTGACTCCGAAATCACTTCCGTCTCCAAAGTAATTCCTAACAATTTCTTCTTTATAACGTACAATAAGCAAAATATCAGTTATACCATTATCTCTTAAAGACTCGATATTGTACTGAATAATTGGTTTTCCAGCTACTGGCAACATTGTTTTAGGTTTTGTGAGGGTTAATGGCCTCATTCTAGAACCTTCACCAGCACTTAAAATTATAGCTTTCAATTTCATTACCCCATAAGTTATTACTTATAAACTATTATAATATGTTAAGTTTATACTTATTAATTAATTTTTTTAATTGAAAAAAAGAAGATTAAAAAAAACATGCAGTAATCCGCTGCATGAAAAAGAATTTAAATATTTTCTTTTATGATTTTAACACATGTTTCTTTAATGGCTTGAGCTTTTGTGCTGTCTTTAGACTCTAAAGTTATTCTAATATAATCTTCAGTTCCTGAAGGCCTTACTAAAACCCAGCTATCATCATTGAAAGTTAATCTGACTCCGTCAATAGAATTAATTTCCTTAATATCATCAAAACTGTCTTTTAATAAATCTTCCATATTTTCCATAACGGCTGTTTTGGCTTCTTTAGAACAGATTATTTTTTCACGAATATTTGGGTAAGACGGAATCTCTAAGAGCAATTCGGACAATTTGCCTTTGTTTGATACAAGTTCAGCCATCCTTAAACCTGAAAGTATGCCGTCAGGACACATACAAAAATCAGGATGCAGCCAGGTTCCGGAAGGTTCCCCTCCAAATGCAGCATCTTTTTCTATTATGACTTCAGCTACATTTACATCTCCGACTTTAGTTCTTAAAACATTACCTTTTACAGATTCATCCATACATAAACCTGCATCTACAGTAGTGACTATGTCTCCGTCAAATTCTTTAGACATTAATGCAAGTAAAGAGTCGAATGGGGAAATATCACCATTTTCATCAATTGTAATCATTCTGTCTGCATCTCCGTCGTGTGCAATTCCAAGGTCTGCACCAATGGCTACTACAGTTTTCATCAGATTTTGCAGGTTTTCTGCATTCGGTTCAGGATTTCTTCCTGGGAAAAAACCGTCCGGCTGAGAATTAAGAGTTGTTACCTCACAGCCCGCTTTTCTAAATACCAAAGGAGATATTTCACTTCCTGCCCCTGAAGCACAATCAATGACAACCTTTAAACCTGGCTTAATATTTACCATACCTACCAGATCATCAATATATCTTCCTTTAATTTCCTCATTAACTCTTAAGCTACCTACTTTATCCCAGCTTACTGAAGTGTAAGATTCATTTGAGTAGATTTCTTCAATTTTAGCTTCCTGAGCTGAAGTGTATGCCATTCCGTTAGCATTCCAAATTTTAATTCCATTGTACTGTGAAGGATTATGTGATGCAGTCAGCATTACTCCAGCATCAGCACCTAATTTATCAGTAGCATAACCTACCAAAGGAGTTGGAACCATTCCTATTTTAATTACATCTACTCCGCTTTCAAGCAAACCTGCACAAATAGCCTGGTCAAGCATCACATTAGTAGTTCTTGTATCATAACCTAAAACTACCGTTCCCTCATTACCCAAATAACAAGCTAATGATTTACCGACATTTAATGCAAGTTCACATGTAACTTCAGAATTTATTTTCCCCCGAATTCCAGAAGTTCCGAACAGTTTTTTAACAGCCATTGAATCAACTCTTTTAAGCTCCAAACTTATGAGCATAGTTCATTAAATCCATCATGATGTTCATAACGTCTGCTCCTCTAATTCTGCAAAGCCCTCCTTTTGCAACAGCTACTTCAGAGTATTCACAAACATCATCCACTCTTACTTCAGGTCCTGTAATAATAACCGGCACAGGATCTCCTGAGTGGTTTAAAACAGAAATTGGAGTTGAATGATCAGCAGTCAAGAAAATATAAACATCTTCAAGTTTTTTAAGTTCACTCATAACAACCCTGTCAACTTTTTCAATGAAGTCACGTTTTTCAACAGCCTGCCCGTCATGACCTGCTTCATCTGCCCCATCAATATTTATCAGGAAAAAGTCATGGTCTGAATTTTTAACCTGGTCAATAATTGTGTCTCTGATATTTTCCAAATTGGTGTCAATTCCACCAGTAACATCTTCCATTTCAATAATATCCATACCGGCAAATCTTCCTATTCCCATAATAAGACCAGTTTCAGCAATACATGCAGAATTAACTTCATATTTGTCATTTAAAGCTTCTACAACCGGAACTTCACCTGCACCACGTGGAATTATAATATTTGCAGGAGGTTCATTGTTTTCTATTCTTTCCAAATTAACAGGATGGTCTTTAATCATTTCATAAGATTTAACTACCAATTTATTTAAAATATCTGCAGTTTTTTTAGCTTCAACTGAATCATCTAAAGGTATAACTTCTTTAGGTTTGTTTCCTTCCACTTTAGGATCAGCATCACTTACTTTATCAGATAGACCTTCACCTCTTAATACTAAAACTGCTCTGTGACCAGTTGATTCCTTAAAAATAATTTTAATATCAGGATAATCTTCCAAAACCATTGTATTTAACACTTCAACGATTTCATGAGTTCCCTCTCTGATTCTTCCTGCACGTCTGTCAGTAACTATACCATTTTCATCAGCTGTTGAGAAATTACACCTAAATGCAATATCTCCAGGAATAACATCTACTCCAACACCAGCCGCTTCAAAAGGGCCTCTTCCTGTGTATACTTCGTAAGGGTCATAACCTAAAATAGACAAATGAGCAGTGTCACTACCAGGTATAATTCCCGGAGCTATTGAATCCATAATTCCAGTTATACCATTTTTAGCCATTTCATCCATATTCGGAGTATTGGCTGCTTGGAGAGGGGTTTGATTATCAAATTCTTTAAGTGGACGGTCCCCCATACCATCCATAACTAAAACTATTCCCTTCATAATGTCACCTTAATATAATACTTTTAAATATATTTTTCAATAGTTATAAAATTATTTAAAAAAATCAGATTTTAGAAACCTATTAAAGGTTTAATTAAAACTTTAATTAAATTTGCAACAAAAAACAGCACAAGTATCTTAACCCAGGTACGTTTATCCTTAAAAATCTCATCACCATACCTGCGTTTATAATATACTGCAATAATTACTGCAATAAGTGTTGAAACAGCAATATCAAAATTAAACTCTACTACAGACATGATTTACTATCTGTTTTAACTTATTAAAATAATTAATTAAACAAGTAAAATACCGATTAAAGCTCCGGTAATAGTAGCTATAAGATTTACATGTTCATTTGTAAGCAAATCTTTTCTTTCAAAGACTGCTCCAAGGATACTGTCCATAAAACAACCTAATGTTCCAGGAATAACTGCTAAAATAATAGCTAAAACAGAATCATTAATAATTCCAAGCAAATAAGCACAAATACCAACAATAGCTGCACCAATCATACCTGCAACAGTTCCCAAAACAGATACTGCGCCGTCAGTTCCAGGTTCAACCTTTTTAAAAGTAGTAATTAATCTAGGCTGATGCAATACTCCTATTTCACTGGCTAAAGTATCTGCTGTTGCAGTAGCTATTGCCCCAATAAATCCTCCGACAAATGATAAGTAATAACCTCCAAATGCAGCCATCATAACTGCTACAATACCATTTGAAATAACATTTTTAGAAGTTCTTCTACCTTCAAATTCCCCTAAAGATTTTTTATAGGATTTTGAGAATTTTGTAGCCGCCAAACTTAAAATAAGGAATATTAAAATTAATAATAACCAGTTAAATCCTGCTGAGAAAATAATGATAACTCCCATAATAATCATAACAACTGATCCAAGAGCGTCTAAGGATTTTCTTTTGTATGTTAAGAATCCCAATAAAAACAGGATTAGAACATAACCCCAATTAATCATTATTAACTTTTCAACCATATTATCAACACAATAATATTTCTAAAGGATAATATAAAAAGCTACCTAATTTAACCATATAATTAATATAATATATTAACCATAATTTATTCTATGAGAACATTATATAAAATAATTATCGTACTGGCTATCTTATTTGTAAGTTTTGAAATTGAAATTGCAATTCCAGGAAGAGGAAGTTTCATTTATGCTTTAATTACCTTAATAATAATTGCAGGAATCATTAACTACACCATTTCAATTTACAATGACTTAGTAACTGAAAGAAACAGGGTAAAAAATTCCTGGAGTAAAATTGATGTTCAGTTAAAAAGAAGAACCGACCTAATTCCAAATCTTGTGGAAGTTGTTAAAGGTTATGCAAAACACGAACATAACACATTTACTCAGGTAAGTCAGGCCAGAGCTTCATTAATGAATGCAAGAAATATAGAAGACATACAAAAATCAAATTCCCAGCTATCCCGAAGTCTTGTTAATTTATTTGCAATAGCTGAAAAGTATCCTGAACTAAAAGCCAATTCAAACTTTTTGGATTTGCAAAGACAAATAAGCGACAGTGAAGATAAAATAGCCATTTATAGAGAAAGCTTCAATAATTATGTTTTAGTCTACAACAACAGCTGTGAACAATTTCCAAGCAATTTAGTTGCACAGTTATTCGGATTTAAAACTGCAAACTTTATTGAAATTCCTGAAGATGAAAAAACTGTACCGAATGTGGAGTTTTAATTTATTATTTTTTTACAATGAAATATAACATTGTGATATAATGAAATGAAAAAAATAAGTAAAAGTATTTAGTTTAATACTTTACTTTTGATAATTTCCACTCTTTTAAGAGGGTAGATTTTTTTAGCATTGTGATAAACTTCAGATGCTAATTTACCGTTAACAACAAGTTTTATTAATTCATCGAAAGATTTTTCTGCTGCAGTTTCAGCTAATAAATCATTGATAACTTGTCTCATGTATTTTTGTTGGGAAGATTTAGCTCTTCTGGTAGTTACTGCAAGTACATGAAGTTTAACTTTACGATCATCTTTAGTTTTAACAACAGAAGAAGCATCGATTCTACTGGTTCCTCTTCTAATCATACTTCTTACATAATCAGTAGTAGTTTTGTGACCAGTAAATTTGGTGTTTGCAACATCTCCTGCTACATTATCAATTTCAAACCTGAGTTTGATGTATTGTTTGGAAAAGTCACCAGACAATTCCCTCATAGTAACTTCTACTCCCCTACCGATGAGATAATCAGGGTCTCTTGCTGGAGTTTCTCCAATTTCTTTGTCTTCAAAGTTTACTGGTGTTTTAATAGTATACCAAGATTTTTCTTTCCATGTGTCACGTACTCTACGTCTTGCTTTTGCTTTTGCCATTATATCAACCTTTTATAGTTTTTCCGTAAATTTTATTATCGTTAAAAATATAGCTATCGCTATAGTAAATTTAAAAATAGTCCACCAAATACCGTACCTGTTAAATTAAACACAATACAGAATATAAAATAAGATTATAATTGATTATAGTTTTATAATCCGTTAATCGACTACTGTGAGTTTTACTCACTTATTTTAAAGAACAATACATTATAAAGTTTTAAATTATTAAAATCCGCCCTTAAAGGTTATTATTACTTCTTTTCTTCATGATATATAAAGCTTGTTAAATGACTAAACATTTATTCCATATAATTTATAACCTTAGTTATTACAAACTAAACAAAAAGAATGATTATAATATCATTTTAAAATAGTAAAAACACATTAAAACAAAATAAAAATATGATTTCATAACACTAGTTGGAAAATAAGGAGTATTAAAACTCCTTATTCCATACTAGGCAAATATTTCTGGTCTGAAGCATAGCTGGACCCGATTAATTTTCCGCTAGACGTATTGTACTGTCTAAAACCACCATCAGAATAAGTTACTTCACGATAATAGCTGCCGTCATCTGCCTGATAATTATATTTTACCACTTCACTTACAACATAAACTCCTGAATTCGGCTTAGTGTTGTCACTTGTGTTTGCAGTTGTATTATTGGTTAGATTTTCAGCAGTGCAGTTAGTAGACACAGTATCGTCTTCATCATCATGGATATCATCAGCAAAAGCAATTGCAAATGCTATAATGCATGCCCCGACAATAATTGCACAGATTATTATAATCAAATCTTTAGATTCCATTAAAGCAACCTCCAATTGATTTTTTAAAAAGCCCACATGGGGAATCGAACCCCAGACCTATTGATTACGAGTCAATCGTTCTACCTTCTGAACTATATAGGCTTAACTATTATATTTGTAATTAAGTAATATACAAACATTCCTATAAAATAACACACAACATCCCACCAGTCAGAAACACTTCCAGGTCTTAAAAAAATAGCTATGTACTCACCTAAAAAAGATAGAAATATTGTAATTAAAGTCAGATATTTTAAGGATGTCACCTGCATATTTGACCTGTATAATGAAATGCTGTTTATTAAAGCGAAAAATAATGGCACAGCCAGCAGATCATTGAGATAATTATTGAAAAATGGAATTCCCAAATTCTTCAAAACCAGCTGATTCAAGCCATAAACAGCTAATACAACAACCAATATTACAATATTTGTTTTATTTTCCATATTATCCGCAAATAGAAAATATTACCAGTGCAATAAGCACTCCCAAAACAATAGTACATAAGTCTTCCATAATAATAATATCG
This sequence comes from Methanobrevibacter smithii ATCC 35061, assembly GCF_000016525.1. Taxonomy (NCBI): domain Archaea; kingdom Methanobacteriati; phylum Methanobacteriota; class Methanobacteria; order Methanobacteriales; family Methanobacteriaceae; genus Methanobrevibacter; species Methanobrevibacter smithii. The sequence goes on from NC_009515.1 coordinate 642,902, forward strand.
TGACTACCATATATAAAACTTGTTAAAAAAATAAAAAGAGAAAATCAGCTATTCATGAAATTGTAGTGATCAATATATCTTTGTAAAACTTCCTCAACAGGACCTTCATCACTAACCAGCTTAATTCCTGCATCCTCTGCCTTAATTTTGGATTTGAATCCGTATTTTGTAGAAATTATAACATCACAGTCATTGCATTCTTGAATAACATCACCGCCCTGATGTTTGGCGTCCTTATCAATAGCCAATTTTCTTGTTTCAACAAAATCAAAGTCATTGTCAACTACATCATAAATAACTAATGATACTGCTTTTCCTAAATGCAAATCAACAATATCTCCATTGGAAGATGCAAGTGCAATTCTCATTTTAATCAACTAATTTTTTAATTATATTGGCAACATTCTGACCAAATAACTTAATAGTGGCTATTCCTTCACTGTCATCTAAAGCTGTACCTTCAGGACCTGCAAATACCATGTTCCAGTAAGTACTTCCGGCTATTATCATATTGTTAATCGGGAAAAACATTGTCATTTCCTGTAAGGTTAAAGTCTGTCCTCCACGCCTTGCAACAGCAATCGGACCTCCAACCATCCATTCTAAAAATTTGTCGTTTCCTCTTGAAACTTTACCTATCCTTTGAAGAGCAGCCATTATGTCTCCTCTTGCAGTTCCAAAGTAAACTGGTGCTGCAGGAATAAATCCGTCAGCCTGTCTGATTTTTTCAATGATTTCATCCAAACCGTCATTTAAAACACAATTTCCTGTTTTTGCACATCCGTTACATGCAACACATGACTGTATCTGTTTTCCTCTTAAGGATATGATTTCAGCTTCAACACCATTTTTCTCAATTTCTTCAGCACAAACTTCCAGAACATCCTGAGTGTTACTGTTAGCTCGAGGACTGGAATTTAATAATATAACTTTTGCCATAACATCAACCTAAATAAAATTTTGTTAAATAAATAATAAATCTTTTTGAAAAAAGAATTTAAACTTCAGCACCATTTAAAGCATGGCGACAAGGACAATCAAAATCGTCGTCTAAATTCCTGATGATTTCATAAATCAATTCAAGCAAATCTGATTCTTTAGCCTTAACCATTTCAAATACTTCATCAATGGTCAAGTTATCTTCAGAAATGCCTGATGCATAATTTGAAACTATACAAATGGAATTGTAACAAATTGCCCTTTCACGAGCCAATGTTACTTCAGGAACTCCAGTCATACCTACCAAATCCCCTCCAAGAAGTTTGAACATTTTGATTTCAGCAGGTGTTTCAAATCTGGGTCCCTGTGTACACACATATGTTCCGCCAGTAATAACTTCCCCACAGTCAGCCATTATATCCCTTAGACGACTGCAATAAGGTTCAGTTACATCTACATGAACAACATGGTCTTCAAAGTATGTCTTATCCCTGTTTTCTGTAAAATCTAAAAAGTCATCGGGAATGACAAATGATCCAGGAGGCATTTCCAGATTCATAGACCCAACAGAATTGGTAGCTATTATCTGTGTAACACCTACATTCCTAAGTGCATCAATATTAGCTCTGAAATTGATTTTATGTGGAGGGATACTGTGTCCTGCAGCATGTCTTGGAATAAAAGCTACTGTTTTATTGAATATATCCAAAATAGAAACTTCAACTTCCCCATAGTCTGTTTTGACTAACTTTTTTTCAACACTGTCTGCCTTCTGAGTTATTTCATAAACTCCGCTGCCGCCAATAATTCCAATCATCTTATCTTATCCTTTTGTAACAGCTAACGGTTTTACTTTTGCAACAAGTTTAGCTATTCCTGTACTGTCAGATATTTTAACTACACTGTCCACATCTTTGTATGCCCCAGGTGCCTCTTCAGCTATTACATTTTCAGTTGTAGCTCTGATTTTTACTCCGTTTGCAGCCAAAGTGTTTTTGATTTCTTCAGGTTTGTAGTCTTTTTTAGCCTGTGACCTTGATAAAACTCTTCCGGCACCATGTGCAGTGGATCCGAATGTTTCTTCCATTGCTGTTTGTGTTCCATGCAATACATAGGATGCTGTTCCCATTGTTCCAGGAATCAATACCGGCTGACCAACTTCCCTGTATTTTTCAGGAATTTCTTCACTTCCAGGTCCGAATGCACGGGTAGCTCCTTTTCTGTGTACCACCAGTTTAATGTCATTGCCTTTGAATTTGTGTGTTTCCTGTTTAGCAATGTTGTGAGCTACATCATAAACAATGTCCATTTCCATATCTTTAGCGGATTTTCCTAAAATGTCTTCAAAGGTTTCCCTTATCCAATGAGTCATCATCTGTCTGTTTGCCCATGCATAATTAGCTGCAGCATACATAGCTTTTAAGTAGTCCTGAGCTTCCCTTGAATCAAATGGTGCACAGGCCAGTTGTCTGTCTGCAAGATCTATTTGGTGATTTTTATAAGCTTTATCCATTACTCTTAAATAATCAGAACATACCTGATGTCCGCAGCCTCTTGAACCGCTGTGAATCATTATTACAACCATTCCTTTTTCAAGTCCGTATACACCAGCCACTTCATCATTATATATTTCATCAACAACCTGAATTTCTAAAAAGTGATTTCCAGAACCTAAAGAACCAAGTTGAGGTATTCCCCTTCTTTTAGCTTTGTCACTGACTTTAGCTGAGTCTGCTTCTTTGATTCTTCCGTTTTCTTCTAAAACTTCCAAATCTTCTTTCCACCCGTAGCCATTTTCTACAGCCCATTCAGCTCCGAAATTTAAAACATCATCTATTTCATTTTCTTTAAGCTTGATTTTTCCTTTGCTTCCTACACCAGACGGAATGTTTTTAAACAATGCTTCAATTAATTCATCAAGCTTGTCTTCAATGTCTGCTTGTTTAAGATTGGTTTTTATTAATCTGACTCCACAGTTAATGTCAAAACCTACTCCTCCAGGAGAGACAATTCCATTTTTTTCATTGAATGCTGCCACCCCACCTATTGGAAATCCATATCCGAAATGAATGTCAGGCAGACCGATTGCATATCTGTGAACACCTGGAAGACATGCAATATTTACAATCTGGTCAATAGCCCCATCTTCCAAAGCTTCAAAACTTTCATCATCAAGATACAATCTTCCAGAAGCTCTCATTTTTTTATTAACGCTTCCTGGAACTTCGTATACGTTATCTCTAACTTTTTTAATGTTATCTTTAATACTCATAAAAATCACAAACTATTTTATAATATTTATAATAGGACAATAAATAATTTTTTGGTAGAAAACAGAATGAAATTAATAAAAAAATTACTCCAAAAAATAAAATCGGCAACAAAAAACCTCTTTTTTACAGTCTAAAAAAAAACAAGTTAAATGAGGCCATAAACCTCACCGGCAAATTGAGAAAAATAAAATCTCTTAAAGATTAATTGTTTATTTACAAAAGCTTTATTAAGAAAATTTTTATTTTCTAAATAAAGCAGATATTCCTGCAACCAACAGCAGCAATGCTCCAAGAACACCAAAGAAAGTAGATCCCAGCAGAACCAAGATTGCAGAAACAATAAACAGGAATCCTCCAACATCACTATCTTTAAATACATGAATAGATGCAAAAATACCTAAAAATGATCCAAGAGTAGCTATAAGTCCTAAAAAGGATGTTGCTCCAAATCCAAAACTTCCAATCAATAAAATAAATGAACTAGAAACCAAACTTACAAGTGCCCCTAAGCCACCTACAATTAGTTCAAATATTCTTGAAACTGATTTTCTTCTTTGCATATTTAATTATTTAACTATAATTCATTATATATGTTTTCATAAATCAACAATTGCTGAAAGTTTTACAGCATTCCCCTCAACAATATTCATTTTGTGAAATGTTATTGCCTTAACTTCATCGCCGCGGTAATGTTTATCCCAATTAATATCTTCGCCTTCAATTGTTGCATTTAAGTGATATCCGTCATCTATTTTATCAATCATGACTTTAAATTCTGAAAATAACATGAATTCTATTTCATGCAAAAATAAAAGTTCCTCTAAAAAATCATATAATAATGAAACTTTGTCTTCCGAGGTTATTTCAAATGATTTGGAAGTTATTGGATTTATATTATCTGTTTTGGAAATTATATTAAATAATGCCAATCCTGCATTTTCAAAAGCTTCGTTTAAGTTGTTTCCATATGCATAAAATCCAATATCTGCAGTTACATCAAAAAATTCAAATTTTTTCATAGTTTTTTTCCTAAAATATTACTTTTCAAATGGGGTGTCTCTCTTTCTTTATATTACACTTTCAAACAATATTAATTTAGCGATGTGATAGAAATGTTAAAAAATTCAGATACCACAATAAAAGCTGATTTAAGAAAGAAAAGTTCTATAATGGATGAAATAGAATATAGTAACTATAATATTCAAGCTTGCATGGTGATACTTGTTATAATGATGGTATTGCTTTTATCAATAATCTCTGTTGTAACTGCGCAAAATCCCAATTTAGTATAATTGGTTTTTTCTGATTATATGCTACCAAACCCTTGGCGCAGAAAAAGCATTAGATCAAAACAGGTTGACCCATGCAAAAATCTAATGTTACAGAGATGATTAATATGAAATTTGATTCAGATATGAAGTTTTGTCAGTCATGTGCAATGCCCATGACTGAAGAATTATACGGCAGCAACAAAGACGGCAGTAAAAACGAAGATTACTGCATTTACTGCTATGAAAATGGTGAATTTACAGCAGATATATCTATGGAAGAAATGATTGATTTTTGTGTTCCGAAAACTGTCGAAAATACAGATATGGATGAAAAAACAGCTAGAAAAATGTTAAATGAAGCATTTCCACAACTTAAAAGATGGAAATGAATTTCATAATTTGAAATCACATGGGTTAAAACGTAAAATAATTTCTCTGGAATTTCCTCTTGATCCTTTTCCTGTGAATTTTGTATCAACTAATCTTAAAAACTCCAATTTTTCAAGGGTTCTGTTAAAGGTAGCATAACTTACATTTTCTTTTTCTTTAAACAGTTCAGATAATTCTCCAGCTGTGAAAATCTTATCTGAATCTGAAATTATTTTTAATAATGCCTTTTCGGTGTCATTTAATGATTTTAAAGTTTCTGAGATTTGCACTGAAACTAAAGAATCAACTGCTTTTTGGAAATGTTCTTCAGTGATTTCTCTAGAGGCATCAGCCTCAGCAATATTACCGCAAGAGCGTAAAAGATTGATACCTACTCTCAAATCACCTACATCATAGGTATGCATAGCTACCAATTCCAATATTTCATCACCCATTACTCCCGGGAAAAATCCTGCATTTACCCTGTCTCTTAATATATCTTCAATTTCTGAGTAAGTATATGGCTGAAATGTAATGTCCTGAGGTATGAAAACCGTGTTTACGTTTTTATCAAAGGCATATCTGAATTCAAGATCAGACAATATTGCAAAAATTCCGGTTTTAACACCAGGATATTCTTCATATGCTCTTAACAAATCATAAAATACTTTATTAGCTGCCTTACTTTGGAACAAATAATTGACATCATCCAATGCAACGATTAATGCTTTTTTATCTGATTGAAGTTTATGCATGATCTGGTCATAAATTCTTGAAAATGGAACTCCTGTTTCCGGAGGAATATGGCCAAACAACTTTTTGTATATTTGTGAAAATATTCCAAAACGTGTTGTATGAAGCTGACAGTTTATATAAACACAAACAACTTTTTCTGTAGTCTTTTCAACTAATTCAAATACTTTTCTGATAGCTGTTGTTTTTCCGGTTGCACATGAACCTAAAACAACGGAATTTGATGGTTGACCTCCACTTATAGCCGGTCTGATTGCCATTGCCATAGCTTCCATTTGCCTGTCCCTATAATTATAATTTGGAGGCACATAATCTGGATCAAAAGCATTTATATTTTGAAAAAGACTTTCATCATGCATTAAAATATCTTCAATTCCCATACTTATCATTTATATTTAAACTATTATAAAAAAATTATTATGACTTTAAATTAATAATTTTAACGTCCTCATTATCGTCAATCCACTTTGTAAACAATTCTGCATACTTCAATTTTTTTGTTTTGATTTCATCAGCCTTTGCAGTCTCTTCTGCAATATTCGGTCTTGAATATTTGGTTACAACATCTCCAAAATCCATTCCTGCCAATGTCAATTCACTGGCTCCAAGTGCAATAGCTAAAAACATTGCCCTGTCCCCGTCTGTAAATCCTCCAAAATTATAGAGGTTTCCATGTGACTGAGCTTGTGTTGTTCCTAAAACATTATCGAAAAATGGAGTGTAATTTCGTACTGCATCCATGTTATTTCCATGACCGTGAATAACTAAACTTGCACCATGTGCATTTGCATATAAAATATCATTTATTTTACCGTCCAAATCAGTAGCTATTATGTCCGGAACTATTTTTTCTTCAACCAGAGCTGTTGTTGCCCCGTCTGCAGCTATTAAAACATAATCTATCAAATCATAGTTTTCTTTTATTTTTTTAATATGCTCTTTTAGAGAAGGACCTGCTCCAAATACTATGAATTTAGTGGAAAAATCTACTTTTTCATGCAAATCCTCCAGTGTTAAACAGCCTTGCTCAAAAAGAATGTCATCCAATACCTGGGCAGTTTTTTCATCATCTTTTCTTTCAAATCCGAAATCATCCAATATTTTCCTATAGTAAGTTTCCCAAAGACCAAAATCCATTTTAAAACACCTTTACATATGAATTTAGTTGCAAATTATTAATATTTTTTATTCCTTATTAACAACTCTAATGTCCTTACCTGTAAAATATCTGTACAAATCATGAAACTGCCTTACAACAAAACCTGTACATGCAGCCGAGATTATTGTACCTGCACTTACACTTCCCAAAACATCACCTAAAAATATCCAGCATAAAATAACTGTTATTATCACCATTGATGAATCAATGCATATTTTAACTGATGAGAATTTCCTATCTGCAGCTATGGCTATTGCCTCTATAAGACCTTCTCCAGGAAGAGGTGCAATATTTGCAGGCATCATTATTAAAATCCCTACAGCTATAAGAACTATGCTTAATGCAAGCATTAAAAATTTGCCCATTAATGAAAGGTTCTGAATCGGTGCCATTACCCCCAATGAAAAATCGACAAAGTATCCGAATAAAAAAGCACTAACAAGCTGAAGAAGTCTTTTCGGATGATACTTGTCTTTCAAAATTGGTTTTTGTATAAAAATAACTACCAGATAAAATAAAACTGATGAAAGCCCCACATCAATATTTGCAATTAAAGCTATTGCATAAGGAATTGAATTGATTGGAGTAACTCCCAATTCAGATTTGATTGAAACCCCTACTGCAAAAGACAGTATGCATACACCGATTATATAATATATTATTCTTTTAATTAACTCTTTTGTAATTTTAATTCTTTCATACCCCTAATTTTCTTTATTAACTACTGTAATTGACTTTCCGGTTATTTTTTCATACAATTCTGTAAGATATCTTATAATAATTCCAATGAATATTGCTGCAAGAATTGTACCTATATTCACACTTCCAAAAATATCCGATGTAAAGAGTCCGCAAATGATTAAAGATAACACAACCATTGATGTATCAAAACATACTTTGACTTTGGAAAATCGTTTATTATATGCCAAAGATATGGCCTCCACAACTCCTTCACCCGGAAGAGGAGCAATGTTTGCAGGCATATAATATTAAAATACCGACAGCTATTAAAAACATACTTACAATCAGCAGTGTAAAGTTAACATCCAAAGGCAGGCCCGGCATCGGAGATAAAATCCACAGTGAAAGATCTGTAAAATACCCGAACATAACTGTATTGATTAATTGCAAAAGCCTTTTTGCTTTAAATCTCTTTTTTAAAATTGGTATTTGCAAAAATACAAGAATTGCATTAAAAATAATTGTTGTAATTCCAATATTTACACCTGAAGCCAGTGTCAAAGAGTAGGGAATTGAGCTGATTGGTGTAACTCCCAAACCAGACTTTATTGAAAGGCCCACTCCAAGTGACATTACAAATAATCCTCCAACAAACAAGATAATTCGTTTAATCCACATTAAAATACCTCACATCTGTTTAAAATCTATTGTTTTTCCGGTCAAATAGCTGTTAAGTTTATGGATATATTTCAAAACAGTTCCAACAAAAACAGCTGAAAGAATTGTTCCAATACCTATGCTGCCCCCAATTACTCCTAAAAATACAAAGCAAAGCACTACAGAAATAACAAGCAGGCTAACATCATAAACAACCTTGGTTTTTGAGAAAGGCATATTAAATGCAATGGCCAATGCCTGAGTTACCCCGTCAACAGATACAGGAATAATGTTTGTAGGCACATAGAAAAATAATCCCAAAGCCACACTGAATATGCTTAGAAATGTCAGCAGCAGCTCAGAGAGGATACTGGTCGGATCCGGAATAAATCCCATCAGCCCAACTGAAAAAGTTGTGAAATATCCGAAGAGCACCCCCACAAAGACCTGCAGGAAGTGTTTAATCTTAAAGTCCTTTCCCAACAGTATCAGTTCTATCAAAACTAAAACTGCATGAAATATAATTGTAGCTTTACCTATTTCAATTCCCCAAATCAAATTTAAAGTATATGGAATTGAACTGACCGGCGTTGCTCCCAAATTAGATTTTATTGAAAAACCTATCCCCAAAGTTATGAACCATAATCCCAAAAGATAGTTAAATACCCTTTTAAAAGTCAATTTGTCATTTCCAAAAAAATCCATGTTATATTATATGTACTACACAATATTTAAAAACTATAAAAATAAGACATTTATATAGCTTTATCATAAGCTAAATCATAAAATTTATTTTTACATACGGAGGAAATTTTAAATGGATGAAATTTTATTAATGCTTCCAGGTCCAACAACAGTACACCCAAGAGTACTTAACGCTATGTCTCAAGCTGTTGTAAATCATAGAGGAGCTAAATATGGGGAAATCTTAACTGAAACCAGTGAATTAATGTCTGATGTTTTCCAAACCTCTAACCAATCCTATTTATTAACTGGATCTGGAACTGCAGCAATGGAAGCAGCTATAAGTAATGTAGTAAATTCCGGAGAAAAAATCTTAAATGTCGTAGGAGGAAAATTCGGAGAACGTTTCATGAAAATAGCTAATGCTCATGGAATTACCACCGAAGAATTAGCAGTAGAATGGGGAACTGCAGTAACTCCTGAAGCTATTAAAGCTGCTCTTGATGCTGATGAGGATATTAAAGCAGTATCTGTTGTTCATAATGAAACCTCAACTGGTGTAGCAGCACCTATTGAAGCAATCGGTAAAGTAATGAAAGACTACGATGCACTCTACATTGTAGATACAGTATCTTCCCTTGGAGGAGACTATGTTGATGTAGACAAATTCGGAATCGATGTATGTATTACAGGATCCCAAAAATGTATTGCAGCACCACCTGGAATGGCTGCCATTACATTAAGTGACGATGCATGGGCTGCTGCAGACAAAGTAGACTCCCACACTTTCTACTTAGATATGCAGGCTGCTAAAAAAAGTGGAGACAAAAATCCGCCACAAACTCCATACACTCCTTCTGTATCTCTAACTTATGCTATGAACGAAGCATTAAAAATGGTTATGGAAGAAGGATTAGAAAACAGAGTTGCACGTCACCACAAAGCTGCTAAAGCTAGCGTAGCTGCTTCAAAAGCATTAGGTTTAGAATTATTCGCAGATGAAAAAGTATCCTCAGCTACTGTAACTGCAGTTAAAATGCCTGAAGGCGTAACTGATGCAGAATTCAGAGGAACTACCCGTGACAAATACGGAGTGGAATTAGCTGGTGGACAAGACCACTTAAAAGGAAACATATTCAGAATAGGACATATGGGAAATATTTCCTACAAAGAATTGGTACAAACCTTTGCAGCTATCGGAATGACCTTAAAAGGCCTCGGTGCAATTGAAGATGCTGGTGCCGGAGTAGCATCCATTACAGAATCATACTTATGATTCTGCTTTTTTTTCTTTTTTAAATAGCTTTTATCAATTATAAAATAAAAACCTTATTTTTATAAAATCATTACTTGAAAAAGCTATATATGAAAATAGATTATTTACAAACCAAATCATCATCCAAATAATTTAATAGTTTGATAAATTTCTTTTTGCATTTACTTAATTCAGGACCCATAAATAACTATTTTAAAAAAAATGATTAATTAAAAATAAAAATTAAGTAATTCATCATTAATAAAAAACAATTAGAAACACTTAATATAAACATGTTATAAACTGTATAATATCTATTTAATGAATAGATTAATAACATGTGAAAAAAATTACTTTGAAAGGAGGTCAAAAATGTCAAAATTTTGTTTAAAATGTGGTGCTGAAAATAAAGATGAAGCACAGTTCTGCGAAAAATGCGGATATGAATGGAATACTCAAACAAAAGCACAAAACCATAAAAATGGAATAATAGATAAATTATTCTACAAAATTGATAAAAAAACTATGCAACGAAGAGTTTCAAAGGGAAAAACTATACTCATGATAATGATTATACTGTTTATATTACTAATCATCATAGGGTCAATGAGTCCTAGCACTCCTCAAACAAATCCAAAAATAACAGATTTAAGTATACAAAGTGAAGGTTATGGTGCTTATTCAGTCAGTGGAACATTAACCCCAGATAAGGATTATGATTATTTAGAAATGGTAGTTGTGTTTTATGACGATAGTGGAGCAGTAATTGATAAAAGCCCCTTAGTTTGGAATATGAATGATATACAAAAAGACCAAATAGTTAAAATAAATGGTAATGCTTATGTAAATGGTGACTCAACACCATCAAAAGCAGAAGTATATATTCTTGATAGTGCATTCGGAGGAAACGATTTATCAGATGCAATATATAACCAAACAATAACAATATAAGGTGAAAAAATGAAATTTTGTGTTTCTTGTGGAACTGAAAATGATGACAATGCTACATTCTGTATAAAATGCGGATACAATTTTGATGGAAAATCTGAAACTTCAACTAAAGAAATAACTGCAAATGAAACATCAAGAACCTTAGAACTAGTTTTAGGAATTATTGGTGCAATTTTTGGTTTGCTTGGTGGCGTGTTTGCAATAATGTTATCATCATTTGGAGGAACCGAAATATTTGCTTTAGGAATATCTGCACTTTTAGCATCCATAGTAGGGATTGTAGGATCAGTATATGTGAAAAATAATGCAAAAACTGGTGGAATAATATTAATTATTTCAGCAATATGGTTATTAATAAGTATTTCAGCATATGGAATACTCGGATTCATATTATTAGGTATTGCCGGACTAATTGCATTAATAAGAAAATAAATGAAGACAATTGTCTTCATATTTATTTTTAAATAATCTTATTTTATTAATTAGATAGTTAAAATATATTTAAAAAATTTAAAGTAAAAATATTTGCAACATTACTCTTAAATACAACTTAATTTAACTTATAATTCCAATTTTTTAAATTTAATTTACTAAACAAACAATTAAATTAAAAATTTTAAAAAACACTAAAACAAAATACAATAATTAATTTTTTTATATCTTCAAAACTGCATTATTTCTTTTTTTGATTTTGTGAAATTTTATCGAATATACTCGATAAATTTTAAAAAATAGTAAAAATTTCTTCCATACTCGATAAAAACCAAGCATTAAATAATATCATTTTTTAAAAATTCAATTATATTCATGTGTTTTATTCCAGTGTTTGAAAAATCCAAATTATCCATACTTAAAACATATTTTTCATAATCATCTCCGATTGCCCTTAGGGAACCGAATTCCCTTTTAACTGTTTCTTTACCTGACAACAAATAAGTAACCTGAATATAAATCTTTCTATCTGCTTTATTACAGACAAAATCCACTTCCTTACCATTTATATCTCCAACTTTTACTTCATAACCCCTTCTAAGCAATTCAATATAAACAATATTTTCCAGTATCTGGCCTGTATTTTCCATATCCTTACCAATAATAGCCTGGTTAAATCCATGATCAACCAAATAATACTTTCCATTGGTTTTTAATACTTTTTTACCTTTTAAATTTTCTTTTTTAGCTTCATGAATGAAGCACGCATTTTGAGAAAAAGACAGATAATTTAAAACCGTATCTGCAGATACTTTTAAGTTTTCATGCTTTAAATATTTGGATATTCCGTTAGCTGAAACCGACTGCCCGATATTTGAGATTATGAATGTTAAAATCCTGTTTAAAATTTCAGCATTTCTTAAATTATGTCTGGAAATAATGTCTTTTAAAAGTATGGTGCTGTAAATATCTTCCAAATATGAAAATTTATCAATGTCCTGCACCTGCTGTAAAGAAGGCATTCCCCCGTATTTTACATATTCATTAAACAACTGCAATTCTTTATTTTTGATATCTATACTGTTTATTTCTTTTTTATATTGTAAAAACTCTTTAAATGAAAATGGATAAACATCTATATGGAAATATCTTCCTGCAATTAATGTGGCCAATTCTCCAGAGAGCAGTTCAGAATTAGAACCAGTTATATAAATATCACAATCAAAATCTACCCTATATGAATTGATGCTTTTTTCCCAGCCCATAATATTCTGGATTTCATCAAACAGCAGATATAGTTTACCTGAAGTGTTTTTTATTAAATTATTGACGCACACATCCAATTCCATGAAGTTTTGGATTTTATTGTATTTTTGAGATTCAAATGATATTAAAAATATGTTTTCTTTGGAAATACCCTGTTCAATAAGTTCTTCTTTTATACTGTGCAACAGATAGGTCTTACCACTTCTTCTAACTCCTGTAATGATTTTAATTGGTTCTGTATTAATTAACCTTCTGATTTTTTCCAGATATAACTCCCTTTTTATCATTTGAAAACACCTGTTTTAAGTTATATTTTTAAAATATATAAATTTTATCGACTATACTCGATAAATTTTAAAAAATAGCAAAAATTTCTTTTATACTCGATAAAAATCAAGATTTCAAAATTACATTAAAATCATTATTTTATTGATTTAAGAATGTAAAATTGTTTTTAGAAAAAACTGACCAATTTATAAACTATAAAAACCAATGAGATATTGGATATCCAATAAAAGCAACAGGGGGTTTTAATCATCAACTATCACATACTGGACATAACATTAAAAGAAATAGCGAATACCTCAATAAATGAACTGTTAGAATTTATGAACATCGATTATGAAATTGTAGAATCAGCCAAAACAGAATTCAGCGAATTAAAAAATAAAAGATATCATCTGGACTACGTAGGTAAAACAAAAGACAAAATTTATATCCATATAGAATTTCAAGCAAGATTTCCAACAAAAAAGGAATTGCAAAGAATCTTCGCTTATGTCGCATTACTACATGAATACACCGGCTGTTTTGTTGAAACCTACATCATTTGTGTTCAAGCAATACCACACGACCAGATTATCCATCAGTACAGTAAAGACAATGTTTTTAAAATTAACATCATGTCCTTAAAAAACATTGACGGAAATAAAAAAATAAATAGTATAAGTAAAAAAATAGAAAACAACGAAAAACTAACACCAACAGAAATACTTGCTTTGAAATTAATGCCGTTTACAAGCTATAAGGAACCAACAGAAGAAATAACATTGAAAACTGCTCAATTAACCAATAAAATAACAACATTAACCATAGACGAACTTAACAACATCAAGTACATTCAACAGGCAGTATGTTCCAAAGTAATAAAAAAAGAACACCAACAACCAATAATGGAGGAAATAAAAATGAGAAACACACTATACGACCAAGCCAGAAAAGAAGGAATAAAAGAAGGAAAAACAGAAGGAATAAAAGAAGGAATAAACGAGGGAAGAAAAGAAGGAAGAAATGAGGGAAAAAATGAAATGAAAAATGAAATAACAAACGAAATAACAACACTAATTCAAAAAGGAAAACTACCCCAAGACACATTAAACCAAATACATTCCTTAAAAATGTAAAAAAACACCAGCAATCAATAATAGAGGAAATAAAAATGAGAAACACACTATACGACCAAGCCAGAAAAGAAGGAATAAAAGAAGGAATAAAAGAAGGAATAAAAGAAGGAAAAACAGAAGGAATAAATATAGGAGAAAATAAGAAAAAAACAGAAATAAAAAACGAAATAACAACACTAATTCAAAAAGGAAAACTACCCCAAGACACATTAAACCAAATACATTCCTTAAAAATGTAAAAATAATTCATAAAATAGGCTTGATAATAACTAAATTATTAAGCCTGAAATTTTTTTTAAATAAACAAAATATTTAATATTTGATAATTAATATTATAATTAACTAAAAAAAATGGATGTGTCAAAATATGGCTGAAAATATTAAAACAAGTGTAGAAGAATTACGTAAACTTATCAGTATTGAAAATGTTGTCGGAAAACCTATTGATGCAGGAGACCAATTTTTAATTCCAGTAATGAGAATGGGAGTAGGTTTTGGAGCCTGTGAAAACATACTGGGCAATGACGGAAACGATACTGTAGGTGCAGGTGCAGGTGTTGAACCTGTTTCCATGGTAATCATTCCAAAAAATGCCAAAAGCGGAGAAGGAGTTAAAGTTGTTAACTTAACTAAAGGAACCGAAACCAACAAAGCATTGTCTGATTTAGGACTGATTGTTTCTGACCTTGTTAAAAATTACTTCTCAAAATCTTCAGATGACTACGATGAATCTGAATATATTGAACCTGAGTTTACAACTACCGAAGACGAACAATAAACTTAAAAAAGGGATATTTTGAACACCATATACATCCTAGGAATGATTTTACTTATAATCATCCTAATTCTTATTATTTTTTTATATATGGGTCTTAGAATATCACTTAGCTTTGAAAAAACCGGAAGCAAACTTTCAGCTATTATTAAAATAAATATTTTTAAAAAAATAACTGTTTATAATTCTTCAAAAGAAAAAGAAACCTCAAAAGACGAAGATAATGAAAAAGAGTCTAAAAATTTAATGAAACCTCTTAAAAATGCTCTGCCTTACATTTCAGATTTTTTAAAAAAAACCGTCAAATCCCTCAAGGTATCAAAATTAGAAAATCATCTGAAATTTGGACTGGCCAGTTATGCAGACACTGCACAGTATATAGGATATATCTGGGCTGTTAACGGATTTATTAAAACATTATATCCTGTTTCTAAAGTAAGTGCAGAACCTGTTTTTGGAGATCCTGTAATTGATTTTAAAGGATGCTTGGATGTTGACATTAATCTTTTAAAGCTGATTTTGCCTGTTGTCAATTTAATTTCCAAAAAAGAAATCAGGATTTTAATTAAAACCTTCAGAGGTGATAAAAATGAAAAATGATTTTTCAGGATTTGCAAAACACCAAAAGGAAAAGCTTGACAAATACTTCAAAAAGGATGAAGAATTAACCTTTAAAAAAATAGCTGTTGGTGATGATGACTTTTATTTTATCTATAAATCAAAAGCAGTTATCTTAAAAGATAAAATAGCCAGTTATGAACTGATACCAGTCGGATTTATCCATAACCAGGATGAGGAATACTATTACTATTCATTTGACGGCAACTGCCTGGGATATGAAGATATTGTAAAAAAATTTGTTGAAGAGTGCCTTATTTAGGAAGGGGAATATCTTCAAACCTTACAGCAACATCTACAATATCATAATCATCCACATCCTGGAGATCTTCAAGTTTTTCTGCCCTTTTTGCTTTTAATCCGTATGCTTCAGCTACTTTTACAAAGTCAGGATTTTTTAAATCTATCTGATAGGGTTCCATATCATATTTATTAACTTCATGCTGCCTTATAATGCCGTATTGTGAGTTGTTTATTATAAAAATTAAAATATTCAAGCCATATTCTTTTATTGTAGCCAGTTCCTGAATATTCATCTGGAAATCTCCGTCTCCGTTGATTACAATTATTTTTTTATCAGGATTTGCAACTGCAGCTCCGATAGCTCCCGGAATTCCGTAACCCATTGGTCCAAGTGCTGACTGAAACAGCAGCTGGCCAAAGTCAGAGGATTTTTTAAGCAGAGTTACCCATGTAATATGACTTCCGGCATCACCGATTATAATATTGTCCTTATACTGATTTAGAATTTCATTAATAGCCACCTGAGGTCTTAACGGAAGTGTTTTATCCCCCAAACCTTCAACAGCTATTTTGTTGTCAATTTCCAACAGTTCATCTAGCCAGTCTGCTTTTTTAAAGTCTACTTCATATAAGAAGTTTTCAACACTTCCCTGAATCGGATAATTTCCTTTAAGATGCTTTTTATTAATATTTACATGAATCAGCTTATCTTCAATTTCATCCAAAGCAACAAATGTCCTTTCAGAAGCTCTTGCACCTAAAGCTATGATACAGTCTGAATTTTTTATGGCATAATTTGCTCTGGGAGTTCCTCTGGTACCTGCCATTCCCAGATTTAAAGGATTGCTTTCAGCTATGATTCCTTTTGAATTAAAAGTAGTTGCTACCGGAATTCCATTACTTTCAGCTATCAGTTTTAAAACTTTTCTTTGTGATATTGCTCCAGAACCCAATACAAAGAGCGGTTTTTTAGATTTGTTTATTAATTCCTGGGCTTTTTTAACATTTGACAGGTCATTTTCACACAAATAACATAAATCAAAGTCCTGAAACTCCTCGCTTAACAGGACATCATTTGACAAGTTTATATGAACCGGGCCTTTTGGGTCGTGCCTAATTTTATAAATAGCTGCCCTTAGTGCATATACCGCTTCAGTTCCGTTTAAGGGATTGAATGTTTCGTCAACAATATTTCTAAAAATTTCAGATGTCGGAAGTGACTGGAAAACATCCTCATTTCTCAAATCAGTGGGATTGTCTCCTGTCAAAACCAGAAGAGGCACATTGTCCTTATATGCTCCTGCCAGAGCCATTGTAAAATTAAGTGCTCCCGGTGCTGCAGTAGCTACACATGCACTTAATTTATGGGATGATTTGTAATATGCATCTGCCGCATGCATAGCTGCCTGTTCGTGTCTTACCAGAATATGATTTATTTTGGAGTCTTTAAGAGCCTTATAAAACGGCAGAATCTGTTCTCCCGGAAGTCCGAAAATATTTTCCAGACCTTCCTCTTCAAGGATTTTAACTAAATAAGCAGCTACATTCATTATTATTCCTCTTCCTGATAAGATCCGCTGTATTGCCCGGAGCCTTCAACTTCAAAAACAACTCCCTGAGCTATTCTGTCCCCTTTTTTGATTTTGTATTCATAATCTCCGTGATTATAAATCATAAACATTAAAGTTCCGAAAAAACCAGGGTCTCCAACAGCTGTCTGAACTGAGACAAAAGACCTCAGTAATGTGGATCTTGGCAGATATAACATTGAATAGCCCTTCGGAATTTTGATTTTCCTGTCAATTGAAGCAAGATAAGCAGTATGAGGTTTTAAAGTGTAAACAGGCCCTTCCAATTCTTTAATTTCAGGAAGGTTTTTTTCATTGTCAATCAAAGACCCCTCACTTTCCTGAATATAAATTTTATCTAAAGCCAAATCAATTCCTGAAGGCTGAACCAAATCTTTAAAATCCGGAAACAGTTTAACAAGTTCATTTTCACCAAGCATAATAATCACTTAATAGATAGTTTATTATATCTGATTAATAAATTTTAAAAACAGGGAGGAAAAAATTATGCCTGTAATAACAATAGCCGGAAATGACACAATCAGTGTTGAAGATAAAAGAGAAATGGTAAAAAAAGTAAGTGAAATAGTAGCTGACAGTTACGGATTGCCAATAGAGGCAATAACAGTACTTGTTCAAGCTTATCCGAAAGAAAGCATAGGAGTAGCTGGTGAATTATTAAGTGATAGGGAATAAATTTCCTTATCATTTAATCATAATATTCATACCATCCGCTGCCATCTTCTGTATAATGAACTTCCCGTTCACCACTGGGAACTTCATCCATACTATGCATCTGCTTATGAGGTCTTTCATCCAAATACCATTCAGTATCCGCATCCATAGGGTCGCTACTATAATCAATTTCATAGTAGCTTTAATCTATAGTCCCAACATTGTTTGTTATGTTAACTACTGGAGGATTCTTATTTTCTTGCATATTAATTGATAAAAACATATAAGCAATTGACAATGAAAGTACAAGCACCATAACCACAATTAATATATTAATTTTCTTATTAATTCACCTATATCTTGTTCTCAAAATAGTCATACAGCTCATCTTTAACTGGAATATGGAGATTATATTTAATATTGACAATCGGCAGGTCTCCGTCTTTGCTTTTGATAGTTGTCTGGATAAAATCAAATGGTTCGACCTGACCCATATAGTAGAAATCCTTACCTTCATCATCACTTTTCTTAATGAAGAGATGTATCTTTAAATTAGTTTTCTGATAATTTTTAATAGCAACTACTTCTTTACTATCTAATTTAAGCCTACTTCTAGTCATCCAGCTGAAAACATCCCTATTTACAAACTCATCTAGATACTTTGTACTATCTGAAATGTCTTCTTTTTTATCATAAGTTACAAAAATAGGGCAGGTATTGTGTTTTACCCTATATCCATATAATGTGGAACTGTCATCATTTGGCCAGTTTAACAGTCTACAAACATCCCTTCTTGAATACTTGGCATATAATGTTAAATTTTCACCTTCAACTTGAGCATTATATTCTGTTTTATATTTAAGCAATCCATAATTAATTACATCCAAAATATGTTTTCTGTAAGTTTCATGAGATAAATATTTTTTAAAATCATTTGAAATTTGAAATTCATTCATAAAAGATAATTCAGGAAAATCTTTTTTATCTTTTTTACTGAAATCAAGATTTAAAACATCGATTGCACTTTCAATTGATTTTACATCATTTTGAATATCATATTCTGTTTTTAATAATTGTTCAATTGATTCAACTGAGAAATAACCATTATAAATTAAAGATTTTAAAATCAGCAACTCATGAGGTCTTTTTCCACTGGCTAAGTTTTTGGATATGAATTTTAAAGATGAAATTTCCTCTTCTGAGAGATATTCGTCATAATCTTTATCTGCCTTTTTTAAAAATGAATAATAGCAATCCATTGCAGTATGATTTAAGATTAATAAAGGATCCATTTCTCCATTTTCATAGAAATCCAAAAGCATTGGAATTCTGCCTAACTTAAACTTCAGATTATTGTATTTTTCTTTAAAAAGAGCTATTCTTGAAAATGAAGTGTTGTTTATAGAATTATAAATCCTCTTTTTAGAAACTTCATCAAAACTGATTGAAGAAGCTCCAGGAATTACTTTATTACCCTCCATCAGATAACGGCGAATATTATCCTTATCATAGGATCTGTCACCTGAAAGAGCTATCGGAATCATGAAATTGTTTTTATAATTTCCGATAAAATCCAGTATAACAACATAGTCTTTGTTTTTAAATTTCCTAAGGCCTCTTCCCAATTGCTGAATAAATATAATTGGAGACTGTGTTGGCCTTACAAGTAAAACCTGATTAATTTCAGGAATATCTACCCCTTCATTAAAAATATCAACTGTAAAAATGTATTCCAACTTGTTTTTAGCCTCATCATTAGTCAGTCTGTAAATTGCATCCTCCCTTGTCTGCTGTGAATCATCACCTGTTAAGACAATTGCCGGATGGCCTCTTTTATTGAAAGCTTTTGAAAGTTCATTTGCTTCCTTTTTCCTGCTGCAAAATACCAAAGCTTTAATTCTCTCACCAGAATATCCGTAATAGGCTGATTTTTCAAGTAAATAATTTACCCTGTCATCTGAAACCAACTGATTGAATTCTGTTGAATCATCAACAGTTTCTCCATCAATTTCCAAATCAGATATTCCAAAATAATGAAAAGGACATAACAAATCCTCTTCTAAAGCATCTTTAAGTCTGATTTCACATGCCAGATTATGGTCAAAGAGTTCATAAATATCAATACCGTCAGGCCTCTCAGGTGAAGCAGTCATTCCCAAACAGAATTCAGGTTCAAAATAATCCATGATTTTTTGATAGGAATAAGCACCTGCTTTATGGACCTCATCAATCACAATATAATCAAATTCATCTTTTTTAAACTTGGTATAAACATCATCTTTAGACAATGTCTGAATTGTTGAGAATAAAAAGTTGGAATCATAGTCTTTAGAATTACCAGTCAGCAATCCGAAATCTTTTGTATTTTTAAAAACATTTTTATAAGCATTAATAGCCTGTTTGGCGATTTGTTCTCTGTGAACTACAAAAAGAAATTTTTTAGGATTGAAATCCTGAACAGCAAAAGCAGAAGCATAAGTTTTACCAGTACCCGTTGCGGATACCAGAAGTGCCTTTGATTCGCCACTTTGAATTAAAGACCTTAAACTTTCCATAAAACCAACCTGCATAGAATTTGGGACCAAATCCTCAGAGCTGAGTTTTTTGTAGTTTTCTTTTAGCTTTGTAAAGTTCTTTTGAGAATCATATAACTTTTCATAAGCCGGAAGAACATCTTCCAGATTGTTTGCTTCATCCCACAAGTTGTTAAATTCAGATAATAAATTATTCAACACTTCACCGTCATGTAAAGAGGTAAATTCAACATTCCACTCCTTGTTAACAGTTAAAGCGTTTAAAGTCAAATTAGAACTGCCTACAATACCTTTGTAGATATTGCCTTTTCTAAAAACATAACCTTTAGTATGAAAACCGTTCTTTTCCTGAGCATACAGCTTAACTTCAATGTTATCTAAAGACTGAAGCTTTTTTAAAGCTTTAGGATCTGTAAAATTAAGATAATCAGTTGTAAGAATCTTACCTTTAATACCTCTTTGTTCAAGTTCCAGAAAATCCTGTAAAAGAGGAGTCAAACCACCTAAAGTAATAAAAGCAGAGCTTATGAAAAATTCATCGCAATTCTGCAGTTCATCCTTAATGGAATTTAAAACCTTATGATTAAAGTTGTTTGAAAGGAATTTAGGTTTGAAATCATTTGCAGGATTATAAGTTTCATTGATAAAAGCAGTTTTAGCTCCCTCTAAAATATCATTCTGATTATCCATAAAAATCACATGTTTTCTTTTAGATAATTAACTGCATCAATATCTGCCGGAAGCCAATTTAAAGTGTTTAATTCTTCTTTTGTAATCCATTTACCATCATTATGCTCTAAAAGTTCGATTGAACCTTCCTTAATTGAACACATAAAACAGGACATGAATAAATAAAAGTTAGGATACTGATACTCAATATCTATGGCAAATTTATCAACACTAATTTCAATGTTTAATTCTTCTTTAATTTCACGAACTAGGGCCTGCTCTTTGGTTTCACCTGATTCGATTTTTCCTCCCGGAAACTCCCACATGTTTATAAACTCGCCATATCCTCTTTTAGTAGCTAAAATTTTGTTTTCTTTTTGAATAATAGCTGCCACTACTTTTATTTCTTTCATGTTTTTTACACCTGAATTAAATGTCCAATTCCCCTAATTTTTTAATAATTCTATCATCTTCATTTAATTTTAATAATATAAGTCTTAATTTTTCAATGAATTCATCTCCCCCCTCCATATATTCAGTTTCTAAAATATCCAAACCCCCATTTGCATATTCCTCAGCAAATTTATAAATTTCAGGAGTATCTTCAGACAATATTTCAATACCATCACTAGATTTAGTTATTGCTAATGCATTTATTAAAGCAGGCAAATCTTTACCAAAATTTTCTTTATTTATAAATAGTTGTCTAGATTCAATAGGTAACCTACTACCCTGAGAATAACCATAAGCTAATGCTAATGCAAATATATCTTTTGAATGAAATTTATTCTCCTTTAAAGGACCATTACTCTCTAACAATTTGTTATATATTTTAGAAGTGTCTTTTTCACGAGACAATCTATTTGAAACTGTTTTATCTTTATTAACCATGTTTAACAATCTCCGTTTTATTTTCATAAGGTTTTAATTCATATTCATCAGCAATATTTTGCAACATATTTGCCCTAACATCATCAGTGTATTGACTATCCGTGAATAAGAATATTATCTGTTTATCAGAAGTATACTCATGTAATCCTGAAATAAATTCAATACGTTTACTTTTATCTAATTTTTCCAAAGGAGCATCAATAATTAAAGGAATTTCAAAACCACTAAGACTATGTAATGCCATCATAAAAGACAAAGCCAATAAATTCTCCTCACCATCGGATAAATCCCCAGGAGTAATTTTCTGACCAGTACTTTTTGTTATTACAATTTTATAATCATCTTTAATTGTAACATCCCTATATTTATCATATGCCCAATTGATACTCGTAAATTGTTTTCTAGTTTTATCATTGACTTTCTCACGAATATGTTTCTGAACATTATTATTTAAATCTGAAAGAATAGTAATTGCTTCTTCACAAAATTTAATTTTATTATTCAAAATCTTTAATTCACCCTCTAATTCTCCAGCCTCACTCCTTTTACGTTTAAGTTTTTCTATATCTTTTTTTAAGGTATTGATATCTGCACTTAAAGATTTATTCCTTTTACGCAAATCTTCAATGATTTTTTTATTTTTTTGAGATTGACGTTCATATTCTCTAACATCTTCAATATCAAACTCAGCCAATTCATCGGAAATTTGATTAATTTGAATATTAATCTCATTAATATTCTCTTCATTTTGTTTTATAGACCTCCTTAAAGATTCTATTTTTGGAAGATCTTTCAGTTTAGTTAAAACTTTCTTAAGATCATAATAATCTTCGTAAAATACTTCCTGTTTTATTTTACTAGTATTATTTAATCTTTTTTTAAGTTCAGTTACACACTCAGGATGGTCTTCTAGTTTAACACCACAAATACAAAATCCATCTTCCAAAATATCATTCAATAAATCTCTTTCAATTTGAGGAGGTGCAGTTTTTTTCTTCCGTGCATCATCAGCAATATTAATTGAATCAACTAATTCATCAAACAACACCGCAATTGGGAATAATTCTAAAATCAATTTTTCATAATTTTTACGATCTTCTTTAATATTTTGTTTAAGTTTTTTTTCCATTGATTCTTTATTTTTTCTTTTTTGGGTTAACTCGTTAACATAACCTGAATCAACTTGTTTCAATTTTTCAACACATTTATTAACATTTCGAATAGCAATATCAATTTTATTATGATTATCTTTAATTTCAGATTCTTTATGTTGTTGTTCCTGCATTTTTTCATTGATTAGTTTATTATAATTTACACTACCTTTAGGCTTTTTCTTGTTAAATCTCTTATTAATTGAATCAGATGTTTTAACCAAATGATCATAAACTTTATCAATTAAACCCACTTGAGAAATTTGCTCTATAGATGTTTTTAAACTCAATTCAGATTCATTTTTAAAATAATTGGACAAAGTAGCTCCATTAAAAAAGAAATATTGGAACATTTCTTTAGGGATTTTATTATTAATTGCATTTTGTGCAACACCATCCTCCAAAATATCTTTATCTGTTTCATCAACAATCAAATGGTCCGCAAATGCATCCCCCCATTTTCCATTACCCCATTTTTGAAAAGATAACGATCTATAAATTGAAAAATATTTCTTTTTTTCATCTTCAAATGAATAAAATCTAATTTTAACTTCAACTTTAACTTCATTTATACTATTTTCATTTGATTCTAATTCTTTAGCTGCTCTAAGATTATACAATGGTTCTGATTTGTTTCTTACATCATGAAGCTCCTCCCCATACAAACACCAAGTTAATGCATTAACCAATGAAGTTTTACCACTCCCATTATCTGCCAAAATTATAGTTAAATTTTCCAAATCATTAAACCCAAAATCAATTTTCTGTGTTCCATAAAATGGCCTAAAATTAGTTATTTCAATAGAATCTAAGTACATTATTAATCATTCCCCCATAACATTTTCAATCATGTTTTCATAACTTGCTTTATAATGCATCTTTTCAGGATTTCTTAATTCATATAATATTGCAGAAATGAAAAAATTTTTTAAATTTTCATCAAAATCAGCTTCCCTAATATAATCAATTATTTCTAAATTTATTTTAGTCATGTGATTTCCTCCCATTTTTTTAAGAATTTTTGGCTACATTCTGAAGAATTATCTGCCAAGTCAGCATATTCATCATAACGTTTCTGTTCGTTTTTAAAAATTGTTTTAACAGAATTCGATTCACCTTTAAGTTTTGGAAAAATTATTAAATCGTAAATATTAGCTTTTGATTTGCCCGGACTTTTTCTTAATACTCTTCCCCTTCTTTGAATATGTTGTCTAGAATTTAATGTACTTGCCATTAAAAATGCTGTTTGAGTAGATGGAACATCCACTCCTTCATCCAAACATTTAATAGCAACTAAAGACTGGTAGTAACCCTTAGAAAACAATTCTAAAATGCGGTCTCTTTCAGATTTACCATTAATTTTTTTAGTGCTTTCTTCACCAGTAAATTTATGATTGGAAATATCAAATTCATCCAAAATATTCTGAACTTTAGGCAATTGTTTGCCAGTACAATAAATAATTAAGTCCTTAATATCTTCTTGATCCTTCAAAAAAGTATGTAAATGAGCAAATTTATCTTCAGCATTATTAATTACATCTCTTCTCTTAATAAGTAATGTATTTAACCGTTTTTCATCCAACAATGTTTTTTTCTTTTTTTGTAAAATAATGCTAATTTTATAAGTATAATCTTTATATAACTCCATTTCTTCATTATTTAAATCAACAAAAATAGGATGGTAATTGTAACGAGTTAAAAACCCTTTTTGAATAGCATTTTCCAAATCATAATCATATATTATGCCATTAAAATAATCATAGACCAAATCAGTTCTTTCAAAATCATCTTCAATTTCAGGAGTTGCACTTAAACCTAATCTATGATTATATTTATTCAACAAACTCTTCCTATACTCAAAGGAACCTATGCCATGAACTTCATCTACAATTACTAAACTATCCCCCTCAAAAAAATCAATTTTTTTTCTAAACTTTTCACTAGCAAATGTTTTAAATGTGGTAAAAACTACAACCTGATTATTTGAATTAAAAGAAGACTCCAAATCCCCAATTAAACCCAATAATTCAGAAGACCATTTATTATTATCTCCAGATGCAATAAGAATACTTCCATTAAAACCAAATTCTTTCAAATTACTTTCCCATTGACTTATTAAATGTTTTTGAGGACATACAATGATAGTTAAAAGATTATTTTTTTTATTTCGTAAATAATCCCAACAGGATAATGCAGTGAATGTTTTTCCCGTACCTGTAGCCATGCTAAAGATACCGCGATAATTATTATTTATCCAATTTTCAACAGCTTCTTCTTGATAATCACGCAATTTTGGTTTAGAGTCTAATTTTAAATTAAAAAGTTCATCTTTAGAATTGGGAGCTATTTCAATTAACTTCTTTTTTGTTGCATCAGGAACATCAAACAGCTCCAAAGATGGGTCGTTACCCTCCCAAAAATTTTCAAAATCTTTTTTATCATTTTCCATAAATTCCGGATTTTTCCAACTTTTAAATACTTTTAATGATTCAATATTATTTTTCCATCCGAAAGCAGTTTCATTTACAGACCCATCAAATAATATTGAATCATCCAATTCATCATACATTATCCCAATTTTAGAATGTATCATTCCAGATTCATAAAAACCATCCTTTTTACGATTAACCCCAATTTTAATTTCCAAATAATTATTAGCCACCATCCATCCCAATACTTTAACATGATTCTTTACTATTTCATCTTCAATAGAATCATAATCTTTTAAAAAATTAATATCAATAATATTTTTCAAATCATCAGAATTGTTAATAGATTCCAAATCAGCAACATTCAATTTAGCGCCGCAAATAAGGCGCATATGCCCATTATTTTTTATAAATTTATCAATACCTCTTGCAGCAATCGCCAAACTAGTGGAATTAAAAAATCCAGATATACGGTCATATTTTATTGCCTCAGATAATACCAAATTATAAAAATTATTTACAATATCATCATGTGCAGAATTATAACTTGGACTCACCTCCGAATCAATATCTTTAAATACCATATAAATACCACATAAATAAATTAGAAAGAAAACAATATTCCTTACTCGAATCAATTTTTCAAATTGAAACAATTTAATATTATTTTATTAACTATTACAATATATAGTTTACTAAATAAATTTTAAGCACATAAAAATAAATTTTACAAATAATATGAACAAAATACTAATTAAAACAAAAATAAATTAATTTTTAAAATATTTAATAAAAATTTTTTATAAAGATAAACAAACAAAAAAGTAATTCTATAAACACAAGTTTAACACATGTTTGAATTTGAATACAAACTCCCACAACATTCAAACAATATTAACTAAAAATAACTTACAATATGAAAAACATCCAATATTTTCCCAATTTTAATAAAAAAATATTTAATAAAAAATATTGATCCAAAAAATGTTTGTCTTTAAAATACCTCAAAATTAACATCATTGTTTAAAAAAAATTTTAAATAGGATTAACACCAAAACATTATTAAAAATAATTATTTGGTGAAATTTTTATGGCTTTTGAAGATTGGATAACAAAGGATGTTAAAAATGTTTTATTAGTCGAACCTAACTTTCCTATCCCTAATAAAAGTAGAAACCATGCTAATTTTTTACCAATAGGCTTATTGAAGATAGCAGCATATCTTAGAAACAAATCAATAAACATAAAATTAGTAAGACATGACAAAGAAAATTTAAAACAAACAACACTATTTCCAAAAAAGAATCAAGAATTTAAACCTGATTTAATATGTGTAACTTCTATTTTTACTTATTGGTCAAAATATGTTAAAAATACAGTATCTTACTATAAATCATTATATAAAAATATCCCAGTAATAGTTGGTGGAATATATGCCTCATTAATGCCAGAACATTGTAAAAATTATACAAAATGTGATGATGTTATTTTAGGACCCATATATGAAGCAGAAAAATTATACCCCGCATATGATCTTGTTGATGTGGATTACCAAATAGTTCACACAAGTAGAGGTTGTGTAAGACAATGTAAATTCTGTGGAACATACATCATAGAACCTGAATGGAAATGTAAAAAAAGCATAAAAAAAGAAATAAAAAAGAAAAAAATAATTTTTTACGATAATAATCTTCTAGCTAACCCCTATATTAAAAACATATTAAATGAATTAATTGAACTAAAACAAAACCATGAAATTAGTTATGTAGAATCCCAATCTGGATTTGATGGTAGAATATTACGAAAACATCCGGAAATAGCTAAAATGTTAAAAAAAGCAGGATTTAAAAATCCAAAAATTGCATGGGATTATAATCTAAAACAAGCTCCAAAAATAAAAGAACAAATAGATTTATTAATATCCGGAGGATTTAAAGCAAAAGAAATCTCCATATTTATGATATATAATTATGATTTAGATTACAATGAAATGGAAAAAAAAAGAGTGCAATGTGCTAAATGGGGAGTTCAAATAACTGATTGTCGTTACAGACCGTTAGATCAAACATTTGACGAATACAGTCCCTATAAAACAAAAGGACAAACTAATAAAGATTACTACATCCATCCAAATTGGACAGATAAAGAAATTCGTAAATTTAGAAGAAATATAAGGCGTCATAATATATGTATGCGTCACGAGGTAGATTACCATTCCTCAATTCTTGAACGAAAAAAAATACCTCAAGAATTAGCTCAAAAATATAGAGAAATGGATTATAACGAAGTTAAACAATATTTGCCCGACGCTTGGACCCCTGTTAAATCACATGACCTTAATGAAAAAGATTATTTTAAAATAAGTGATACTTTAACACATATTAAAAAACCTGAAAAAACTCAAAAAAATCAAACATTACTAAATCACGATTATTGTCCTCCAAAACAAAATATTATTCAAATAAATTATTTAACCACTTACAATAAAACAAACTCCCAAATAGTAGAAAATAAAAATAAAAAAGATAACATTGATGAATGCATAAAATATATTATTAATACAAAACAAAAAAATGAAATTGAAATTCCATACAGAATAAATGCTAAATAAAAATAATTTTAAAAAAAAAGATAGGAAAATGCTTAATTTTAGTTACATAAGCTGTATAAATAATTATGTTATTAAATTATAATAACCAACAAACAACTACAAAAATAAAATTAAAGCGAGAAAAATCCTTTCTCACTTAAACAATAACTTTTTCAAACAGCCCTTCGTCTTCAGCAGTAATCATGACAATCTTATCATTGTCAACATATGTGAAAAAGTACAGTTCACTTTCCTTATCAAATTCAAACCAGCCCTTATGACCTTTTATGGTTTTTTCAACCTCGGAAGGTTCCTTAAGACTGTTAAAATCTACACTACCCCCGTCATAAAAAACAGTTACACTTAACATGTTGTAATTACTGTCAAAATAGGTATGATCAAATGTTTTAAAACCGTTTTCATCCACTTCACCATTTTTAGCCATGGACATGTCTTCTGTATATCCATCAGGAATGGCGAACTTTATTCCGTCAACTTCAATATTTTGCACAGCAGCTACCGAAGCGATTCCAATAGCTAAAACAGCAAATACTCCCAAAGCAATCAAAATTTTTCTAGAAACCATGAAAAACATCCAATAAATATTAATTTATAAAAGGAAATTAATATAATTACCTATATTCTCCTAAACAAAATAAGCTGATTTTAAAAATATTCTAAACAAATTAAAAACACAAGCTATAAAAGCAACTAAATATGAAATTAAAAGTATGGACATTTTTGACGAATATATTGTCGGAAACCTCAGCTCCATCAACTGGTGTTTTGAAAATACCCATTTTATTCAGAGGCTTGATGACAACGGAATCTCAAGAGACTATATTGTAGACACAGTATTGAATGAAGAGCCTTTAAGATATGAACCTAGCGGAAATCACCAGTATGAAGTTATTTTTCCGGCTCCGAAAACTAAGAAATACTCTGAAATCAAGGTTGTTTTTGCCTGTGACAACAACACGATAAATTTGGTAACGGTAATGCCCAATGCCACTACAAACAGACAAAAGAACACCTACAAATCACAGAATTATAAAAGTCTGGAAAAAAAGAAACAGAAAGCCTATTCCAAAAGAAAGAAACTTTATTAAAAGTGTGTTTTAAGGAGTATAAAACCCCTTTAAAACACGTGAGAAGGTTTTAAACGAATCAAAAAAATAAATTTTTTTGTTGATATATTAGAATATGATTTAAAAAAAACCATATTACACCTTACTATTTGTCATTAACAGTTATTTATAATCTTCGAATTTTGTCAGCATAACACTTGCTATTAAAATGCTGAGTGTAATAACAACATCAACAGCCAGTTCCAGAAATCCCCCTGTTTTAATCAGGTCAATAATTCCGAATGTCCAAACTATGAAAATTACACATGGGAGTATATATTTAATGATTGCAACCCATAGTTTTCCAACATGCATTACAGAATCCTTGTTTACAACTTCAATTAAATCATCAATTCCTAAAATCCATCCAAATATAATACACTGCAATGCGATTAAAAACAATATTCCGAACTGGTTCAAAAATCCGTCAACTATTTCCACAAGATAGCTGGAGATTCCGCATGTGAAAAACATTGAAATCACAAATCCGACACCACATAATATACTGGCTGATTTTTTACGGGTAAATCCAAACTTATCACATACAGAATTAAGTAACGGCTCTAAAAATCCCAGAGCAGAAGTTATTCCTGCAAATAATATAGCCAGGAAAAACAGAGGTCCCAATATCTTACCTGCTATACCCATTGTATTGAATATTGTCGGAAATACAATAAATACAAGACCTGTACCCTGTCTGATTAGGCTTTCAATCGGAACGCCTGATGTTACTGACATGAAACCCAATATGGAAAAGACTCCAAATGCAGTGAATATCTCAAAACCTGAGTTTGAACTAACTACAATCAGCACATTATTGATTAATTTTGAATCTTCAGGTAAATAACTTGCATATGTAAGTGCAATAGCCATTCCCAAACTTAATGAAAATATAATCTGTGAAAATGCAGCAAGCCATATGTTTACATCAAAAAGCACTGACCAGTCAGGAGTCAGCAGTGTTTCAATTCCCAAATTATGGCCAGGCAATGTCAGGGAAAATATTACAATAGCTGCCATTATAACAAACAATAATGGAATCAGCACTTTGGATACTTTGCCTATTCCTGAGTTCAGCTCTTTTTTTGAAATAAACCATATCATCACCCATACAATAACCAGTCCCGCCACTGTCGGAAGTATCAGATGTGACCAGTCAGAAATTGTAGAGTCTCCACCAACATAGTTTAAGAAAAATCCTGCAGGATCAGCCCCCCATGCCAGAAACGGACTTGCTCCAAGATAAACTATATCCCATGCAAGAATAACCATATAATATGTTACAACACCAAATGCCAGAAGACCTAAAATCCATCCTATTACTTCAAACCTCGGTCTTATCTTGTGGAGCAGATTTGAAAATGATGTTTTGAATTTGAACCCCAAACCATATTCCAAAATAAGAAAGGGAATTCCCAGAAGCCCAATAGCTACAAAATAAGGAATAAAAAAGGATCCTCCACCATTGGAGTACAGCACATAGCTGAAACGCCATATATTACCTAATCCAACAGCAGCCCCAATCATTGACATTAAAAACGCAAGAGAAGAATTCCACTCGCTTTTATTATCATGATTCATTGGTATCACCTGTTAAATTAAAATACAATTTACCGGTACCCTCCGGTGTTATTTCCAAATCATCACATTGAGGATACAATGAATTAAGTAAACTGGTTCCCTCATCAGGTCCCATAAAGTAAGGCAGGTATCCTGAAATAATCACAGGATAAACTGTACACTCTCCAGTATCATTGACAAAGTCTATTTTGACTATATATGCAATGTGAGTTGCTGAATTTGACATGTCAAATATGAAGTTTCCCAGACTGTAGAATATAGGTTTGCCGTTATACATTTCAATTCCCTGTGTTACATGAGGATGTGAACCTAAAACAGCATCTGCCCCATAATCTATTACTTCATGAGCCATCTTTTCCTGATCAGGATTTGGTGAATGGGAGTATTCATTTCCAAAGTGGAAATAAACAATTACAACATCTGAACCATTTGCCTTTGCATCCTGAATTTGACATTTTGCAACATCACTGTCATATGCGGAATAACCTGGATTAGAACCATTAGCCTGAGGCATTACATCAGTACTATATTCTTTAAAGTTGTTTGAATCCATATAATTGATTATAGTAATATTTCTTCCGTTTATATCGCTGCTTGCAGTTTGGCGAGCCTGAGATTCATTATTTCCTGCGCCGATATGAGTGATGCCTGCATCATCCAAAGACTTTAAGGTATCTTTCATACCGTCAGTGCCGTAATCAAATAAATGGTTGTTAGCCAGTGCTGCAACGGTATTGTTGTTGGCTTTAGCTAATGGAACATAGGAAGGATCGCATTTAAGCGGAACATCACCTTTTACAGCACACCCAGAAGTTGTTGCAGCATTTTCAAAGTTAATCAACAGCAAATCCGCACTTCCCGTTACATTTTCCACATGTCTGAAAGGACTTTCATCCAAACTTAATACTCCAGCCATATTACGTGCAAACATCACATCACCCGTTACAACAACAGAAGCATTTCCCTTAGGTGTTTCTATTATTGAATTGTTGCTGGTGAATGTGGCTGCACCAGCTATCAAAACCAACACTGCCAAAATAATAATTAAAATTAATGTTATTTTTTTAAGCTTCATTAATGTTTACCTCTTCTCCGCTTTCAGAAAAGAGCTGATTCAGCATCCAGTCAGCATCATATTCCTTAATGTCATCATATCCCTGACCCATTCCCAAAAAGAGAATAGGTTTTTTGATAACATAACCAATAGATAATGATGCTCCTCCTTTACTGTCAGCATCTGCTTTAGTTAAAATAACACCGTCAAGGTCAATAGCTTCATTAAATTTGGAAGCCTGCTGGGTTGCATCATTACCTGTTAGGGCATCCCCTACAAAGACAACCAAATCAGGTTTTGCAACTCTCTTAATCTTTTTCATTTCATCCATAAGATTGGTGTTGGTCTGCATCCTACCTGCAGTATCAATTAAAACCAGCTCTTTACCTTGAGCTTTTGCATGTTCAACTGCATCAAATGCAACAGCTGCAGGATCTGAACCCTTCTGGTGTTTGATAAGCTTAACTCCAACCTTGTCTGCATGGTAATTAACCTGTTCAATAGCACCTGCTCTGAAAGTATCTGCAGCAGCTATTACAGGAGTATAACCTTTTTTAAGATAATAATTAGCTAATTTACCGATGGTTGTTGTTTTACCTGTTCCGTTAATACCGACAAACATTACAACAAGAGGTTCGCCCTGTGCTTTTTTGGCTTCAATCATTTCAGTCATTGACTTGCCCGGAATATCAATAATTTCAGCTACAGCATTTCTTAGTGCATTGTAGGTATATTCAGTAATGTCATTGCTTCTTTTGATTTTACGGCCAACCAGATCATCTTTAACAGAATCCACTACTGCACTAGCTACTTCCATAGCCACGTCCCCTTCCAAAAGACCCATTTCAAGTTCCCATAAAATATCTTCAAGGTGTTTTTCTGAAATGGTTTTGGCAGTAATAAATGAAAACATTCCGCTTGATTCTTCATCTTCATCATTTTCTTCAGAAGAATCATTATCTTTATTTCTGCTCCAGAAACGGGATTTTTTCTCTTCTGTTTTTTCATCGGCATCTTCTGATTCTTCAGTGTCTTCCTCTTTATTTCTGCTCCAGAAATGAGATTTTTTAGGTTCTTCTTCCTCTTGAATCTCTTCAGCTGATTCTTCTTCCTCCTGAGGCTCTTCCTTATTATCACTGGATTTTTTACCAAAACTCCAGAAACCAGATTTTTCATCTTTATCATCAGAGGTTTCATCATCTGAAGTGTCAGTTTCTTGAATACTTTCAACTTCCTGAGGAATTTCCGCTACATCACTTTTAGAATCCTCTTCTTCTTTTTTATCTTTCCTGCCAAATGAAAAAAAGGAGAATTTTTTACCGGATTCCTCTTCAAGATTGTTTTCTTCCTGTGCTTCTTCAATAAGCTCTTCTTCTAATTTATCACTAGTTCGTGAAAACTTCTTTTTCAAAGATTCAAACAAATTTTACACAACCTTATGGTTTAATTAGAAAATAATATGTTTTTTATAATATTTAAAAAATAAGCAAAATATGGAAAAATAAATTAAATAAAAAAAGTAAAAAAAGGAAGTTATATCTAGTTTAATCCGGTAGCTGACATGTTTCCTTGAGCAACAGCAGCTAACTGTTCTGCCTGAGCAGATAAAGATCCGATAATGTCAGACACCTGTTGCATATTAGCTAACATTTTATCTAAACTGTCTTCAAGATCTTTTTTCTGTCTTGCAATAGTTTCTCTTGCTCCGTCAACATCTTTTTTAACAGCTATTCCAGAACCAATACTTACAATAACTTCATCGGTGTTTTTAAGTTCACCTTTAATGAAAGAACCAGCACCTACAGGTACGAAAGCTTCAACAGAATCTTTACCTTCCAAATCATCCAAAGTGTTGGTTAATGCATCAACTTCAGCAATGGAAGCTCTGACTAATTCAATTTGTTGCTGAATTAAGTCTCCTTGCTGTTTGTATACATTTATTTCATTAAGTAATTGATTAAATTTTTGCTGACCTTCCATAGTAACACCCTTATAAAATTTCTTTTAAAATTGGGTCTACAACATCTTCAGGTGCGATTTCAGCAATATCTTTAATAGAAATTTGGTTTCTGTTTAAACCATGTTTACTTCCAAAACGTTCATAAATTTTTTCTTCTAAATCAGCTACATTGGTAGCTTTGTATTCTTTAGTAAATTTATGATATGAATCGCCCATTACAAAAGTACCTTTAACTCTGTAAATTTTTGTTATCATATTAACTCCTCAGGATATTATTTATAAATCGTCTAAAAAGCCTAATGCTTCTTCAACTCTAGCCATTTCAGGACCTGTACTTTCTTTAGCTACAATAGCTCCACTTGAATTTGCAAGAGAGCATGCCCCAACTAAAGAAATACCTCTGCCTACAGTACCAATATCTCCTTCAACACCAAATACATCACGAGCAAAGTCTACTTCAGTTTCAGTAGCATTTTTATCCATTAAAAATCCTTTGTTGGTAACTGTAATCAGTGAACCGATAATATCGCTTCCGACCATGGAAGTTGATTCAACATTTACATCTAAAGTATCTTCAATGACTTTAACTGCCTCATCAGATAAAAACGGACTTACAATAGCACCAGTATCATTAGCTGCAACAATATTACCTACTGCAGTATAATTTCCGGGAATTGTAGCTACATTTAAACCTAATTCTTCAAACTGTTTAACTTCTCTATCTAATACATGTGGGGAAACAACAATACCGTTTGAATTAGCTACAGCTAAAGATCCAATAAGGTTACATCCGGAAATAGAAGATTTTACAGCATCAACTTCTAGTGTTTCTTCAATCAGCTTAACCTTTTCGTCAAGAAGATTGTAAGGAACAACAGCCAAATCATCAGTTGCTAAAATAAATACTCCTATATTAGGATTATCTACAATGTTTATTCTTCTTAACATATTGTTACCTCACGTAGTATTGAAGTAGTATTATATAGCTATTCTGCTAAAGTAGCTTCTACTACGCCATCATCATCTTTAACTGCTTTTACAGTAATTTTAGAAGGTATTTTTTGGATACCTCTTGCCCAAATTTCATGATTAATAGATTCATCGAGCTTTACTTCTTCAGCTTTCATGTGTTTGAATAAGAAGTTTTGTACTTCTCTGATAGCTCTAGGAGCTCTAATAGTCCTTTTGACTTTTTTTGCGTTTCTAAGTGGAATTGTATAAACTCTTTCCATGAAAAATCCCCCTTATAATTTAAGACTGTTTCTTCTCCAATGTCTAGGTTTAGGTCTGTATCTAAGTTTACGGTTAGTCTTAGCATAAGCCCAGATTGGAATTCTTCTGTTTTGTTTATTTGCTTTTGCCATTCTCAATTTTTTAGCTAATGGTTTATTTCTACTCATTTTCTCACCTTATAATAATAATTATTTTTTATACCCAGTAACACGAGTTTGATAATGCTCAGGGAAAATATCCAATGAATTTCCTCCTTTTTCATCAATTAAAGTCCTTATTTCAACCTCATAATCAGAGCTGTTATCCTTATTGCTTTTTTCATGAGATATTTCAAATAAATTAGATGTGATTAATTTAATTGTCTTGTGACCAAAACTATCCAAATTAATATACTGAACATCTTTTCTATCTTCAAGACTTTTAATTTGATTTATATTAAGTTTAGGAGTTCTATCATCCCTTCTAGTTCCATCGGCTATAATATCATACATTTCAGAAATCTCTTCAACAACACTTTCATGAAGGAATTTTATTCCGTCATTGGGAAATCCGTCTTCCATAATCATGTCACAGGTTTTGTCTAAAAGTTCAAAATCCAAATCAAGAACCCTATGATTAAACCCAAGAGATTTGGCTGAAAGGCTTGCTGGAATATAAGAATCGTAAACACCGAAATTGGCAGTGCACAATTCAACATCAAGACCAAGTCTTTTAAGCATAACACCCATAAAAGAACTGTCTTTTCCTCCACTGTATAATACACAAGCTTTCATTAATATTATTTCCTTGTAATTTTAATTTCTCTTTTCTGACCAGCTATTTGTCTCAAGAGTACTTTTAACTGTTCATCAGTTACTTTACCTCTTAAACTGCCGGCCTGAGCAGATTGAATTAACTGAATTTCAATTTGATTAACAAGCTCTGGCTTAGTCAATTTAAGGTTAGCTAATCTGGAACGTGCTTCAGTAGTCAAAATTTGAGCTATTAAAGCTTTCTTTTGCTCCTCAAATTGTCTTTGTGCTTCTTGCTGTTGCATTTGTTGTTGTGCTTGTTGTTGCATTTGACCTTGTGCAGCAGCTTGTCTGGCTTCTAATTCCGCCATTCTTTTGCGGCGAATTTCATCAAGATCACTCATATCAAACTCTCCGAATAATTTAATTAATATTTTGCAAGATTAGGAATATCCTTAATGATTTCAGCAGAAATTTTATCTAAGAATGATCTTCCTGCTGGAGTAACAACTCTTCCACCTACAACTTTTTCAACATATCCTGCATCTTCTAATTGGTGTAGCGCGTTTCTTACGATAGCTCCACTACCTTTTCTGAATACTTCAGGAGTTACTCCACGGTCTTTTTTACCACCGTAGAAAGTTCTTAAGCTCATAACTCCTACAGGTCCGTCCATGTACACTCTTCTGATGATAGATGCACATCTGGTATACCACCAGTCGACATCTTCAGGTTTTCTTTCTTTGTGAACACCGGTTTTTACAAAATTGGACCATGCAGGGGAATTGATTTTATCATTGTTTTTAAATTCTTCTGCGACTTTTTTAATTAATAAATCTGCAGGTACATCAAATACAGTAGTCATATTAATTCTCCAATATTTAATTTTAAATAATTGTCCTCATAATCAACTGTAAATTTAAGACCTAATAAAAATAGGGCCTGTAACTCTAAATTTAAGCAATGTTTTCTAAGGCTTTTTTTTATAAATGACAGCGACATTTCCTCTAACATCTATAAGTTTAGATCTGGTTTTCTGGACAATGTCAGCTATATAATCATCTTTATTTTTAGCGATATTTTTTGCAAATTTAAGTTTAACAATTTCATTAGCTTTAAGTTGGCGTTTGATTTCTTCAATGACATTGTCATTAACACCAGCCTTACCAATATTCATTGTCATAGCGGAAAGAGCTCTATTCATCATTTCTTTTTTTGATTGACTCATATCTAGCTCTCCTTTTATTTTTTTTCTCCTTATGATAAGGAATTTTCATAACATGCCCACACTCGCCACATAAAATGTTAACTTCTTCGTTAACCAGCCGGACTGTAGCGTTGTGACCAGGGTAGAGAAACTTATTACACCTTTTACAATACCTTCTTGCCCATTTATCGGGAATTTTGGTATTGTACTTGGTAGATAATTTCTTAGCTAATACAACATAACGGTTACTTCTTTCCGGGTGCCTTTCGAATTCCATCTCAGCACGCTCAAAAAGAATATTCATACGTTCAATAGCTATTTCAATCATCCATTTTGGTCTTTTTCCTCTACTCAAAGATATCCTCCTCATAATTATAATAATAACTATTAAATTAGGATATAATATTCAAAAATTGAATTAAAATGATTTGCGCATATTAAAACAAAAACCATAGTTAAAATAACCTTAGGTTAATATGAATATTAGGAATAAATTTGTTTTTCTATATTTATAAAGGTTGTGTTAAAAACAAGTGTTATATATACACATATTAGAAATTCATTATAAAAAAAGATTTCCACATCATCTAAAATTAAATAGTAAAACATTAAAATATTAATATATAGGTGAAAACTATGGCATTTTTAGATAAAGTAATCGGACATGGTGATGTAAGTGAAGAGATGGACAAAGACTATGTATCAGAATTCTTTTTTGATGATGAAGAAGTAATTCAGTCATACCAATTCATAAGAGACCAAATAATTTTAACCAACTATGGAATCTACGAAGTAGACGTTCAGGGATTAAGCGGTAAAAAAGTAGAAGTCAAATTTTTCCCAAAAGACACAATCAAAACCATTTCTTTTGAAACTGCAGGAACCTTAGACTTTGATGTAGATATTAAAATCGGAGTGACAAACAATACTGTTGTTAATGTGGACGGAGCAGCTTACAGTGAACCATTATCATTTAAAGTACCTTCAAGTCAAGCTGCAGAAGCAAAAGAAGTTGTACGTTTAGTAAAAGAACATTATTTATTTTAAATAATGTTTTAACTTTTTTTATCACAAATAATACAATATTTTAAATGAAAAAAAAAACAATATAAAAATTAAACAGCCATTACCGCTCTTTTTAAATGTTTTTTACTGCGTTCCAAATTAACCAAATCATAGCTCGAACACATTATATAAACTGTTGCTCCAGTTACAATTAAACCTGAGAGCCAGTACAGTCGGACTAATTTATAAATGCCCCGGACAGCTCAAAACAAACTAAATAAAAAGAAATATTATTTCAATTATAAAAATAAACTGAACCGCAAAAGTTTCATCATCCAATCAGCCAGTCCATAAAATCAATCACACCAAATGGAAAGTCTTTTTTATCAAAAATAACATCTACCACCAGGTTAATTGTCTCATCAATAGACAAATCACTTACATCTATTTCACAGACATCTTCACCATATGCCTCGTATGCTTCAGCTCCACATACGTCAAGTGCCTCTGCTTCAAGGTTTTCACGAATTTTAGAATCAGAATATTTGCGCCCAGCCAGCCTTTCTTCCAAAATACTTGGATGAACTCTTAAAATTATTACTTTATCAGCACCATTACACAAATGAGACAAATGCCCTTCCACAATAAGTAATTTATCTGAATCAAAATTATCAATAATTTCTCCCAAAACTACATCTAATTCAGGTATGTCAATTATTTTATAACCCTTTTTATTATCGATTCCCAAAACTAAATCATTACTAATAGCCAATTCATTAACTCTAACTAAATTAGCACCCAATCTTTTAGAAAGTTCACTAGCTAATGTAGTTTTTCCAACACATGGAGTTCCACTTATAAAAATAACTTGATTCATATTACCCACAATTATTTCTTAAGAATAATCCTTAAAACATCCTCATCTTCCAAAACATGATCAGGACCTACCTTCTGACCCGGGAATTTAACTGATGTTCCCCATATTTTAGCATGACGGAAGTTTTTCACAAATTCCTTGTGCAATTTGTCACAGGCATCAATGACTGTTGAACCCTTTTTAATAACTAAAGGATCGTTCATATCTGCTTTTCTTCCTTGCGGTTTAAGATAAACACGAACAAGGTTTAAATTTTCAAAGATTGTTTCCTTAAGATTATCTATATTTAATTTTTTATCTGCAGAAATTGGTATAAATTCAGGAAGCTGTTTTTTCATCTCTTCAAGATAAGCTTCATCTACAAGATCCACTTTATTTAATAGAATCAACATTGGAACATATGATTTATTTCTATCAAGAACATCAATAAACTGATCCATTGTTACATCATCTCTAAAAAGTACGTCTGCATTTGCATACCATACTCATTTATGATAGACCTGATTGTTTTTTCATCCAAATGTGTAAGCGGAACTGTTGAAGACACATGAACACCACCAGTTCTTCTCCTGTTTACAGTTACATCAGGAGGCCTTTCATTTGGTCTGATACCAATATTTCTTAATTCTTTTAAAATAACATCCAAATGCTGCGGATTTAAAACATCCAAAACAACCACAATCAGTTCTGCTGTTCTGGCTACAGATAAAATTTCCCTTCCTCTACCTTTACCAGTACTTGCTCCGGTAATAATCCCAGGAATGTCAAAAACTTGTATTTTAGCGTTTTTATACTCCATAACCCCTGGAACAATGTCCAAAGTAGTAAACTGATAAGCTCCCACCTTACTTTCAGCATTAGTAAGTTCATTTAAGAGGGTAGATTTACCAACAGAAGGAAATCCAACAAGAACAACAGTAGCATCACCAGATTTCTTTACATGAAATCCCTGACCTTTTGTTCCGGAACTACTTCTTTGAATAGACTCCTCTTTCAATTTAGAAAGTTTAGCTTTAAGTTTACCAATATGGTGAGAAGTAGCCTTGTTATATGGTGTCTTTTGAATTTCATCCTCAATATCTTTTATTTTCTCCTCTATTCCCATTAAATCACCATATTATTAATTAAAAAAAGAGATTAGGATTAAAATATCCTAATCAAAATTAAGCCCTGTCCGGACTAGTAGTACCAATATTTCCATCAGTAGCACCAGATGCAGCAGGTGTACTAGTTCCGCCAGCAGCCGTGTTGTTATAATTTACTTGCCATAATGAAACTCCATTTTCCATATGAACCATGGAGAATACATTCTGACCCATACCACCTAAAAGGTACAATCTGGTAAACATTGAATCAGCCAATTTATTATGCATTATAATAGGTGTGTAAACATTATTTTCACCCATCAGGAATAATGTATAATTGGAATCGCTAGGAGCTCCAGCTATTGATTCATTTTTCACTAATTGATTACCTTCAATTACCATGATACGGGATACATTCAATGGATTAAATTCTGATCCGTTTATTTTAAGTAAAGAACCGTTATTTGAATATACTGCTTCAGTATGACCAGTAGTAGTGTTGTTTCCAGTACCTCTAGTAATAACTGCATCATATTCCAAACCGGATTCATTAATTAAAGCTAATCTGCCAGTAGATCCAGGTTCAACAGTTACTTGCTGGGAAGGCACGTAATAATTGAAGTTTGTGGAATTCTGCTTATCAAAGTCCCACGCACCAAAGTAACTCCACCAGCCAGCTTTTTGCAACATATCTGAACTTGCTACAAAGATAACCGGTCTTGGATTATCAGGATGAGTAAGCGGAATAATAGTATTAGCCTGCTCAGTAGTTAAACCATATGTATTAATTAATGCATTTTTAGCATCCTGTGCGTTTTTCGGCAGGATATCAATTAAAATATCAGTTGCTTTACCCGGACTGCCAGTATAATCTGTTAATGTATTAGTAGCATTTTCACCGGAAGTTCCCAACATTCTAAATATTCCTGCAGACAAATCCATATTATCCGTCGTCATCGCCTGACCTAGCCAGAATGCCCTACTGTTACCACTTTGACTACCTCCATCAAAGATTACCTGTCTGTCAGCAGCAATCTCAAAGAGGTAACCGAAGTCCCACCAGGATGCAACAACAGTATTATCAGCAGTATTTTCATTAATCCATACCATTGAATCCCACATAGCATCACTAGTACCAGGCACTACCTGATTAGCAGTCTGATAAGCACCACAAACAGTAGGTGTTATCAATGCAAGAGCAATAGCAATAATAGCAACATACTTCTTAACAGGTACTTTAGTAGATGCAGACTTACTGGATTTCAGTCCGTATATGGTTATTCCACCAGCTATAGCAATTAACAGGAATAATATAATACCGAATATAGGTACTGTAACTGCTGCTAATGGGTATGATGCAAAGAATCCTGTTACCAATATAACTGCCATTAACATTTTGTCATTATCAAGTTTAGTTTTGACATAGTCAGAAGCATATCCTACAAATATACCTGCCATTAAACCGAATGGCAATACAATAGTGGTAATGAACCTTGAACCTCTACTTACTGCAAGTGCTGTAATTACTACCCATACTATAAATAGAGTAGCAAACATTAAGTTCAAACGTTTAGCTTCAGTTACTTCATTATCTTTGGCAAATTTACTTACGCTACCTAAAGATATTTTAAATTTACGGTCATCATCAATTTTTTTAGAAGATGCCAATCTTTGGGATTTAGGCGGTTTTTTAGTTGTGTTTCCGTCTTGTTTAACATTTCTATAATCATATATCCTTTTTGCAAAGATAAATAATACCGTTAAACCAGCGAAGAATACGAAAATTCCACCAATACCGTTTATTACACCATTGGAATTAGCAAGCAAGAATGAATCCATACCTGCTCCAAGCATACTTGGCATTTGCAATTCCGCAACAGAAATAAGTACATTAGGGAATCCACCTACAACAGTTGAAGTTGATTGCAAGGACAATAAACCAGTTAAACTGCCAAATATTCCAAGTACACCGTCTACTCCTTTAAATGCTGCAAGACCGATAAATCCAATAACACCTAAAATAACAATGGACATTAAATCCTTCTGGTGTACGAACCAAGCAGCCTTACTTGGGTATAACTCTCTTT
The DNA here is from genome assembly GCF_000016525.1 of Methanobrevibacter smithii ATCC 35061. NCBI lineage: Archaea > Methanobacteriati > Methanobacteriota > Methanobacteria > Methanobacteriales > Methanobacteriaceae > Methanobrevibacter > Methanobrevibacter smithii. The sequence goes on from NC_009515.1 coordinate 685,085, forward strand.
CACTATCACCAATGTTAAATACATAACATAATATTAAGTACACAACTGAAAAGATACCCATAAGACCTACATAAAAGATGTATCCTGTCCATGATTGGGAGAAAAGACCAATAGATACAATAGACAATATTGCAAAGACAACTTTTGCAATAAGATTTTTAGACCTCAAGCTCTCCATAAAGAACATTATGAAGAATAATGAGAAGATATAGTAGAACATATCTGTATCAAAAAATCCAGGGAATGTGTGTGCAAAATAGTTTGGTGCAAGCACAATTATCAATGTAGCTGTTATTGCACCCAAATCATTAGTCAGACGTCTAGCAAAGATAAATGCAGGAACAACTGCAAGAGATGCTACAATAGCACCGGTCCAGAATGCAACTTCCTGAACAGTGTAATCACCGAAGAACTGGTTTGCTATATTGTAGAAAAATGACGTTACCCATACAATAGCTAACTCATAATTAATCTTATCTCCATCTGGGGAATTCCTATGCATATCCCAGTTTGAACCATCGACTAGTTCATCTCCTACATAACCGTGATCAACGAAATTTTCAGTCAACCTTAAGTTATAATATGAATCCATTTCACTAAAATAAGGAAGACCTGAAGCATCTTCATATTCTGCCTTCAAATCACCGGTAGGCAAAATATTAAGGTCCGCTGCAGGAGCTCTTAATGCAAAAACAACAGCTAACAGAATCAAAATAATGATTGCTGATTTACTTATTGTTAATATTGTTTTTTTATTCATCAAAATCCTCGATATTATTCAATTAACATAAAAATAGTTACATCAACTGAATTTATTATTTAAAAAACTTATTTGAAATTTATAAGAATGTTAAAGAAATAAAAATATTTTTGGGCAAAACCATCAATACTTTTATTAATTTATATCTATTATTTTTAACATTATTAAAGATTATGCATTTAAAAAAAAATTAGAAAAAATAAAGTCTATTGGACTTTATCTTTTAACTCATCTAAAGAACAGGTAAAGCGACATTTTGGAAATCCTCTGCAACCAACAAATTCTCCATACCTTCCGGACCTTTTAATCAGTTCTTTACCACAACTAGGACACACACCAACTACTTTCATCTCACGAGGCTTAGTATTCTCTTTACCACAGTTAGGGTCAAGACATGCATGCTGACGTGGCTTACCAAAGGAAATAATAGGTAATCCACATGTTTTACAGGTTTTCTTTAAGAAATTTGCTCCTTTAGGAACAGAGTAAGTTGCTTTACAGTCAGGATAATTAGAACATCCCACAAAAGTGCTTTTATTTTTAGGAGAGTATTTTTTAACCAGATTTCCGCCGCATTTACATTTTCCAACAATATTGCTTTCCTGATAGGCATCATAAATCTGTGAACCGATTTTAACTTTGTTTTTATCAATATCTCCCAAAATAACCTTAACTTCCTTTTCACCTTCAGCTACAACACTTTCACGGGTGGCTTTATCATTGTCTATGCCTTCAAGTTTATTTTCAAAGTCACGGGTCAGCTCTTCACTTGTTAAGTTAGAACAGTACTCGCTTAAAGTGTCGATTATGTTCTCACCAAGCTGATTAACCTCAATTTTGTTTCCAGTTATATATTTTCTGTCATATAACTTATCAATAATATCTGCACGGGTAGCTTTGGTTCCAAGTTCTCTTTTTTCAAGTTCCTTAATTAAAGAAGCCTGATTATATCTTGCAGGAGGTTTGGTTTCTTTTTCTTCTGATACAATCTCCTTGACGATGATGGAATCTCCTTCCTTAACATCAGGAAATTCCTCATTATCTATTTTCTTAAATGGATAGTGTTCCAGCCATCCTTTATGGGTAACCCTTCTGCGTCTAAACTTGAATTTTTCACCGCCAATGTCCAAAGTGGTACTCATTGTTTCAAAGGTAGCTGCTTCGAAAAATACTGAAATAAACCTGTAAACAATCAGTTCATAAATTTTTAACTCATCCTTGTCCAATTTATCAGGTAAAATACCTGTCGGATGAATAGCAGGGTGAGCAGCATCTTCCTTTTTACCTTCATTAGGTTTTAATTTAGCCGGAAGAGCTGAAATATGTGTTCTGAATTCGGAATTTTTGGACAGCTGTAAAAATATGCTTTTGAAATCCAGGCTTTCAGGCAACTTTTGGGATGAAGTACGTGGATAAGATGTATATCCTGCAGTATAAAGGCTTTGAGCAATAGTCTGAGTTTTTTTAGGTGAAAAACCAAAGACATTATAAGCTTCAGACTGCAAACCACCTAAATTAAATGGAACAGGAGGTTTTGTAGTGGAATTGGAATATTTGATTTTATCGACAGCTGCATCACTATTTTCACAGTTTGAAAAAATCTCTTCAGCCCTTGTTTTATCGAATATTTTTCCATCTACATGATCCGCTTCAATTTCACCGTCAAGTAAAGCTTTAATTAACCAGTAAGGTTTAGGTACAAATTTTTTAATCTCTTTTTCACGGTCAACCAAAATAGACAAAGTCGGAGTTTGAACTCTTCCTGCAGATAACTTTAAAAATCTTTTTTTGGCTGCGCTTACAGATTTCATTAAAGCCTTTGATATGTTTACACCAAAATAAAAGTCCAGAATATGTCTGGCTACACCGCTGTCTACCTGATGTCTGTCAATAGGTATTCTATTTTCATATGCTTCCACAATATCCTTTTTAGTTAAAGTGGAAAACTTCATTCTTGAAGATTTTTTTAAAGCATCATCGCCACACCCATATTTTAATGCATGATATCCGATTAAAGTTCCTTCAATATCATAATCGCATGCATGAATGTAGCTGTCAGCATCTTTAGCATATTTTTTAATAGCCCTTACATAATCCTTGGTATAGTTCTTATATTTTTTGTCAATCTCAAATAATGGTGCCCAATGCAAATCAAAATAGACTTTATCCTTGGGATTATCCGGAGTTAAAGAATATAAGTGTCCGACAGCAGACAATACTGTTATATCCTTACCGTCTCTTTCCAATGTCCAATATTTAACTTTTTTATTAAATACGTTCTTTTTAGCTTTAGAAGACAATGCTTTAGCTATTTTTTCTGCAGATTTTGGTTTTTCGCAAATTATTACTTCATTCATTGTACCTGTACCGTTTTTAAATTTTTAAATTATAAAAATTTGTAAATTACTGATTTAATATTTAAAATAATTAATCCTATAAAAATATTTCTATTGAAAGATTTTAGTTTATATGAAGTATTTTTAAAAATAAGATAAAATCAATGCAAAAATATGAAAATTAAAAATAATTATAAATCTTCTTTGTAAAAACTGTAAAATTCAGCACAGTAATCGCAAATAGGATATTTGTCATAGCGATAGTAGGCAAGTTCGGACTTATTCATGTCAAATTTCTTGCCGCATAAAAAACAGGTTTCAATTTTTTCTTCATCAGACATGATATTACCTTAAAAAAAGAAATAAATAAAAATTAAAGTAATTTCAGTAAATTACTTAATTAATATTGTATTTTTGTAAAAGTAAGAGCTCTTCAGTAGATAATTTTCCACCGTGTTTGAATTTATCGAAGATTTCTTCAGCTCTTTCTTTTTCTTCACGATTTTTGTTACCGTTTGATGAGGAAGATTTGTTACTAGCAGATCTTCTTTTTCTAGGTCTGTTGGAACCTAATTTTTTATTGATAACATGAATATCGCTTAAAATGGATTTGAACTCTTCATGTTTTGCAGAAGCATTTTTACGAGCTTCGATGAATTTTTTGTGAGCTTCATCAGCTGCAGTTCTGATATCATCAGTTTTTCTGAAGAATTTGAGCATTTCTTCGTGAGCTGCTTGAGCTTTTTCAGAAAAGTCAATAACTTTTTCGTGTTCTTCTTCAGATAATTTTTTAAGCTCTTGTGCTTCACCTTTAACGGATTCATCTTCATGAATTTCCATTAACTGTTTTCTTAAATCGTTTGCATTTTTAACAAGTTGATTTTCTTTTTTAATATCTAAAACACGAGTTTCAATGATTTTATCAATCTTTTTAATCTCATTTTCTATTTTAATTTTGTCACGTTTACCAGAAGACCATTCTAAGTTTCTAATTTTGTTGTTAGCTTCGTTACGTGCTTTTTTAGCTTCTTCAACTTTTTTGTTGATTTCGTTACGTTCATTTCTGAATTCAATAGCTTTGTTTAAGTTTTCTTTTAATGATGCGTTTAATTCATCACGAATTTTACGTTGTTCTTTAGCTATCCTGTTGAATTCTTCTCTTTCTTCAGTAACTTTAGCTATTTCAGCTTCTTTTTCATCTTTTTGTTTTCTTACACCTTCCATGGTGTCAGCTAAAACAAAATCAGATTCAGGAAGACCGTCTTTTTTAGGTTTTTCAGCTTCTTCAGTAGATTCTTCAGCATCTTCTGCTTCTTCTACTTGTTCAGTTTCGTCATTTTCAACAACATCAGTGGATAATTGATTAATAATTTCATCTAAGACTTTGGTTAAGTCTTTTTCATCTACTACAACATCAGCTTTTTCTTTAACAGAATCTTTTGCATTGAAAGCAATTCCAATACCTGCTGATTCGATCATGGAAATGTCGTTAGCTCCATCTCCAACTGCAACAACTTCTTCTAAAGAAGTGTCATTACCTTCAATATGTTCTTTTAATACGTCCAATTTAGAACCAGATACTAAAGGTCCAGTTACTTCACCAGTCAATTTACCGTCTTCAACAGTGAAACTATTAGTGTATGCATTTTCAATACCGAGTTTGTCTTTAACGGTTTGTGCAACAACATCAAAACTGCCACTAATAATAGCTACATCTAATCCTTCTTCTTTTAAACGTGCGATGGTATCTTCAGCACCATTCATTAATGGAAGTTCATCAGCAACTTTTTGAATATCTTCAATGGAAGTTCCTTCAAGAAGTTTAACTCTATCTTTAATAGAAGTTTCAAAGTCGATTTCACCTTGCATAGCTTTTTCAGTAATTTCAGCTATTTCATCTTCAACATTTGCTAATTTCCCTATCTCATCAATTGCTTCTCCATCAATAATAACGTTATCTAAGTCAAATACTACAAGTTTAATCAATCATACCACCAATTATATTAAATCTAGCTCACTTAATCTATCGTAAGCTCTTTCGACACCTAATTTAGCGTCGCTACGTGTTTTAGCTCCAGTACAAACAACTTTACCGGAACCGAATAATAATAAAACAACTTTAGGGTCAGATAACCTGTATACTAAACCCGGAAATTGTTCAGGTTCGTATTCAGTATCTTCAAGTTCTAAAGCTACTGCTTCTAAATTTAATGTGGATTCTAAGTTTGCAGAAGCCACAATGTTTTGAATTTTAATTTCGAATTCATGAGGAATTTCAGTATCAATAGTCCTCATTAAATCAACAGTCTTTTTAATAGCTAACTTTGAGTCATCTATAGACTTAGCCCCAGTACAAACAAGCTTACCAGAGCTGAAAATTAATGCTGCTGTTTTAGGATCTTTAAGTTTAAAAACTAATCCTGGAAACTGTTCACGATTAAAATTAACCCCTTCTAAAGCTTCGGAAACTTCAGTTAAAACTATATCTTTTCCTATGCTTGCAGAAGCCACAATGTTTTCTATTTTTATATCAACATCGGTCAATTTAAAACCTCCAATTAATTATTAAAATGAGTACAGTAAAGATTTAAAATCATTAAATTTTTACTAATTAAATATTTTATTTAAATAGTATATAAACTTATGTTTATTTATAAAGTAAAAACAAAAATATGTAATAAACATATTTTTTAATTAACTTCAAAAAATATTAATAATTATATTAAGGTCTGATAGAAATGATAGAAGTTGAAGTAAAAGCCAAAATTGATAATTTTGAAGATATGAGAAAAAAATTAAATGATCTGGGAGCTATTAAAACTAAAGAAGAATTTCAGGAAGATATTTATTTTAACAGCCCAATAGTAGATTTTGCCAAAACAGATGAAGCCCTTAGAATAAGAACAACAAAACAGGGCGATGAAAAACACATTTTCATAACATATAAAGGGGCTAAAATTGATTCTGAAAGTAAAACACGTGAAGAAATAGAGTTCGGAATTGAAGATAGCAAAAAATGTGCAAAAACATTCGAACATATAGGATTTAAAAAAGTCAGAACTGTGCGTAAAAACCGTGAATATTATGCTTATAAAAATTTTGAAATAAGTTTGGATGATATTGAAGGTTTAGACCCATATATGGAAATTGAAATAGGTCTTGAAGACGGAAACGATTACAAAGAATCTCAGAACAGCATTTTTGAAGTGTTTAAACAACTTGGGATTACAGATGGTTTTGAGAGAACCTCATATCTGGAACTTTTAGAAACTTTATAATATAACATAATACAATATTATTAAATTAATAAAATAATTTAAGAGAAGTGATTATTTGCAATATTATATCAGTCATTATAATAAAGAACCGGAATTAAATTTTCCTGATGAAATTACAGTTTATGATACAACTTTAAGAGACGGTGAACAAACCCCAGGAGTTTGTTTTAGTCCTGAAGAAAAGTTAGAAATTGCTAAAAAATTAGATGAAGTTAAAATTAAACAAATTGAAGCAGGTTTTCCTATAGTTTCCAAAAAAGAACAGGAATCAGTGAAAGCCATAACTTCAGAAGGCCTTAATGCTCAAATCATTTCTTTATCTAGAACAAAAAAAGAAGACATTGATGCTGCTCTTGATTGTGATGTTGACGGTGTTATTACATTTATGGGAACTTCAGACATCCATTTAGAACACAAAATGCACATCGGACGTCAGGAAGCACTGAATACATGTATGAACGCTATTGAATATGCTAAAGATCACGGATTATTTGTTGCATTTTCTGCAGAAGACGCAACCAGAACTGATTTGGATTTCTTAAAAAGAATATACAACAAGGCTGAAAGCTATGGAGCAGACAGAGTACACATAGCAGACACTACCGGTGCTATAACTCCGCAGGGAATTACTTACCTGGTAAAAGAACTTAAAAAAGATGTAAATATAGATATTGCTCTACATTGTCACAATGATTTCGGTCTGGCAGTTATAAATTCCATATCCGGAGTACTGGCAGGAGCTAATGGAATTTCCACAACAGTAAACGGTATCGGAGAACGTGCAGGAAACGCATCTCTTGAAGAAGTAATTATGTCTCTTAAATTATTATACGGTAAAGATTTAGGATTTAAAACCAAACATATTAAAGAACTTTCCGAACTTGTATCAAAAGCTAGCGGATTGCCTGTTCCCTATAACAAACCTGTAGTAGGAAACAACGTATTCAGACACGAATCCGGAATTCATGTTGATGCAGTTATTGAAGAGCCGTTATGTTATGAACCATATATTCCAGAACTGGTAGGACAAAAAAGACAGCTTGTATTAGGTAAACATTCAGGCTGCAGAGCAGTCAGAGCCAAATTAAATGAATGTGACCTTGATGTAAGCGACGATACCCTTATTGAAATTGTTAAAAAAGTTAAAAAAAGCAGAGAAGAAGGAACATACATTAACGATGATGTATTCAAAGAAATTGTAAAAAGTTGTAACTATAAAAAAGAATAGGTGACGGTTTTGAATATTACAGAAAAAATATTATCAGCTAAAGCAAAAAAAGAGGTTACACCCGGAGAAATTATTGAAATTCCGGTTGATTTAGCTATGTCTCATGACGGAACATCACCACCAGCTATAAAAACCTTTGAAAAAGTAGCTACCAAAGTCTGGGACAATGAAAAAATTGCAATTGTATTTGACCATAATGTTCCTGCAAATACAATCGGATCTGCAGAATTCCAGAAAGTATGCAGAGACTTCATAAAAAAACAGAAAATTACTAAAAATTACATACATGGTGACGGAATATGCCACCAGGTACTTCCTGAAAAAGGACTGGTAGAACCTGGAAAAGTTATTGTAGGTGCTGACTCACACACATGTACTTATGGTGCATATGGAGCATTTTCAACAGGAATGGGTGCTACTGATTTAGCTATGGTTTATGCTACAGGTAAAACATGGTTTATGGTTCCTGAAGCTATTAAAATGGAAGTCAGCGGAGAGTTAAATTCATACACTGCTCCAAAAGACATCATTTTAAAAATCATCGGTGAAGTGGGAATAGCTGGAGCTACCTACAAAACTGCAGAATTCTGCGGAGAAACCATCGAAAAAATGGGAGTAGAAGGCAGAGCTACAATATGTAACATGGCTATTGAAATGGGAGCTAAAAACGGAATAATGGAACCGAATAAAGAAGTTATCCAATATGTTTCCCAAAGAACCGGAAAAAAAGAAAGTGAATTGAATATTGTTAAATCCGATGAAGATGCACAGTATTCAGAAGAAATGCACTTTGACATAACTGATATGGAACCTCAAATAGCCTGCCCTAATGATGTAGACAATGTTAAAGACATCTCCAAAGTTGAAGGCACAGCTGTTGACCAATGCTTAATCGGTTCTTGTACAAACGGCAGATTATCTGATTTGAAAGATGCTTATGAAATCTTAAAAGATAATGAAATTAATAATGATACTAGATTACTAATTCTTCCAGCATCAGCTGAAATTTACAAACAGGCAATCCATGAAGGATACATTGATGCATTTATAGATGCGGGAGCTATTATATGCAATCCAGGATGCGGACCATGTCTTGGAGGACATATGGGAGTTTTATCTGAAGGTGAAACCTGCCTATCCACAACAAACAGGAATTTCAAAGGAAGAATGGGGGATCCGAAATCCTCAGTATATCTGGCTAATTCAAAGGTTGTTGCTGCTTCAGCTATTGAAGGAGTTATTACAAATCCTAAAGATTTATAGTGAAAAAATGACTATTGAAAAAAACGAAGCAAACAAACGTCTGATTGAAAAAATAAATCAGGTAGAAGAAGGATATACAAAAGACTTTTCAAATACTCAAAAAATTCTGCTGACAACAGACGGATCAATTACAGCTATTTTAGATGTGCTGTACGGTAAAATTACATTAAGTACCTTAGAACAGCACTTTGATACAGCAGACCGTGAAATCAGCGAATTAATCCATGTTGATGAAGGTGCACAAATCAATTACCGGGAAGTTATAATGCATAAAGACGATGAAAATCTAATTTATGCACTGTCATACATTCCATTGGAACGTTTAACCGATGAGATTTGTTGCGATTTGGTTAGAGCAGACATACCAATCGGAAGAATTTTAAAAAATTACCAGATTGAATCAAGAAGGGAAGTAAATAAAATCTATATTGAAAAACCTAATGAAAGGTTAAAAGATTTATTTAACACGAAAGAAGATATGCTTGCCAGAGAATATGTAATTATCCATAAAAACAATGTATTGATGTGGATTAAAGAAGTATTCCCAGTCAGTAAATTTACAAATATTTAAACAGGTGATAAAATGGGTGTTAAACTAAAAGACATAATCCAGCCGGAACAGATTGATTTTAAAGATTTGAAAGGAAGAGCAATCTCTATAGATGCATTTAATACCCTTTACCAGTTCCTGTCTACAATCAGACAAAGAGACGGAAGACCCTTAAGTGACAGCAATGGAAATATAACCTCTCATTTAAGCGGAATTTTATATAGAAACTCCTCAATGATTGAAAAAGACATAAAACCGATTTATGTATTTGACGGAACACCATCCTATCTTAAACAGGAAACCATTGACCAAAGAAGACAGACAAGAGAAGAATCTGAAAAAAAATGGAAAGAAGCACTGGCTAAACAGGATACTCAGGAAGCCAGAAAATATGCAATGAGATCTTCCAAATTATCTCCATACATTATAGAATCCTCCAAAAAGCTGCTGACAATGATGGGAATACCATACATTGAAGCATATGGTGAAGGAGAAGCACAAGCAGCTTACCTTGTTGAAAATGGAGATGCATGGGCAGTAGCTTCACAGGATTATGACTGTCTCTTATTCGGAGCCAAAAGGGTTGTAAGAAACCTTGCCATCAATTCCAACTTGGGAGATCTGGAATATTACAATTTAAAAAGAGTTTTAGATGAACTGGACATAAATAGAGAACAGCTTATTGATATGGGAATACTAATCGGAACTGATTTTAGTGAAGGCTTAAAAGGAGTAGGTGCAAAAACAGCTCTTAAACTAGCTAAAAAAGGAGAACTTGAAAATAAATTAGCCAAACTTCAGGAAGAATCATCACATGACATCTCTGAAGTCAGAGAAATATTCCTAAACCATAATGTAAATACCAATTATAAAATCAGATGGAAAAAACCGGCTAAAAATGATATTATTGACTTTTTATGTGAAGAACACGGTTTTTCACAGGACAGAGTTTCAAAAGCCTGTGATAAATTAAAAAATTTAAATTCAAGTCAGAAAAGCCTTGAAGACTGGTTCTAATAAGGGGGAAACTCCGGACCAAATACTTTTTTGGCATAATCAACAGCCAGTGCAACCTGATTATAATAATTTTTCAGCATTTCCTTTTCAAAATACTCCCTGTCCGGTGCTCTGACAATTAAATTAAGAAGCTTTTCATAGGTTTCAACAGCTGATTTTTTATTGAAATTATATTTTTCTTCTTTTTCTGCAGACAGCTTTTCAACACAAGGAAATTCCAATGTTTTGCAAACAGTGTCAGTTGAAAAATATGTCATGCGAATTAATGGAGAAACAGAACTTACCAGCACATGATTTCCCAAATTTATTAATGGAGGAATTCCTGTTTTAGTGTAACGTTCCATAGAAGTTAATCTGTCAAAATGCGCCAGATCGTAACAGTGAAGTTCAGTATAAAAATCAGGTTCAAAATACTCAATCAGATCCAAAATCTTCAAACCGATTTCTGATTTATAATATTCCTTTTTAATTGTAGAAATATATGGAGTTTTATCAAAATTGTAAAAATAAAACTGTCCTTTTGAAAAATCATCAATATTCAAACGTTTAATAAATTTTAAAGAAGTTTTACCTTCATTGCCATGGACTCCACCTATAAATAACTTAGTTGGACCTTCACCATTGTCAACATATCTGAAATAAGACATATTATCCAAATAAAAAAAAGAAAAAATCAAAGAAGAAAACTTAAGTTCCTTCTTTCCAGCTGCACATATACTCTTTTTGGCGGTCAGATAAAGTATCAATTTCAATATCCATAGCTTTTAGTTTTAAATTAGCTACTTCATAATCAATGTCATCAGGAGCTTTAGTTACACCGACTTCCAAATCGTTGTTTAAAATGTATTTTGCAGATAATGCCTGAACAGCAAAACTCATGTCCATGATTTCTGCAGGGTGTCCTTGTCCCCTGGCTGCAGATAAGTTTACTAATCTTCCGTCTGCAAGCAGATATATTTTTCTGCCGTCTTTCATGGTAAACATTTCAATACTTTCTCTTACTTCACGAACACTGGTTGATTGAGCTTCCAAGTCACGTCTATTAATTTCCACATTAAAATGACCGGAGTTACATAACATACAGCCGTCTTTCATGTATTTGAAGTCATCACCATGAATAATATTGATATTACCAGTTACAGTAATGATTAAATCAGCTTCTTTTACAGCATCTCTAATTTTCATTACTCTGTAACCATCCATTCTTGCTTCAAGTGCTCTGATTGGATCGATTTCAGTTACAATAACATTAGCTCCAAGACCTTGTGCCCTTAAAGCTATTCCACGACCGCACCATCCATATCCACATACAACAACAGATTTACCAGCTATTAACATATTGGTGGTTCCCATAATTGCATCAAAACTGGATTGGCCTGTACCATATCTGTTATCAAACAAATATTTGGTATAAGCATCATTTACAGCTACAACAGGGAATTTTAAAGCCCCATCTTTATGCATAGCTTCCAATCTGTGAACACCAGTAGTAGTTTCTTCACATGCTCCTTTAATATGTTTTAAAACATCAGTTCTTTCATTGTGAAGAACCATAATCATATCTGCACCGTCATCAATGATTACATCAGGTTTGTGATCAAGAACCATGTTGATAGTCTGATAATATTCTTCATCATCCTGATCTCTCCAACCGTAGATGTTCAAACCTAAATCAGCAGCTCCGGCCACTGCATCATCATGAGTGGATAACGGATTACATCCAGTCATAGCTACTTCAGCTCCACCTGCCTGCAAAGTTAAACCTAAATTAATAGTTTTAGGTTCTAAATGTAGGCAAGACCCAATAGTGATTCCTTTGAAAGGTTGAGTTTCTTCATATTCTTTTTTGATGTGTTCAAGAACTGGCATGTGTCTTTGAACCCATTCAATTTTTCTTATACCTTCTTTAGCAAGAGACATATCTTTAACTTTACTCATAATATCCCCTATAAAAATTAAATAATATTATAATATATCATTTGAGGGTTATTAAATATTATTATTCATAAATAATTTTAAAAATATATAATGCAACAAAATATTTCAAATTAACTACATCCATTATTAATTAATTATTATAAAAATAAACAATGTTTAATTACAATCAGCCAAACTTAAATTATAATCAAAAATAAGAAAAACAAAAAGTATAAATGTAATGAGAATTTAATATAATAAATGTCTGATGCCGGGGTGGCTCAGCTGGTTAGAGCGCACGGCTCATAGGGTAATTAAGCAGTGCTCTGACTAATTCCTGGGATACCGTGAGGCCGCGGGTTCGAATCCCGCTCCCGGCATCTTCAATCCCCGGAATATTTTTTATAAACTATTTTTTTAGGAAATTTTTAATTTTACAAGCTGATTTTATCGCTGATTTCAAAAAGGAGAATCTGAGTTACTTTAAACATCACTAATCAAAACTATTTTATAACTCATTAATAAATATATCAAGTGTTAAGATTTGAGGATTTATTAAAATGCAATATACAGAACTTGGAAAAACCAAAGAAAATGTTTCAATTCTTGGTTTCGGAGCTATGCGATTACCGACAAAAGGTTCCAATGACAATATCGATGAAAATACAGCTAGTGAAATTCTTAGCTATGGAATTGATAATGGAATTAACCTTATTGATACAGCTTATCCTTATCACAGTGCCGGAATCGACGGTAACGGAAACAGCGAAGTTTTCATAGGAAACTTTTTAAAAGAAAACAGCTACAGAGATGATGTTTTAATCTCTACAAAATCTCCATCATGGTTAATGGAGGAAAAGGGAGATTTTGAATATTATCTTGACAAACAGCTTGAAAAACTCAAAACAGACAGTATTGATATTTATTTACTCCATGCTCTTACAAAGGATGATTGGAATAAAGTCCGCAAACTTAGAGTTTTGGATTTTCTTGATGACAGTTTAAGCAGCGGCAAAATAAAACATGTAGGGTTTTCATCACATACTGAAATTGATACATTTGTAGACATTCTTGACGCATATCCCAAATGGGAAGTTGTCCTGACACAAATGAATTACCTTGATGAATACTACCAGACAGGAGTAATGGGTCTTGATGAACTAAAACGGCTGAATATCGGAAGCATGATTATGGAACCACTGCGCGGAGGCAGATTAGTTCAGAACATTCCTCCAGAAGTCCAAAAACTTTGGGACTGTGCTGAAGTTAAAAGAACTCCTGTCGAGTGGGCTTTAGAATATTTATGGAATAGAGACGATGTTGACTGTGTTTTAAGTGGTATGAACTCCTTAGAACAGGTTAAACAAAATATTCAAATAGCTTCAAATGTTAAAGAAATTAGCGAAAGCGACCAGGATCTAATTAGAGAAGTTGCCAGAACATACAAGACGCTGACCGGAAATGAGTGCACCAGTTGCGGATATTGTATGCCATGTCCAGAAGGTGTTGATATCATCAATTGTTTTAACGAATACAATATCGGCAAAATGCTGAATAATCCAAAAGGAAGTGCAATGCAATATTTTAGTCTGATTGATGAAGACTGCAGAGCAGACAGCTGTATTGACTGTGGAGACTGTGAATTTGTTTGTCCTCAAATGCTAGATATTCCACAGGAACTTGAAAAAGTAGATAATTATTTCGGTAGAGAATTTAATCATTTTTAAGGTGAAAAAATGCCAACAAGATATATAGGTGACGGATATTGGGAACTGATAAGCCGTCAAATGAGTATTGTAACTAGAAGTCAACAGGAAAGATTTAAAGAAGCTAAAATAGCAGTTATTGGCTGTGGAGGAATAGGTGGTCAGACTATTGAAATGTTAGCCAGAATGGGAGTTGGCCAGCTTAATTTAGTTGATGAGGACGCATTTGATTTATCCAATTTAAACAGACAAACATTAGCCAGCATTAAAGAACTAGGCCTTTCCAAAAGCAAAGTAACCAAAGAAAAAGTCAGACTGATTAATCCTTATGTTAAAGTTAACTGCTTTGAAGAAACTGTAACTAAAGAAAATGTTGATAAAATAATCGGTGAGTGCGATATTGTTATTGATGCTCTTGATAATGTCAAAACAAGAGTAATTGTTTCCAGAGCAGCTGAAAATAAGAAAATCCCATTTATTCATGGAGCCATTCATGGAACTTTAGGTCAGATTACAGTATTTTCAGCAGATAAAGATATAAACTATGAAACAATGTTTAATCTCCCATCAAAAGATAAAGATTTAACTGAAGATGTATTGGATGACTTATCAAGTGTTACATCAGGTGTCCCTCCAGTTATTGGGCCTACTCCAAATTTAATCGGATGTCTTGAAGCTATGGAAGCTTTTAAAATAACGACAGGAGTTGGCAAAGTTACCCAAGCCCCGGAAATTTTAACTTTTGATTTGTTGGATTTAACTTCATTTAATGTAAATGAAATTTAAACAACATTACTTTTTCTTATTTTTTATTTATTTGAGTCTGTAAAATTTTATAGGCTTATTTGATTTTAATGTGTTTTTCAGTCCAATTTTGCATTTGATAGTCTAAAAATGTCAGGATTCCATTTTTGGTTTTGTATATTTTCTTTATTTTTTCAGGATTGGTTTGTC
The DNA here is from genome assembly GCF_000016525.1 of Methanobrevibacter smithii ATCC 35061. Taxonomy (NCBI): domain Archaea; kingdom Methanobacteriati; phylum Methanobacteriota; class Methanobacteria; order Methanobacteriales; family Methanobacteriaceae; genus Methanobrevibacter; species Methanobrevibacter smithii. The sequence continues at coordinate 700,094 of NC_009515.1, forward strand.
TGTAGTAATTTTCGACTTTATTTGATGTTTTTTCTATATTTTCATCATCAAGATATTCTACGTATCTGTGGAAGTGATTTATGATATGTTTTCTTATGAAATCTTTTAAAACAACTGGTATGGCCGTATATTTTTGTAAATATTGTTTAAATTGTTCTATTGCTTCTTTTTTTGAGTTTTGTCTGAAACAGTTTTTTAATTCTTGTGCATTTTCGTAAATATGGTCTCTTTGTTTTCCATTAATCTTGTTTCTTCTACAATATACTTTTAATTTATGGTTTATTGTTTGAAACAGATGAAATATGCACAATTGATGTTTTACTTCTATTTCATCTGCTACATTACGATACATTGGGAATAAATCGGTTGTTAGGCAAATGAATGGTTTATTTTCTGTTGATTCTAAGATAAATTTTTTCGTGTTTTTTGGTATTCTGCGACGTACTATTCGTTCTGTGACTGGAATATTGAGTATTGCATCAAATAAAGTTAATCTGTAGTGTCTAGTTCCATTAAGTCTTAAAAATTGCTCATCATATAAATAATAGCCAGAATATTCAAATTTTTCATTGCTGATGCTTTCTTCGTGATTTTTGTCAGACCAGTTCTTGATTGTTTGATGAGATATTCTGATTCCAAGGAATATTTCAAAGTATTTACTTATTTTACGAAGTGATTGGTACCCTATTTTCATTATTCCTGGAATTTTATCCATTATTTCTTGTAAAAATTGTTTATTTTCACCAATTAATGGATTATTGTATATTCCGAATTTTTTTCCACATTTTTTGCATTGATATTGCTGTTCTTTGAATTCTGTTGTTTTTCCATTAGTATTTTGTTTGTTTTTCTTTATTGTGCCTTTTTTGATTATTTTGTGGCTTCCACAAACTGGACAAATGGGATTATCATATTTAAAAGTATTATTTTCATCTAAAAATAGTTTATGATTAGTATTTTCAAAATTAGGTGTTTTATTCAATCTTTTTGAAATAATTTTTTCTTGATCAATTTTTTCATCAAAAAAATCATAAAGTTTAAGTTGTATGAAGTCTATATTACTATTGAGGGCAGATTTGTTTTGTTTGGTCATAAAATATTATTTGTCCTCACTTATTAAAGTATTTTACTATTTTTAAATCATTTATATTAAAATTAAAGAAAAATTAGAATGAAATTTCATCAAAATGAAAGTTCAACTGTAAAAAATTAAAAAACAAATAAGCCTATAAAATTTTACAGACTCAAATTTATTAAATTCTCTTTCAAAGTTTTTATTAGGATATGAATAAATCTTTTCATAGGTATACTTAATTCCATAAATAAACAGAAAATTAGCTATATATAACTCTTCATAACTTCTTACAATTTCATTATTTAGTGTTTCCCTCTGTTTATTTTTAAACCGTCTTTTTAATGTTGAAAAATCTACTCCTTCCTGCCAATCTAACAAATCCCCTTCATATTTAATATCATCCTCAGATGGAGGGACATTTATATAAAAACTGAAAAATTCAATTAACTTTTTACTTATATCCTCATTTTTCAATGCTTTTTTAGTTAGATATCTTTTAATAATACGTTTAAGAGCAGAAGTATCAGGTCTAGAATATTGATTATACTGCGTTAAAATATCTTTTCCAACTTTATGAAATGTTTTAATATCAATAGGTTCCGCAATTCTTTCTTTCAAATCATCAACAGATGCATTGGAAAAGGAAATTGCTAAAATTTCACTAGGATCAACATCTCTTTTTTCAGTTAAATATTTAACTTTACCTTGAATTGTAAAAGTTTTACCACTTCCAGCACCTGCAATAACTTTTACTGCATCTTCATCAACGACAATAGCTTCTCTTTGTTGAGAATCTAATGATTTTCCATCCAAATCATCAAATAAATCAGAGTTATCCTTTAATTCCTGATTTATATACCGTTCATTAGCTTGTTTAGTGTCCGTTTCAAAAGTTTCAGGTTTATTATAAAATTTTTCAAAAAATTTTTCATCTTCTGAAGAAATGTATTCTGCATAATCTTCTTTAAATTTTTTAACTTTAGAGATTGCATTTTTATGCCAAAGCAACAATTTCTGTTTCCAATTATGGGAAAAATAATTATCAGGAGCATAATCCCCAATTTTAGCAAATTTTTTAACAACAGAATTTAAATAATAACTTACATTCCATTTAATTACCAAATCATCAATATTATCATAGTTTCTGATAGCACCATCCATTAACTCAAATTTATCCTCGCTGAAAATATGTTTTTTAACACAGTACTGGTTAACTTTAGTTAAATTAGAATAAATTTTCTGAATACCTGTTTTATACTTTTCCTTTTCCTCATTTTTTATAAAATAAAATGGGTTAACCTTATTCAAAGATGCTCCCCATAAAATAATTTCATAATTATCTTTAAAGAAAAACTCAACATTCAATTTAGTAATTATATCATCATAATTATTATAATCCTCAATAAATTCACAGATAATATCTAAATCAAGATTTGATGGAAATACATTATTATGAAAATCAACTATTTCATTTAATTTATTATAACAGTCTTCAGATGCTTTTAAAGTGTCTTTTTCTTCCTCAGATATATAAGAAGTAATAGTTTTAGATTTTATACTTATGAAATTATTAATATCATTTAAATTATTAGAAAACCATGTCTGATAATTAATTCTTTGAACTATATTCTCGAAATTTTCATATATTTCAATGAATTCCAATGTTAAATTTTTCCTATATTGTTTAATATTTGGATTTTGATTAAAAACATCCCTAATCTTTAAAAGAATATCATAAATATAATTAACCTCTTTTTTACAATTATCCCTGTTCTTATCAGAAATTTCATGTTTTTTAGTTCCTTTTGTAAACAGAATAAATTCATTAATTTCTTTTAAATGTTTATTAAAAAAAGAAGCTATTCTCAAATTACAAATTTCATTATCTAAATTGTCATATTCTTCAATGAAATTTAAAAATTCATTTTTTTGAGAATCAGTAATTTTATCATCAAATGAATCAATAATCCTTTTAGAAATAACACAATAATTAGAAAACAAATCTTTTTGTTTTTCTAAATACTCAGAAGAATTACTTTCAAAATTCCTCGCATTTATTTCATTTAAAATTTGTTTAATCTTAAATTTACAATTCTTATCAGCAATTATATCCTCTAAATTTTCAAAATTATAAACAAAAGAAGACACAACCCCATTCTGAAGTAAAAAAGGACAATAATTTTGAAATTCAACAATTTTATTATAAAAACCCTCAGTTTTCCTTTTTAACTCCTCAACATCATCATCCAAAACAAGATTAGAAATTTCCCCAGATATTTCATTATTAAAATCAATTAAGTTATTTCTATTAGAATCTAACCAACTATTAACCTTAAGTTTATAAATTTTACTATCAATAGAAGAATAAACATCCTTAAACTCATTAATCTTAACCTTTTCAGATTCTAACAAATCATCACTAACACGTGAAACAAAAGAATCGCATTTATCAAAGAAAACTTTAAAATCTTCCTTCTGCTTTTCCAAAACACCAACAGAATCACCTAAAACAAAACCAGAAACAGAACCGAAAAAATCTTTAATATCAAAACGATTATTCAAATAAGAAACAATAGCCCCAATACCCTCATAATTAGACCTAAATTCATCAACCAACTCCCAATCACAAATATCCAACAAATCCAAATCCAAATCAAGACAATCCTCATACAAATGCCTATAATCATCCTTAATTAACTCAACATCAATATGATCAGTAATCTCAGACTCCCTTAAAGCATTAAACCTAACAAAATCATCTTTGTTCTCATTCAACCACTTCTTAAGCTGTTTCCTCTTAATCTGCTGAATTTTACCATCTAAAGAATCATAATAATCTATAAAATCAATTAATATTTCTTCATTCTTTTTAGATAACCATTTTGAAAAATTGGCAATTGCATCTTTTGAATAAATATAAGCTTTTTTAAATTTCAATTGCTGATTTACAAAATCATCTAACTCACAAACCTGCTCAATTTTATTAATTTTAATCAAATATGAATTTAACTTATAATGAAAATTAATTTCATCAATATACACTGCAATATGTGAAAAATTAAAAATAAAATCATCAAGATCTATTTTATTATCATCAGTTATAAACTCCCGAACATTAATAACTTTTTCATTCAAATCAGCATATTTTTTCTCAAAACTCTTTTTATCGTCTATTTTTATACTGGTAGAGTTTTTTAAACTATTAAAATAAACTAAATTATTCCAATTATCATCAACATATATGGCATCATCAAGTTTATTATCCAATAATTCATAATCATTTTTTATACAATCATACTTAAATGATAAATTATTTTCAAATTTATGCAAAATTTCTGATTTGAAATGTTCAATATTGTTAAAATTAGCGGTTTTACTGTTAATTTTAAAATAACAATTAGATTCTTCAACAATATATGGAAATTTCGTATAATATTTTATAAAATCCTTTAACAGATTTCTATATTGGTTGCTAATATCAATACCATTATCCAAAATACAGTTTACATTAACAAGTAACCTTTTAAAATTAAAGCATAATTCTTTAAATTTAAAATTATCTATAAACTCTTTAGGAAATTTAGTTTCATAATTTTTTATAGATTCCAACCTGCTAAAATTATCTTTAATCCAATTTTCAGATTGAACCAATTTTATTTTACTGTTTAATTTTTTATAAGCCTTTTTGAAATTGTTTAAATTATTTCTGTTAAGTTCAATCTTATTTTTTAAATAATAAAATGACTCATTATCTTCAAGCATTTCAATAGCTAAATTATAAAGCTCTTTATGATTTTCTTTTTCTTTTAGAAGCTCATCAAGATTATTGGACCTTGAAATTTCAGAAGATAATTTTATTATTAAATTTAACTTTTGGTCCATATCATAATTATTGTTTAAATCATCTACATTCTGGTTAAAGTTATCGAAATTTGAAATAAAATTAGATATAACTTCCTCTTGGGACTCATTAAAAACATCTGAATTATTTAAAGCATAATCTTTAATTGGTTTAATTAAATCATAACTATCTTTAAACTGGTTTTTATAAGATAATTTATCTTTAGAAATACGTTCATTAGGAATTGAAACTGAAAAAAAATCATTTAACTTTTCTAAATTAAATTTAATACTGTTAAATGTATCAATACAATATTCATTATTCTTTTTAGGGATAATATCATCTAATTCATCATAAATTCTTTTAAATGTATAACAAGACTTTCTTTGATTGATGGGCAAATTAAACTTTTTTTCTTCAAAATAATCAGTTAATTTACAAATCATTTCATAAATAGGTTTATTTTCTTTTTTAATAGCTGAAATATCCAAAACCAAATTTTCAAAAGAACTCTGATATTTACTTATAAAACCAGCTATTTTACTTTCATTATTTAATAAAAATTCATTTAAATCTTTTTTATCATTTTTAGACAACCCTTTACCGAAAGTTCCTGAAAATGAATTTTTAAGTTTTTGAAATGATGTAAAATCAGTAAAAATATCCTCATTAATATTAGTTCCACAGTATGAACAAATTTCTTCATTATTTAAAACTTTAGAACATATTGGACACTCTACAACCATTTATTATCCCTCAATATCAAATAATCAAAATATATGTATTCAATTACATTTATTTTTCTTATTTAATGTATATAAGTAATTTGAAAGTTATTAATATATTTCTTACAAAAAAAAGTAAATCTAATTAAAAATAAAAAAATAAAGTTTTTAATAATTTATTTCCACATTTTAGGATAAATATCTGTTTTCATAAAAACTTTAGAAACATTAACAGCAAATCCTGATTCCAAATCTAAAATCTCATCACTGCTAAATAAAGAATTACCTGAAGCAACCAGTTCACCTTTAAGTGTTTCAATAGCTACTATGGAATTTTTTTGAATATTGTCAGACAGATAAGCTATTCCCCCACTGGCCAAGTTGGCACCGTGACATATTGCATCAACTGCAGAATCTTTAATAACTACTTTTGGCAGGTAATCTGCAGCTCGCTCCATCGGCATAATAGCTTTTCTTAAAAATGACTCGTCACCATCTTCTTTGTAGAAATGATATGCATCAGTAACATCCTGAAGAGTGGATAAATGGTTATCCTCTGTAAATGAACCTACCTGTGTTCTTCTAAGCTCTGCCATGTGTGCACCAACACCAATTGCTTCACCTATATTATGGCAGTAAGTTCTAACGTAAGTTCCAGCTTCACAGCCTATTCTAAATAAGACATCCCTACCATTAATTTCATAGATAGTGGAATAATAAACATTACGTGATCTTAATTCACGTTTAACTGCTGATTTAACCGGAGGAAGTTGGAAAATTTTACCTGTAAACTCATTAAACACTTCACGAATTTTATCCTCATCAACTTCATGATGAAAAGTCATTACACAAACATATTCTTTAGGAGCTGTTAAAAGAAGTTGAATAGCTCTTGTTGCATCTCCAAGTCCTACAGGCAAAACACCTGTAACTTTTGGATCCAAAGTTCCGCCGTGTCCTGATTTCTCCAAATTTAAAATACGTTTTACCCATGAATCAATTTCATGAGAAGTTGGTCCTGACGGTTTATCTAAATTAATAACACCATGAGAAATATAATCTGAAATTTCACGTTCTTCAGGAGCACATCCATATTCAGGATTTGTAAAACTTTTGGATTTTGTAAGAAAGTCTTTCATGAAAAATCACTAAAAATCAATAAATAAAAAAAATAAGTAAATAAAAATAAGTAATGAATAATTTAATTAATTATCCATTTATAAATCAGCTAAAGCTGCTTTAATAGAGTCAGCATCACCAGAAACATCTACAGAATCTGCAGTTGGTTCTAAATGAGCAATGTTACATCTTCTATTTTTAACAGATTCACCGATTACTTCAACGAAGTTTTCGTCGATGATTTCTACGATTGCACATTTTTCGCCAGCTTCTCTACCAGCGGTTTTAACACAAACTCTTCCTACTTCAATTGCTGCCATTATATCACCTTTAATGTTGTTAGAATAATTTTTGTTATACTTTCAGGGTCAAAACTGTCAGTATTAATCATTAAGTCATAAATATCTAAATTACTAATATCTATGTTATGAATATCTAAATATCTTAAAGCTTCACTTTCTTCACGAATTTTAATTTCTTCTTTAGCCACATCAACAGATTTAGATTCTCTTTGACTAATCCTTTGAGCACGAACATCAAGAGGTGCCATTAACCAAAGTTTTAAATCAGCTTCAACAAAATAAGCTGATAGTCTTCCTTCCAATATTAAATTCTCTGAAGATTTAGCAAGTTCAGCTTGTCTTTTATCAATTTCTTTATCGATATTATCATTACTTTCAGCAAACTCACTGAATTCAAGAACAGACATGCCTTTTTCTTCAGCCATAGCCCTAAAAATAGAGCCTGAAGAAACAAAAGGAATACCTAATTTCTCAGACAACAGCTCTGCAGTTGTTGTGGTTCCAGTTCCAGCCAGTCCACCAACAGTAATTATCATTATTTTCTAGCCTCGTTTTTGAAATGTTTACGAGCACAGCTTGAGCATAAATACCCACCATATGGACGGTTAGGTCTTTTATGGGATTTTGCTAATTTATTAATTTCATATGGACGTCCACGTGGAACTCCATGTAATAATTTACCACATTCAGCACAAACATGCTTAGATGGTTTTTTCTTTTTGTATCTTAAAACATTTTCTCCGCCAGGAGTGTTTTTATAAACTCTTTTATATGATCTTGACCTATATCTGTTTGCAGGCATTTAATCACCTAAATTAATTTTAAATAATAAATTTAATAATTGTGTAATAGCGTATTCAAAATAGAATATTATACTATATTGTTTTCATTATTAATAAATACATAGGTTAAGGATTAATTAAAATCCTTGTTTGAAACCTAAAAATTTCCTTAATATTTGACTCATACCAAAGGTACATATGAAATACCAGAATAACCATCCAATATTATATCCGACAGAATGTCCTCCATACATAAAACTACCAATAAAATGCCAAATCGGAGCTAATGATACATAAAATGCACCCGGTGGCATAGAGATAACTAAACCACTAATTGGAGAAGCTCTCATCCAAAAGAATATTAAAATAATTGGGATAAAAGTAACAATCATCGGTTTGAAAGAATTAGTCATCATCTTACTTTGATTTTGCATAATTTCAGCTTGTTGAGCTTGAAGTTTAGCTAATTTCTTTCCATCACCAGATTTTTGAGCTTCCCTAACTTCTTTTTGGTAGTCTTTCATTTTCTGTTGTATTTCATTCATTTCGTCTTGGTCAACTAATAATTTATTAGCTATTGTAGTTATTAATGAAACAATGAATGCAATAACTAAAACAGTCAATGCTGGATTTTGAGGATTTGGATCTAAAGCAAGCAACGGACTGAATATTGCATTTAGTGCCTCAAATACCATGTTAAATATGTCAATCATGAAATTCCTCTATTTATTTAAAACATCCACTAATTTTGAAACTGTAGAAGGTAAATGATTATCGTGATTTTCAATAATTTTTACAGTAGCACCAGTTAATGTAGCATAAGCCATAGATGCTGCCCTGTTCATTTCTTGATGTAATTGAATATCTTTTGCTCTTTCAATATCTCTAGAACGAGTATCATCATTTAATCTTCTGTAAATAATTTCATCAGGATTAGCTTCAATCATAACAAAAAGATTAGGTTGCAATTCATTTAAAACCCAAATTGGAAGACCTGGTAAAAATCCGGATGGAGTATTAATAGTACAATGAGTATCTACAATAACATTTTCACTTTCAGATCTTTCTTTAATTCTTTTTGCTGCTTTTTCTTGAATTTCTTTTTGAACATCTGGAGATAATTTTCTTAAAGCATCCCTATCATCAACAATTTTTTCTTCAATTGCGATTTCAGTCATTATATCTCCATAATTTAAATGAACATAATCTACTTCTTCAAGTGCTTTATTAAGCAAAGTGGTACTTCCAGAACCTGGAATACCTGTTAATACTACCAATTTCAATTTAATCCCCCATTTTAAAAAGATTAATGAAGAAGAATAATTATTCTCCTCCTAAAAATTTCCTAAGTACTGGATTTGCTGACATGAGTTGTTCTTCAGCCATTTCCTCATATATTTTATGTATAATACCAACAGTAAGCAATACACCAGTACCTCCACCTAATGCTCCAGTTAAGTCTGCACAAAATGCAATTATACCAACATAAAGACCACTTATAATGGTAAGTGCCGGAATGTATTTTTTCAATATTTTATATAATTGACGTTTACTGCTTCTGAAACCTGGTATCTGAATACCAGACTTGTAAAGTTGTTCTGAAATTTTCTTAGCATTTAATCCACTAATTTCAACCCAAAGATATGAGAATAAAACTGCACAAAGTAAGAAGAAAAATGCATAGACAATTACACGAACAGGATCAGTTACCAATAAACTAACATCATTCGGTGTAGATAAATATAATGCAATACCGCTTACAGCCTTACCGTTAACAATTTCACCCAAAATTGGGAAACCAATTTTTTGGAAGACACTTGCAAGAAGTGAAACGTTTACAAGCAATGCACTGGTTAAAATAACAGGCATGTTACTTGCATATACAAATTTTAATGGATATTTACCAACAGAACCTCTAATTCTTCCATGTCCCCTTACTGAACCATGAGAAATAGGAATTTCCACTCTCATAGATTCACCATATACAACAACAAAGAATACAGCTGCTGTTGCAATTAATGGAATTAATACTGAAAAGTCAATAGAACTTGACCAGAAGGATTGGATAAATGCAGGAATTGCTCCACCATAAACACCGCCAGGTCCAGGTATGAAACTGAATGTACCTACAATAATGGCTTCACAAACACCAGCTGCAATAAATAAACCAATACCACTACCAAATCCCCATTTGGATATAACTTCATCAAGATAAATTATCAATATTGCTCCAATAACAAGTTGAAGGAATAATACACCAAGATATGAATTATCAATTGGTACTAAACTACCTGTCAATACCAATACACCAGCTTCAAACATTGTGAAGACGATGGATAATATTTTTTGTGTGGCCTGATACTGTGACTTATCCTCAGGAGAAGACAAATCCAAATCTAACAACTTGGAACCAACTAATAATTGCAATACAATTGAAGCAGTTACAATAGGTCCAATTCCTAATGTTAAAATTGAACCGAAACTTCCCGCCATAACTGCTCTTAACTGAGCAAACTGGTCCACTGCTGCAGAACTCAAACCATATAATGGTATTTCAGTTAATATAAAGTATAATACCAAAATAAGAGCAGTCCATTTAAGTTTTTCATTAAAATCTTCATGATGAACAGGAGATTTTACTTCTGGTAAAAACCTAAATAATGGCTCTAAAACTTTTAATGATGACATTTTATTCCTCTAATAAAAAAGAAAAGAAAAAAAGAAACTATAATTCGATAGCTTCTCCTCCCATTTCTTCAATTTTTTCAATAGCTGAAGCAGAAAATTGAGGTGCTGAAATAATGAAAGATTTAGTTATTTTACCTTTAGCTAAAACTTTATCATAACCTAATTCAGTAACATCAATAACAATGGAATCTCCATCTTTAGATGCTTTACCGCTTTCAATTAAATTATCAGCTTGTTCTTCCAAGTAACTTAAATTAACTGGATTTACTTTTTTAATCATTTTTTGAGGTCTTTTGAATCCATGTTTACCATAATGGTCTGGGTCAAATTTTGCAGTCCAAGTCCAATGTTGTTTGGAAGCTCCTGCATTACCTCTACCACCTTTGTTACCTGCACCTCTACGTTTTTTGGTACAGCCTCCACCGTTGGATCTAGAACCTCTGAGTTTATTAATTTTACGTTTTGATCTAATCATCTTATACACCTAAAGCATTCTTTCTGCAAGATCTTTAATATTTTCTCCCCTGTAACCTAAGGATCCTCCTTCTTTAACAGAAAGACGGATGTCTTCGTATCCTTTTCTTGGAGGGTGTAAACGGAATACAGGTTTAATATCTAAGTCCATTAATTTAACTTCGCCAGCAATTACAGCTTTAGCTAATTCATCAATATTTTTGTAATCGGAATTTTCAGCTACATATTCATCAGTAACTTTGTTGTTACCAGTGAATTTACCTCTTTTAGCAATAATTTCAGCTAAAAGATCTGCATCAATTTCACCCCAAGTGATGTAATCCTTAGCTTTTTGAAGCATACCGTTGTAACTTGGAGTATCTTCAACTAAAACTGCATGGCTAATTCTGTTAAGTCTTAACATGTCTAAAGTATCAGCGATGTTTTTAATAACACCAGTAGTTCCTCTAACTCTTATAACTAAAAACATATTTAATCACCGTCTAATATTTAACTCCCATTTTCTTAAGGTCAGCTTCACTAGCTTTAACAGCACTTAAAGTTTTTAAAGCATCGAATATAGCATTAGCAAAGTTTACAGTAGTTTGGGTTTGACCGAAAGATTGAGACCATACATCTTTAATACCAGCAAGATTTAAGATAGTTTTACCGACGTCTCCAACTACTAAACCTACTCCAGCAGGTGCAGGCATAAGGGAAACACTTACACTACTTGCTTTACCTTGTACTTTGAAAGGTACAGTGTGTTCTTTACCACAAACACAACCCCAATCTCCACAACCTCTTCTTACTTTAATAAGGTTGTATTTAGCATTGTCAACAGCTTTTCTGATAGCTGGACCTACCTCTTTAGCTTTTCCTTGACCTAATCCAACATAACCGTTTTTGTTACCTACAGCAACAATTACTCTGAAGTTAACTTTCCTACCAGATTTGTGCATTCTTTGAACTAAGTTAACATCCATTACTTCTTCTTCTAAATCTGGAACTAAAGCATCTACAATTTCTAATTCCATTATAGGAAGACCTTTTTCAAAGATTTCATCAATATCTGTAATGGTTCCTTCTTTAACTAATTTACCCATTTTAGTTTTAGGTTCCCATTCATCTATATTAAAACTCATAGTTATTCCTCTGCCTCATCGATATTCTTTTTGGTTTCTTCAAAGTTTTTAGGTAAATCTGCTGGTTGAAGACCTCTTTCTAAATACTTTGAGAATAATTTTGCAATTTCATCATCATCTAAAGACTCAGCATAGTTTGCTACATGTTCTCCATTAATACGGGATTCATCTGGTAAAACAGCTTCACCATAAGGGATATCTAAACCTGCATCTACAGCACCTTTAAGAGCTGCAAATACTTTAGATCCTTTAATAGCAGATTTTAAACCAATGTCTAAAATTGCAGAGTCAACACCTTTAGCTAATGCTCTTTTAGCACAAAGGTAACCAGTTAAATATACTGCAGAAGTATTACTTGCCCCACCTAAGTAACCGTAATTAGCTAATTGTTTACTTACTGCAGATGCTAAGGTAATATCTCCTTCAGGAGCATAATCAATAACTTGAACAGTTGCATGAGCATTAGAAAGTCTTACAACTAAACGAGATTTGTCATAATCGACTAATTTCATCCTAGCTGCGTAATCAGTTTTTCCTTCTCTTCTCCTTCTAAATGGTACTTTATAATTTGATCCTTGAGCCACGTTTATTCCTCCTATTTAATTAAATCATGGTCACGAGCATATGTTTTCATGTAAGATTTACTTCTGAAAGCACCACCCTTAGCCATTTTATATAATTTACGGTATGTAGTAGCATCAATTTCGTTTGCATCACGCATTTCTTTAAGGTCTTTTCTTAAAGCTCTAATTGTAGTCATCCATTCTTGTTTTTTAGGATTACGAGCTTTTTTAGCTCCTTTTACACTACCTCTACCTTTCCTTTTTCCTTTTTTCTTTTGTTCTGCTAATTTTTTAGACCTGTAGCTACTAATACCTTTTTGAGGTTTAGCTTTAATAGCTCCATTATTTATTAACTGCTTTACACCTTCCCTAGTAATTGCCATGGATACTTCTTCCATTCTTTCAGGATCAATCCATACACGATTGAGTCCTACTTTAAGTATACTAGCAGCTAATCTTTTTTGAGTTGTAAGATTCATATATATAATCCTCCATTTTCAGCATAGCTGATAAATTTAGATAAAAATCTAAATTCCCTTTAAATCAGAAAAATCAATTCAAAAAACCCGGAATTGATTCAACTTGAATAAATGTGAATATAATATTTATTTATTTAAAACTTTAATACCTAATTCTGATGCTTTTTCTAACATCAAGTCTTTTTTCCTTTTACCGATAGAAGCGCTTATTCTTGCAGCGTCAGTAGCTGGGTTTAAGTCTTCTAATTCCGCCATATTATGAACAAGAACATCATTATAACCTGAAGGATGTAAGTCCCTAACAGCTCTAGGAGTTCTATAACCGATAGCAGGCATATCAGGTTTTCCTGCTTCGTATCTTCTCATTTTACTGGTTTTACCCCTAGGACGTCTCCATTTGATTCCAAGTTTTTTATAACGAGCATATTCTTGTCTTTTAAATCTTTTATTAGCCATTTAATCACCAATTCCCTATTCTTTGCTAATTAAATATATTCCATCTTGGAATACTCTAGGATCTCTTCCTTTAATTTTAGTTGCTTGTTCCAAGTTAGCCATGGTTTGACCAACATGTTCCTTATTGATACCAGTAATTGTTACCTCATCACCTTTAACTACTACTTTAGCACTACCTACTACTTTAGCAGTTCTTGGATGTCTTTCCCCGAGGAAATTGTCAATTACTACAACGTCTTTGTTTACTTTCACAGTCATTGGAAAGTGAGCAAATACGATTTTCATATGATATTCAAAACCGTCAGTAACACCAGTAATCATATTACTAATGTGAGCTTTTGTGGTTCCAATCATTGCTTTATCTTTTTTTCTTGGGAATGAAGTTTCTAAAACAACATTGTTTTCAACTTCAGTAATATCCACGTTAGGATATGTAAATTTTCTGGAGTCTTCTCCATTAGGTCCTTTTACAGTGACCTCATTATTATTAATTATAACTTCAACGCCTTCAGGGATTTCAATTTCTTCCCTTATAGCTGCAGCTACTACCATTTTATCACCTAATACATGTAAGCCAACAAACGTCCGCCAATTCCTCTTTCTTTTGCCTCATAATGAGTCATAATTCCTTCAGGAGTTGTAACGATTAAAATACCAAAGTTTTTTGCTGGCAAATATCTTTTTTCAAATTTCTCAAATTCATCTTTTTTAACAGCGTGACGAGGTTTGATAACACCACACTTGTTAATGTTACCTTCTAATTCTACTTTGAATTGACCTGCTCTGTTATCATCAATATATTCAAAATTACCAATGTAATTTTCTTTTTGCATTGTGCTTAAAACTTCTCCAATTAATTTGGATGCAGGTGAAATAACACAAGAGTCTTTTACTTGTAATTCGTTATTTCTAATATTAGTTAAAGCATCAGCAAGTGGATCCATGAGACTCATATTAAAACACCTCTAATTATATTTTTTAAAACCTATTTTAGGAGCTATTTCCCTAAAACATTGTCTGCATAAGCTAAGACCGTACCTGCTAATCATAGCAGAGTGGTCTCCACAACGAGTACATTTTTTTGCAGCTTTTCCATATTTTCTTGGCAAAATATCACCTTAACATTTATTCAGTCACGTAATTGACATTAAAATTATCTTCCATGTATTTCATAGTTTCTTCTTTAGAAATTCTATGTTTTGCTGGAACTTTCTTTTGTTGGATTCTTCTTTTAGCAATCCTGTAACCTGGTTTTTCAAAAGTAACAGATACATTCATACCAAAAATACCAATATCAGGATTATATTTCATACCTGGAATATCAATATGTTCTTTAATACCGAAGGAAAGATTTCCTTGAGCATCAAATTGAGTAGGTTTGATATTTTTATTAATTCCTTCTAAAACCATTTCAATAGCTTTATCAGCTTTTTCCCCACGTAAAGTTAATTTACATGCGATTGGTTGACGTTTTCTAATACCAAATTCAGGGTTGGTAACTTTAGAAAATGTTTTAACTGGAGTTTGATCGAACATTTGTTCTAAAAGGGTAATAGCACGGGATAATTTTTCACCTGCTTCACCGACACCAATGCTGACAGTAGCTTTAGAAATTTGTACTTCGTTCATTGGGTTCATTTATTAACCTCCAATAAAGATATTGCTGGTGCATCTTCACCAACTACAAATGCATAATCTTTTAAAGTTAAAAATTCATCTTTAGCACTATTTTCAATAATAATAGTGTTCGGATTAGAAGATTCGTTTACAATAATTTCAGAAACTGTACCTAATTCACCAGTGTGTTTACCACCAGTAATGAGTACACAAGCACCTTCTTTTAATTCGAAAACTTCATTGATTTCGTGATCAGGTACTTTTAAGTCAATAACATCTCCTACATTGTAATCATTTTCATCAATAATTACGTTTTTACCATCATGAAGGTTTACTTGGATTTTTCCACCTTTAATAGTAGATTTATTAACTATTTTACATAATTTAGAATCGTTTTCTTCAATTTTATTTAATTGTAATCTTCCTTTTTTATCTAAAAGCACTCTATAAACTTCACCAGTTTTTGGGATTTCAATAATATCCATGAAACCAACTGGGAATTTATAATCTTTAATTACTCTTCCATCTACAAGAACATTACCTGAGTTGATGATTCTTTTAGCTTCCCTAGAATTATCAGCTAATTTTAAAATATCTCTAATAACTAAAGTTAAAGATAAAGAATTCTCAATAGAATGTGAACCTGCTGAAGGTTTGACAGTCCAGGTATCTTCTTTAGGATGAATAGGCCAAGTTTTTGGTGCTTTGTATGTTTTTAAATGTTTTCTAGATCCCATTTTAGCCATTTTAATTGTCTCCTGTTACATTTTTAATTCTTCTATCGTCATCCATATCTGCATCAATAATCATTACGTTAGATGGATCTACTGGAAGGAAAACTGCAGTTCCGTCAGGTTTTGATAAAGTTACTTCTTCAATAGTTATTTTGTATGAACCATAGTCCACACCTAAAACTGCACCTTCATGTCCTTTAAAATCTCCACGGAGAACTTGAACTTTGTCTCCTTTCCTAATAGGTAAAGACCTTTTACCAATATCTGCTCTTAAGTCTTTACTTAAAGTAGCGCTCATGTGTTTTCCACGTGCATGAGCAGGAGCATTGTAAAGAGCTTTTCTTTGTTTTCTTGGTTGTTTTGACATTTTTTCACCTATACTAAAATACTTGCTGCACTACCTACACTAGGCCATCTGTCAGCTGCTTCTTTAGCAACAGGACCTCTTACTTCAGATCCTTTTAAGATTCCTTCCGGAGTGATGATAACTGCTGCATTATCTTCAAATTTAACACGAAGTCCGTCAGCACGCATGTATTCCTTTTTTTGTCTGATTACAACAGCGTTTACAACTTCTCTTCTCATGTCAGCAGTTCCTTTTTTAACAGAAGCAACAACTAAATCTCCAACACCAGCAACATCTAATCTCCTTCTTACACCTTTGAAACCTTTTACAGATATAATTTGGATTTCACGTGCACCAGTATTGTCCACACATTGGAGAGTAGCTCCAATTGGTAATGCTTTAGATACATTTGATGTTAATGCTTTCATAACAATTACTCTCCTTTTACTTCAACTAAAACAAAATGTTTAGTTTTACTTAATGGTCTGCATTCTGCAACTTTTACAGAATCTCCAACATTCACACTTAAACAATCTGGTTTGTGAACGTTAATTTTGGATTTCCTTTTTTCATATCTTTCATATTTTTTTATGAATTTATAGTAACTACGTTCGACACTAATGGTCCTTTCTGCTTTGTTACTCACTACAATTCCTTCAAGAACTTGACCTCTTAAAGGTAAAGTTCCATGAAATGGGCAGTTAGGATCATCGCATGTAGTTTCTGGTTCTTGAACATTAAGCCCAACCATATTATCACCGTATTTATATTTTTTTAAATCTTTTTTTTATTCTATCTTCAGGACGAATTGACAAAATATTACCATTAATTTCAACTTTCTCTCCAGTTGGAAGTTCGAATACAAATATTGAACCCTTTTTTGGAATTATTTTTTCAACATTATCGTCAACTTCAATTTTAATGGTATTCTTTGTCTCATCAATAACAGTTCCTTTTAATCTAAGAGACTCGTTAGATACACTAGTAACACTTACACTTAATCCTATAAACTCATGATGGACTAAATTATTTACCGTAATCATATTTGCATCTCTTAAAAAACTGTAATCAGCAAAAAATTATAAAATTTTTATTGAAATGTATCGAAGAGATGAATTACCTTCTTCTTTTTTTATTATTTTTTTTAGATTCACGAATTTCTATTGTATCTGATGAAAAACCCATGTCAGATAAAACTTCTTTGACTCTTACTTTATGACCCCCTTGAAGTTCTATTTGACCGTTTTTAGAAGTACCTCCACAAGCACATTTTGCCTTGAGAGTTTTTGTAAGTTCTTTAATATCAATATCGTGTTCATCTATACCTTCGATAATAGTCATGAGTTTTCCGAATCTTCTCCTTACTGTAAATACTTTAACAGTTTGAACTTCACGTGCAATTTCTTCACACACACAAAGTTCTTCCGGAAGCCCACAGACATCACAGATTTTTGACATTTAATTCTCCTTCTGTTTTTCATTCAATATTGTAAGAACACGAGCAATTGTTCTTTTCAATTCTCTAATTTTTCCTGGGTTTTCAATTACCCCAGCAGCTGCACTTTTAGAAACATTTTTGGATAATTCAGCTCTGAGTTCAACTAATTTATCTTGAATCTCATCAACTTCCATGTCCCAAATTTCTTTACTTCTTAAAATCGCCATTGTTCCAACTCTTTTGAAATAATTAAATTTTTAATAATTTAACTATCCTCTTTTGCTTCTTCAGCAGATTCCTCTTCAACAATCTCTTCTAATTCATCGAGGTCTTCTACTTCTTCCACAATTTCTTCTTCCACGATTTCTTCGCTGTCGTCAAGTTCTTCAACTTCAACTACTTCATCGTCTTCAATAATTTCCATTTTTGGAGGAAGAATCTCAACTGAATCAGGTAATACAGTTTCTGGAGGCATGATTCTTACATATATACCAAGTACACCTGGTTTTAATTGAACTGTAGCAAATCCTTCTTCAACTAATCTGATTGATGGTTCACCACATTTTTTGATGTAACCTTCAACAAATTTAGCTACAGCAGATCTTGAACCTCTGATTTTACCAGAAATAGTAACTTCTACACCTTGAGCTCCAGCGCCCATGATTCTACGAATGGTAGAGTAAGCAACTCTTCTGAAATGCATACCTCTTTGTAACATGTTAGCTATTTTATAAGCCATGATTTTTGGGTTGAGTTCAGGAACACTTACTTCTTTAACTTCAATTTGAGGATTGTCTAAACCGAAGTCATTTTTAAGAGTGTTGGTAATAGCCCTTACGTTTTTTCCACCTCTACCAATTACCATACCAGGCCTTTCTGCATAAACAACAACCATAGTACCTAAAGGTGTAATTTGAACATCCATACCACCGTATCCTGCTCTTTCAAGTTCTTTTTCTAAGTATTCATCAATTCTGGTTCTTTTAAGGCCCTCAGTGACGAAATCTTTTTCTATCATTAGTTAGCCTCCTGTAATACTATTTGGATATGAGTAGTTGGAGTGTTGAATGGGGTCATCCTACCGAATGCTCTTGGAATAACTCCAGGAAGTACAACTCCTCTGTGACTGGAGATATGTTCAATGAATAAGTTTTCAGTGTCCATACCTTTGTATTCAGCATTAGCTTCAGCATTTTCTAAAACTTTTAATACTTGTTCTGCTGCTTTTACAGGGTATCTACCTGCTGCCCATCCTTCTTGTCCTTTTCTGTGACCAACTTGTCTGTTGTGTCTTTTGAAAGGAACAGATTTTTTCATATCAATAACATCTTCCAAATAATTTTTAGCTTTAGTTACTTCCATTCCTCTTATTGCATTGCAAATTTCAACACAGTGTTTTGGAGAAATCTTAAGAGATTTTGCCATAGCACGTGCAGTTTTTGCTTCATTAGTTTCTTTATTATAAGCATATTTATTAGCCATGATCTAATCTCCCTATTTAAGTGGTACAAACATAGATGATCTTGTAGCTCCCATACCTGGGTCTCCATGTTGAACTTTTTGTCTTGTTGGTGCAAATTCACCAAAGTAACAACCGATCATTTCCGGTTCGATTGTAACTTCAACAAAGTTTTGACCATTGTAAATTCCGAAAGTTGTTCCGACCATTTCAGGTAAAACAATCATATCTCTACAATGGGTCCTGATTACAACAGGCCTGCCATCTTTGCTGCCTTCTTTATTTAACTTTCTCATTTTATCCAAAACAATTTGTTGTCTTGGTAAAAATCCTCTTTTTAAAGACCTTCTTTGTCTTGCAGGGAATAATTCCATTACTTCCTCTAAAGACATGTCTTGTAATTCTTCAAGAGTATAACCTTTATATTTAAATATTTTTCTTGCCAATGAAACACCCTCTATCTATCTTTTTAATCCTGTTCTTTTAGCTGCAATTGAACCAACTTTTCTTCCTGGTGGTGCATGTCTTGAAACAGTAGTTGGACGACCAGGATGTTGCCTGTTACCTCCCCCGTGAGGGTGATCAACAGCGTTCATAGCTACTCCTCTTACGGTCATGAACTTCTTACCTTTAGCTTTGTAAGCATGCCATCTGTTACCAGCTTTAAGGAATGGTTTTTCTTTTCTTCCTCCTCCAGCTACAACACCGATACTTGCACGGCATCTTGGGTTGAGGTATTTTAATTCACCAGATGGTAATTCTACAACAGATTGATTAGCATCATGAGTAATTAAAGAAGCATAAGTTCCAGATGATCTTACAAAACGACCTCCGTCTCCAGGAGTATTTTCAATATCATAAATAGGAGTTCCTTCTGGAATTTCAGCAAGAGGTAAAGTATTACCAAATTTAATAGGAGCAGAAATACCACATTCAATTTCATCATCGATTTGAATGCTTTCAGGTGCTAAGATAAATTTCTTTTCACCATTTTCAAATTTCACTTCTGCAATTGGAGCAGTTCTTGCTGGGTCATGTACAATATCAGTAACGATTCCTTTAATACTACCTTCTTTTTCTAATGCATCGTAAGATCTGTATCTGATTTTATCTTTAAAACGATGAGAAGCAACACGGTGAGCAGGAGTTCCTCTTCCTCTTCTTTGAATTATTAATCGTTTTCCCATTATAATTCCTCCTTAGAATACTCCTATTTTGACAGCAAGTTCTTCTGCCATTTCTTCTTCAACAAGTTTAATAAATGCTACTTTATTACCACGAGGAGTGATATGAGTAGTTACTCTAGCTACTTTTTCTTCGTATAACTCTTCAAAAGCCCTTTTAATTTGACCTTTGTTAGCGTCACGTTTTACAACAAAAGTAATCTCATTGTTTTTATCGATTAAATTCATGGTTTTTTCAGTAACATGAGGTTTAATAATAATTGAGTATGAATCCATAATAATCACCTTATTTATCCAAAATTATTGGAATAAACCTCCTAATTTTTCAACAGCTGATTTAGTGAAAATAGTGAGTCTTCCTGGGTGAGTACCTGGTGCTAATAATTCTGCATTTAAGTTTTCAACAGTTACTACATCTACACCAGCATGGTTTCTTGCACCTAATTTGATACCGTTATCTTCACCGACTACTAAAAGAGGTCCTTTTACTTTTTTGTATTTTCTTCCTCTAGTTTTACCCCTACCCGCTCTTATTCTTTTACCTTCTTTAGCACGGGTAATGTCGTCGTAAACTCCTAAGTTTTGGAAAATTTCACGAGTTTGTTTAGTAGTTTTTACAGAACAAATATCATCTTCAACAATAATAGGTACTTGTTCAAGGTCTCCTAATCTGTGACCTCTGTTTTCAACAAGTTCTTTATTTGCAGTAGCTGCTACAGCAGACCTGATTGCAAATCTTCTTTCTTTTATGTTGATTTTTTCGTGATGATTTTTTTCAGCTCTTGTAGGATGTGCACGTCTACCACCAACAGCCATTGGTACGAATGCTGCTTTGGAACCGTTTTTGATCCTAGGTACTCTAGCTGTACCTCTACCAGATCCCCAACCTTTTGCAGAAGTTCTTTTACCTGCTTCAGGGTCATTACCCCATGGTTGTACTCTAGCGGTTTGTGCTGAAATAACAGCCCTTTTTATTAAATCAGGCCTGTATTCTTCATTAAAAATAGCTGGAAGTTCAATTTCTTCTTTAACTTCCCCTTCCATTGAATAAACATTTGCTTTCATGATTAGACCCCTTGTTTAGATTTTGTACTTATGTAGTTTATTTGAGGCATGTCCTCAGATTTGTTATTAGGCCTAATAGGTTGTCTTAAAATAACCAATCTTTTAGATGGACCTGGTAATGAACCTTTTACTAAAACATAGTCGTTTTTAACAAGACCATATTTTACAAATCCACCGTCCGGATTAATTTGATCAACTTCATCAGCAGATGCGATTTTTAAGATTTTTTTATTGAACTCAGTTCTTTTATGGTATCCCATTTGACCTGCTTGTGCTACGGTCCACATGGTTCTTGATGGAGTCCAAGGTCCAATAGAACCTACGTGTCTTCCTTTACCTGCTCTTACAGCTTTACCATATTGAATTCTGATTCCCCATCTTTTAACTACACCTTGGAATCCTTTTCCTTTAGTAGTTGCAATTGCATCTACAAATTGACCTTCGTTTAAGATGTCACTAGCTTTTACTTCATTACCTAATAATTCTAATGCAGTATTTAATTTTTCTTCAGGATTTGCTCCTCCAATACCACATTCAAATATGTCTGGTTTTTTCTTAGGTACGCTAGTTACTTTTGGATTAGTATGGACTAAAACTTTAATATCTTCAGTTTTGTCTAATACACCTTGTATTTTTGCAATAGCTTCAGATTTATTGTATTCTTTAGGAAGAGAAATTTTCCTTGAGAGTTCTTCATCTAAATTATCTGCAAGTACTTCGGTGATCACTTTTAATCCACGAGAAGTTTTTTCGTATGCTCTAATTCCCATTACTACGACTGGAGGTACTTCCAATACGGTTACTGGAGTGAAAACATCCATACCATTAGTTGGAGAGTTTTTGTCAGAATCAGTCACTAAAGCGTGAGTCATACCGACTTTATAACCTGCGAGGCCGAGTAATTTTGGTTCGTCATTTTGTGGCCAAGATTTTATCCTAGGGGTTTCTTTAGCTGCTCTTTTCCTTGGACTAAAAGCAACAGACCCTTTTCTTGGCTGGTGATGTCTTACCATTTATTTTACCTCCTTAACTAATATTTTCCTTTATTTTATTATATTCAAATTTTTAAACAATAGCTATAAATAGCTATTTTCAGATTTGGACAATATTACACCAAGTATAATATTATCCGAGTAATAAATAACCGCAATAATATCACAGTTAAATAAACATTAAAGTTTAATATATTCTTTTGAGCGAAATTAATTGAAACATAATTAAGCGCTCGTTTAATGTATAAACTATTCTGCGCTAAGTAATTTTTAGGAGAGTCCTAAAAACATCAATGTATAAAAAGTTGAGCAAATTATCTATTAGCCATGTATAAAAACTAATAATATATAAAGAGAATTAAAATCTCAAAATGTTGAATAAAGAAAGTGTAGCGACAACTGCCTCTTCAGTTCTGACAGTTTCAGTTCCTTGGTTAGGTACAGTATTTAATTTAATATGTTCCCAATTACCACTAGAAACATCTTCCGGAATTGAAGAATATGGGCCACCAAACAAAATAGCAATATTTTTAAATTCATCTACTTTAAGTTTTAATTCATCAAAAATAGAATCAATATAATCCCCATATCTTGTAGTTTCAACAATAAAATCTGGTTTAATTAATTTTAAGCTATTTTTAAGACTCTTATTAGAAGATATTACATTATATCCCCAGTAAATGTCATCTGGTTTATCAGGTGTGACTATTACTTCTTTCTTAGCAATTTTTGTAATCTTAAAGTTAAAAATTTTCTTAACAGTAAGTTGCTCTTTGCAGAATGCAAGTTTATCCATACCTATATCCACAAAAGTTCCTTTCTTATTTCTTTTAACAGTAAATCCCTGTCTATAGTCGCCCACGTCTGGTTGACTATTTACTGGATGATGAGGAGCTCTAAGTGGTGGAAGAATACCTACATGCTTAAGTTCAGGTCTTATAGGAAATGCACTTTTCCTCAAATACTGAGGAGTGTTCATATAATTTAAAACTTCAGCAATGAATTCTCCATCTTCTTCCCCATTTTCATTTTTAATATAGTCATCATTATAAATAACAACATTATCAATCTGAAATACTGCTAAAGCTCTGCCTAAAATTCCCACTTTAAAAGTACGAACTTTAAGATCTTTAGATTCAGACAGAAAAGAATTCGGAATAAATACAGATAGCTCATCTTTATACATTATTTTAATATTAGTAAAATAAAGTATATAAAGATTTCCCTACATTTACATAGCTATCACTAATAGACTTATACATTTTATAAATATTATATCAATTATAATATCCGTAGCCATCTTATTATGCTACCAACTTTTATACTCATAAGGAATATATTAATATAATATATAGATTATGTAGTATATAAAGGTATTGTTTTTCTATTTAAAATAAGTAAAATTTAAAGAAAAGCTCGAATTACTATTACTTCAACATTTGCAGATTCCCTTGTATGAAATTCATAAATTTTAGGAATAGGAAAATTATATCTGAAAATATGAGTAATTTCCAAATCATTTTTTTCAAAATAGCTAATTAAAAACTCTTCAGTTGACGCCATGTGAAATGAATACAAAACTTTTGGAGACAGTTCAATAGCCTTACTGATAAATTTTAAATCAGCACCTTTTTTTGCATTTTTTTGTGATCCGAATGGAGGATTTTGAAAAATAGTATCAACATCAAAGTCATTTTCCAAATCACAAATATCACTGCATATAAAATTAACATCCCCGCAATAACTGCTGGCCAGATCAGTTGAATCCTTATCAATATCCACACCAATAGCTGAAGCTGCACCTAATAATTTAGATGCAATTGCAAATATTCCTGTTCCGCAGCCTAAATCCATTACTTTTTTATCTGCGATATCCCCTAAAGAATATGCATTCCACAGCAAATCTGCTGCAATAATGGCAGGTGTAGAATACTGTTCCAGGTCTACTTTCGGATTTGGATGCTTTGGAACCTTTTGTATGGCCATTTCCAAATGTTTCTTTTTAGTAATTTTCTTCATCTAAACAACATATTTAATTATTATTTCTTATATAATTATATTATTAATAAAAATTAAAAAGAGGTTTCGAATGTTTGAAAAGATATTAATTGCAAATAGAGGAGAAATTGCAATAAGAGTTATGCGTGCCTGTCGTGAGCTTGATATCCAAAGCGTAGCTATATACTCTGATGCAGATACAACATCTCTTTATACAAACTATGCTGATGAAAGCTATCCTTTAGGTAACCCTTCTCCAGCCAAGTCTTATTTAAATATAGAAAAAATCATAGATATTGCACTTGAATCCGGATCAGATGCTATTCACCCAGGATATGGATTTTTAGCTGAAAACCCTAAATTTGGTGAAGCATGTGAAAAAAATGGAATTAAACTTATAGGACCTACAGGTGATGTAATCCATCAAATGGGAGATAAAATAACTTCAAAAGCTCTTATGAAAAAAGCTGGAGTTCCTGTTATTGAAGGTACTCCTGAAGGAGTTAGTGACATTGAGGAAGCTAAAGAAATAGCCAGACAAATTGGATATCCTGTAATTGTAAAAGCTTCTGCAGGTGGTGGGGGAATTGGTATGCGTGCTGTTTATGAAGAAGATGAATTAGTACGTGCAATTGAATCTACCCAGTCTGTTGCTTCTACAAACTTTGGAGACTCAACTGTATTTATTGAAAAATACCTTGAAAAACCTAGACACATCGAATTTCAGTTATTGGCTGATGAACATGGAAATGTTATTCATGTAGCAGACAGGGAATGTTCCATCCAAAGAAGACATCAAAAGTTACTTGAAGAAGCTCCTTCTCCAATTATGACTGAAGAGCTTAGGGCTGAAATGGGAGCAAGTGCAGTAAAAGCTGCAGAATATATCGGCTATACCAGTGCAGGTACTGTTGAATTCCTGTACGACAACGGCCAATATTACTTCCTTGAAATGAACACACGTATTCAGGTAGAACACCCAATTACAGAACTTGTTACCAATACTGATTTGATTAAAGAACAAATAAAAATAGCTAATGGTGATGAACTCAGTTACGAACAAAAGGACATACAAGTATCAGGTCATGCAATAGAATGTCGTATTAATGCAGAAGACCCGTTAAATGACTTTGCACCTAACCCTGGTAAAATTACCGGTTACAGGTCTCCTGGAGGACCTGGTGTACGTTTAGACAGTGGAGTTTATATGAATTATACCATTCCTACTTTCTATGATTCAATGATTTCAAAATTAGTAACCTGGGGAAGAACCAGAGACGACTCCATAGCCAGAATGAAAAGAGCATTAAGCGAATACATTATTTTAGGAGTTAAAACTACAATTCCATTCCATAAAGCTATCTTAAGAAATCCTAACTTTATCAGCGGTGACTTAAACACTCACTTTATTGACCAATACAAAAACGGTATTGAAAGTGAAATGGTTAATGTAATTGCAGAAGATTTGGAAAATGTAAATAAAATGAAATCCACTTTCATGCCAAGTAAAAAAATAGCTGCAATTTCTGCTGCTGTTGGATCTTACTTAAATACTGCTAAAAACCAACAAATGAATAAAAAATAAATTTGGGGATTTACAAATGCAAAATGAAATAGTAAAGCTATTAAAAAAAGAGGGAAAATTATCTGAAAAAACTATTGATGAATTAAGCAATATTGAAATTAGTGATTTTTCCGATTTAGTTAGAGAACTTGGAAAAGAAGAAACTAAGTATATTAAAAGGGACAAAATCTCAAAAAATCTAAATACCAAATACATTGGTAAAGATATGTATATATTTAATGAAGTAATGTCCACAAACACAATAGCTAAATTTTTATCAATGAACGGCGTTGGAAACGGGGCAGTTGTAATTTCTGAAAAGCAAACAAAAGCTAGAGGACGATCAGGTAAAAATTGGGAATCTCCTCTTGGTGGTGTTTGGTTGTCAATTATATTGAATCCAAATGTAACCCACTCAAAAATCCCATTAATTACCCTTGCAACTGGTGTAGCTGTTGAAAATACATTAAAAAGAATAGGCATTGAAAATGCTGAAATAAAATGGCCTAATGACATTTTAATTCAGGATAAAAAAGTGTGCGGAATACTAACCGAAGCTATAACCAGCTTTAACACTATTGAAAGTGTCATCATTGGTGTTGGAATTGATGCAAACATAAATACTGAAAACTTCCCTCAGGAATTGCAGGAAAACATGACAACATTAAATGAGGAAATAGGTGAAAAAGTTGATGAAAACCTTCTAATTAGGTTATTCTTAGAAGAATTTGAAAAAATCAGCGAACAGTTCATAAATGAAGAATACGAAACTATCTTAAAAGAATGGAGAAAAAACTCCTATACCATCGGAAAAATCGTAGAAGTGCATGAACCATTTAGCAAACCTTATGACGGTTATGTTTTAGGCATCAGCAGAGACGGATCATTAGTTGTGGAAAAAATTGACGGAACTTTAGAAAAAGTAATATCTGGAGAATGTATAATTAAGAAGTAAATACAATCTCCCTGCATTTATCTTCATTTGTAACTACTTCCTGTAGCTTATTAAATGAAGATTCTATTTTTTTATTTAAATCATTTAAATCTAAATTAAATGCATCTTTTGTAGACAAATCAAATCTTATTGTTGTAGATGCACCAGGCATTGAAACTGGGGGAATTGTAATAATTCCATGCTCTTTTAATAATATAAATGCAAAAATAAATGCCAAATCATCATCAGATAAATTATGTGAAACTTTGATTTCATTAGCTAAATCATGAGATGAAATCATGACCCCTGTCGGAGTTTCACTAAAAGCATTAAAATTCTTATTTAATAATTTAAACAGCTCTTCTTTTCTTGAAAATCCTCTAATTAAATTTTCACCATTGAAATTTTTAATACCATTAACCATAGCTAAAATAGCTGGCGGTTGTGCTTCAAGACCAAACTGGTTAGCTTTAACTTTAATTTTATCAACTAAATCTTTACGACCAGCCATCAATCCTCCTCTAGGACCTGGCATTAATTTATCAGTACTTGTAATTGTAATATCTGCACCTAAATCACAGGCTTTTTTCTGGTTAAATACAACAGTTCTAAGTCTGGCTCCTGATGCATCATCGACCATGACCGGAATATTTTGTTCGTGAGCCATTTCAATGACTTTTTTGAAAATATCTTCATCAATTACTTTATGGTCCATTGTTGAGCCTGTTACAACAACTAAAGAAGTATTTTCAGGTATTTCAAATTTATCAAAATCATCAGTTTCAAAATAATTAGCTTTAACTAATTCACAACTTCTTGGAATAGACGGATGAGCCGGCAATTGGGCAAGGTAGTGAACTACATTGGAACCTTCATCAACTAATGAAAGAATAGTGGCCAATATACCTGAAGAAGTTCTGTTAAGTGGAAGAATTTTTTCTCCACCTAAATGTTTTTTTCCAACTTCCTGAATTTCATCCTCAAAAATAGCCGGTCCGACATAAGTTTCAAGTAAGCTTAATTGGGATGATGAAGCAATAAATCCTCCAGATAAACCTGTTAAATCATATAATTCATTACGACCTTTAGTTTCAATGATGTTTTTTATAATAGATAAAGCATTTTCTCTTTTTTTAACTTCATCTAAAGAATTGTTAACTATCATCTAATCAGAGTCGAATTCTAATGTAAAGTCTTTGAAAGCTTCAACAAATGCTTTTAAATCTTTTTCAGGTACTGGCATTTGAACAAACTGTTCGTTTTCAGGTTCCTCATAGGAATATTCCGCATCAGTAATTTTACCTTCAGGTGTTGTCCACAAAATTAAGCTGTCACTTAATTCTTCAGGTTTTTTGTTAGGGAAAAATATTTCTACAGAAGCTCCTAACTGTACAAAAAACTTTTCTTTTTCTTCATCACTTTTATTTACTTTTTTGATTTTTCTTACTCTTGATTTCAATTTTTTTTCAGCAAGTTCATTTATATCTGGCATTTATAACACATCCTGAAACTTTATTTATATATAATCTAAATTATAGTTAAAATTCACATATTATATAAGCATTCTTATTTGATTTAAAAATCAGTCATATAAACTGTTGCCTTCACTATCCATAGCTACTATAAGCGGTCCAAAATCTTTAACTTTCAAATTCCACATAGCTTCCGGCATTCCTAAATCCAGCCAGTCAACACTTTCAATTTCTTCAACTGCATCAACATAAAGTGCTGCACATCCACCAGTAGCTACAACATACAATGCATTGTTTTTAACTAAAGCTTTCCTTACTGTATCATCCATTCCTCCCTTACCTATTACTATTTTAGGCCCCATATCAATAACATCACTTTGATAAGGATTCATTCTCATGGAAGTGGTTGGACCTACAGCTACCATTTTATATCCGTTTTCATCTTCAGATATAATTGGTCCTGCATGAAATATTGCTGCACCTTCAATATCCAACGGAGCACCCTGTTCCAGAATTCTTTTATGTGCTTGGTCTCTTGCAGTGATAATATTTCCAGTTAATGTAATTACATCTCCAATTTTTAAGTCAGTTAAATCTTCGTTTTTAACCGGCACTTTAATATTTTTTTCCATTTGGTCACCTTGTAAATTATTATAAATATATAAAATTTTTAGCTTTTATAAATTTAATGGGTAGACACCAATGCTCTTTTCAAAACTTTGGTGATTTAAAATTTTCTGATAAAAATTAGTTTAAAATTTTTAATCCTGTTTAAAAAACTTAAAATAATCGGAATTAATGACTTATTATGTTTCGAATCAGTTTTTTAAGAAAAAATTTTCTAGTTTTTCTTCATTTATTTTATAATTATCAATAATTTTTCCATCTTCCATATGCAAAATATGGGAACACACTTCCATTATTAATTCAAAATCATGGGTGATGATAAATGAAGTAACACCTAATTTTTGAAGATAAACTAAATTTTCGCTAACTTTCATCATATTCTTCAAATCAAGCCCACTTGTCGGTTCATCAAAAATCAGAAATTCCTTACCTGAAGCAATAGCAGATGCAATGGCAACTCTTTGCTTTTCACCGCCGGACAATGCCATAGGGTGCATTTCTTTTAGATGAATCAGATTTAAGTTTGTTAAAATTTCCTCAGCAACACAGATATTTTCATCATCCATACTCAGCAATACTTCATCCAGTACACTTTCAGTGAATAATTGATGATTAACATCCTGCATCACCATATATGTCTTTTTAAGCAGGTCCTTTCTTTTCAAATGATTATCTCCCCAAATAATTTCCCCTTTGCAGGACTTTTTAAGTCCACATAGACAATTTGCAAAAGTAGATTTTCCAGCACCATTTTTTCCAATGACTGCAATTATTTCATTTTTTGGGATTTTAACTTCATCAATATTTAATACCTGATTTTTGCCATATTTAAAATTAAAATTTTTAAGTTCAATCATTTCATGATTATTTGAATAATACTCACTATGATTAACAACCAATTTTTTCAAATTTAATTGTCTTAAACCGTAATCCCTATGGTCAATATGTCTGAACTGGTCCATAGACCATTCATTAGTAATTTGCCCTTTTTCCATAAATATAACTCTATCAACAACATTACTTAAAAAGAACAGTTTATGTTCAGCTACAATAACCGTTTTTCCGGATTCTTTCCATTTCTTAATAATATCTTCCAAATCCCAACTAGATTCCGAATCTAAATTTGATGAAGGTTCATCAAGAACAAATATGTCGGGAAAAACTGCAGATACTGATGCTCCGGCAATTTTTTGTTTTTCGCCACCAGACAGTTTAAAAATGTTTTTATCAAGAAGATGCTGTAATTTAAAGTCGTTTACAACATAATTCAATCTATTTTTTATTTCATCAGTATTCATTGCAAGATTTTCGCACCCGAAAACTATTTCACTTGTTGTATCCACATTGAAGAATTGTGTTTTTGGATTTTGAAAAACAGAACCTACATATCTTGATATTTCATAAATTGGCATTTCACTTATTAAATTACCATCCAAATATACATTTCCCTGTCTTGTTCCATCGAAAAAGTTGGGAATAATTCCATTTATCATACGCGTTAATGTTGTTTTTCCGCAACCGGATTCACCACAAAGCAGAATGACTTCACCTTTTTCAATATTCTGATTAATATCTGCCAGATTACAGTTATTCTTACTGTTGTCATATGAAAATGAAACATTATCTATTTTAAGCAAAAAAGACACCACCTAAAAAATAATATACATAAACTCCCAAACCGATTAATGAAACTGTCAGTAATGTATAATCTATTTTATTTAATTTAACTTCCATAAAATGAGTTCTGGGTTCAGGATTACTTAATCCCCTTGTTAAAGAAGCTGCAGAAAGTTCATCTGCTGTTTTAATAGCGCTGACCAGAATAGGAATCATATAAAATTCCACCAGTTTTAAAGGATTTTTCAATGATTTAACATTCAAACCAAAACCTCTCATTTTCATTGCATTAGTTATTGATTTAATTTCTTCATAAACTGACGGAATATACCTAAAGATAACTGAAAGCGGAATAGTAACCTCTTTTGGAATATTACTTTTTTCCATGGACACTATAAATTCACTCACTTTTGTTGTTGTGACTGTATAATACCCCATCATCAAAACAGGCAACATTCTAGTGGTCGTATAACTAAACATTATCATCAATATTGCAATTATGCCTGTTGCAGTTGGAAGAAGATAAATCTGAATATATTTTGCAACAATATACATTAAAATATAACTTAAAGCAATACCAATACGATTTGAAAAAAATAAACAAATAAATGGAATTAAAACTAAAATTCCACTAATGTATAACGGCACTTCATTAAAAACCATGAAACTTATCAAAACCAAAATTATAATTTTAGTTCTTGGATCCAATTTAAAATTTAGTTTTAATCCCATAATATCACCTTAGGCAATACCTGCTTTTTCAAAATGTTTTTTCAAAACAATTTTTCCAATATATGCACCGATTAAAGCAACAACAAATGTAGCAATTATCAAAATAATCAGCATTTCATTTGTTAAAAACGGTAAAATTACATTTACATAGTCAGTTCCCATTGACGCACGAATTGATTCAACAAAATAATCTCTTAAAATGTAAAACGGTAGCATATTACCAAATATTCCCAATGAGAAAAATCCATAACTGATAATTGAATTTTTAATAGAGGAATAATCTCCAATTTTTAAAACTACATCAGCCACCAATCCACAAAGCGTATAGACTACAATTGGAATCCATGTGTGACCGCTTAAAAACATTACAATTCCCAAAACCAAACCCAACAATGAAGTCATTCCAAATTTATCAACTCTTGTTAAAAACAGCATATATGGAATTCCTGCAATTAATGCTACAATGACCGGCAATGCAATCATCAGTATTGGGATATATCCCAGCATTCCAAAAATAAAAATTGAAACTGTCAGTATCACTGCAAAAATACCTACAGTGATTAAATCTTTTACATTTAACATTTTACTCATTAATATTACCTCCTATTTTATATTATACTAATGAAAATAATCCGGAGAATCTAAATTTGCCATTCTCCACTTAAGCTCTGTAAATCAACCATCTTTTTAAACAAACCATTATCTGCAATTAGTTCTTCAGGCATTCCCTGCTCCACAATTTTGCCGTCATCTAAAACAACAATTCTATCAGCATTAGCTATTGTTCTCATCCTATGAGCAATGATGATGACTGTCTTGTTTTTAATCAACTCAGACAATGCCTTTTGGATTTTAGATTCATTTTCAACATCTAAAAATGAAGTTGCTTCATCCAATAAAATTACATTTGCATCTTTTAGAAGTGCCCTTGCAATTGAAATTCTTTGTCTTTGACCGCCTGAGAGCAACTCACCATTTTCACCAATTACAGTATCATATCCATTTGGAAGTTTAAAGACAAACTCTTCACATTCTGCAAGACGGGCAGCTTCAATCACTTCTTCATCAGTTGCATCTTTTCTTCCAACACGAATATTTTCCAAAATTGAATTGTTGAACAATATTACATCCTGAAAAACAATTGAAAAGTTTTCCAGAAGCTTTTCTGAGTCCAATTTTGATAAATCCTGACCTCCAAGTGATACTGTACCTGATACAGGATCCCAAAATCTTGCGGCAAGCTTTGAAACTGTACTTTTACCTCCGCCAGACGGCCCTACAAGAGCTGTAACTTCACCCTGCTTTGCAGTAAATGAAATATCAGTTAAAACATCCTTCAAATCATCGTAATTAAAACTGACATTTTCAAATTCGACATCATAACTGTCCAAAGAATAATCAGCCAAACCTCCTTCAACTACAAGACTTTCAATTTCCTGAGCCCTTGTAATTTTATTGTCCATCATAAATATTTCTGCCAAAAATATCAATCCGTTTTCCAGTGGAGAATAAACTGTTGCAGATGCTATCAAGAATATTAAAAAGGTAAAAATTGATATTTGCGAATTTATTATTAGATATGAACCTAAAAGGATTACAGATACAATTCCTAAATTTAATACAACTTTTCCAACTATTACTCCCGAAGTAGCCATTAATTCAGCATTAATTCTTGATTTTTCAATTGTTGAAGTTAAACTGCCAATTTTTCCATAATATTCCTCTTCACAATTGTAGGATTTCAAATCCCCAATTGATTCAATGCATTCTTGCACAGCATCTCCACAATTAAGCAAATCAGCCATTATTCTATCCCCACCAATATAAATAAGTCTTTTGGAGATAAATAAGAATATAAATGCAACAGGGACTACCCATAAAAGCGCAATAGCCAATCTCCAGTCAAATAGAAACATTCCCACTGAAACAATACATAGTGAAATGATTGAACCCATCAATTGCGGAACCGCATGTGAGAAAACATGCTCCAAATCAGTACAATCATTCATTATTGTTGCAGTCAGATCAGCCAAATCCCTATTTTCAAAAAAGGATAATGGAAGTTTCCTTAAATTCTCACCAAGGTTGATTCTTCTGTTTCCACTTTCAACATATGTTGTATTGAATACAAAGTGATACTGCTTCCATGCAAAGGCAAAAATAATTCCTAAAATAATCAGTATCAATAAAATAAATATTCCAAGATTTGGATCAATTATTTCACCCACTGTTAATTGCTCCACCCACAGATAAATAAGTAATGCATATAAACCAACGGGAAACATAAATGATATGTTCAAAAGTGCAGTATAGAAAATTCCTTTAATCAAGTTGTCAGAACCCTCTTTTGTAAGTCCAAATCTTTTAGTAAAAAACTTAGATAACATCATATCACCTCGCTTTTAACTTTCCACTGGATTGATTGGTTAAATTCATCCCACATTCTAGAGTAAATGCCCCCACTATCAATCAGAGTATGGTGGTTGCCTTCTTCAACAATTCGTCCATTTTCAACCACATAAATTTTGTCTACATTTTTAACTGAGGACAACCTGTGCGCAATCATAATGACTGTTTTGTCTTTAGTAATTTCTGAAATTGCTTTTTGAATCAGATATTCATTTTCCGGGTCTGCAAGTGCAGTTGCTTCATCCAAAATAATTATTGGAGCATCCTTAAGAACCGCTCTTGCAAGTGCAATCCTTTGCTGTTGACCTCCTGAAAGATAGGTTCCTTCACTTCCTATTACAGTATTTATTCCGTCCGGAAGCTCATCAATAATATCGTCACATTGGGTTAAACTCAATGCTTTTTTAACATCATCTCTTGATGCACCCTTACGACCAATTGCAACATTATTGTAAATTGAATCTTTAAATAATGTCGTATTCTGGAATACGAAAGAAATATTTTTCATCAATTCCTTTGTTGAAATATCTCTTACATCAACATCCCCAACTTTAATTGAACCCTGATTAACATCCCAAAATCTTGGAATCAATGATGCAATTGTGGTTTTGCCCCCTCCAGAAGGGCCAACTAATGCAACAGTTTCATTTTCATTAATTTTTAAATTCACATCATTTAAAATATGTTCATCACCATCGGCATTTTCATAATCAAAATAAACTCCTTCAAACTCTATTGAATGATTTTTAGGTTTTTGAGGATTGATTGGGTCAACTAAAGGGTTTTCATTTAGAATAGCTTCTATACTGTCTAAAGCACAACTTGCCAACATCCAATCTTGTGAAACTGTCATTATTTTCATCATCATTACAGCACAGATTGGTGTGAAAATAATGTAAAACATGAAGTTTGCAAAGAATTTTACATCTACAACTGATCCTGCAAGAAGTATTCCTGCTGGAATCAACAATGCAAAAAATCCGTTGATGGATACTGTAAATGCAGTCATAGGAATGTGAGTTGACATAGAATATTCAGCCGAAAATTTTCCGTAGTTTTTGATGGCATTGATAAAGTTTTTAAATGAGTAAATACTTTGTTGAAATGCTTTTGTAACTGGAATTCCTCTTACATATTCTACTGCTTCTCCATTCATTTCCTCCAAATATTTCTCATATTTCTCCATGCTATTTCTGGATTCTTTTGAAAACATAGGATACATAAATACAAAACATAATATGATTGGAATCAGACAGATTAACCCTAAACGCCAATCAAAACTAAATAACAAAATTAAAAATATTATTGGAGTCACAATAGCTCCTGTCAAATCAAACAATTGATGAGCGAGGAATATTTCAGTTTTTGCAGTGCTGTAATCAATTATCTTTCTAAGACCCCCACTTGTATGGTTTGAAAAATAACCTAAAGGCAACTTAAGTAAATGCTTTATAGCTGCATCTTTCATGTTTTTCTCATTTTTAAATGCGGACAAATGTGTACCCATCAGACCAAAAAAGTTTAAAATTATTCCCAGTACTGCAAATGTAAACGCATTTATCGCATAAACATCCAAGTTTTGGGCTTTTGTAAAATCAGGGGCAACCGCCAATAGGGCATTGACCACATCCCATATATAAACAAATGGAACCAATAAACATATTGCACTTAAAGCTGATAAAAACATACCTACAATTGTCAAATATTTATAATTACCCGAGTAATTCAATAATCTAATAAATTTATTTTTATTTTGAGTTTCTGGCATTATTATCGCCTCAAATAATAATTTAGGTTTACCTAAAAATTTAAAATTAATCTAAAAGGACAAAACACTAAAAATATTCTAAAAAAACAATTAAGAAATAATTTAATGTATTTTAATTAAAAATAACTAGATAACCTAATATTTACTATAAAGTATTATTTAATTAAATATATAAATATTTTTGAACTAAAAAGACAATAAATATACCAAAAAGACAAAATCTATTTTTTATACTCCGACGGAGTGCAACCGATATATTCTTTAAATGCCTGAGTGAATTTTGAAGGTGATGAATAACCTACCATTTTTGATATTTCAGAAATTGTATAGGAACCTCCTTCGATTAGTTTGCAGGCATATTCCAATTTATATTCCTTTCTCCATTTAAAAATAGGTTTGCCGTGAACTTTTTTAAAACACTTTTTTAAAGTCGTTTTGCTGATGCCATAATTATCTGCAAGTTCATCTATAGTAATTTTACTTTCCAAGTCATTAATCAGCTCATTTTTTACATCATCAACAATTTTAACCTGCTGTTTGGTAAGGGAAATATTTTCATGAACATCAAAGTTTGTAATCGAGAAAAACAATAATAATTCAAGAC
Organism: Methanobrevibacter smithii ATCC 35061; assembly: GCF_000016525.1. Lineage (NCBI taxonomy): Archaea > Methanobacteriati > Methanobacteriota > Methanobacteria > Methanobacteriales > Methanobacteriaceae > Methanobrevibacter > Methanobrevibacter smithii. Next base: position 736,282 of record NC_009515.1, read on the forward strand.
ATTTTAATTTAAAATAAGATAATTTAATTCTATTGTCAACATGGTACAATTCACCAATAACATGGTCAATTTTATTATTTGAACGAAGCAATACATATCCGTGAGATTTTTTCAGAAGTTCATAAAATTCAATCAAGTCAAAATCAGGAATATACTGCTTGACATAATCATTAGCCATATCAACATCAATGAAAATCTCTAAACCATTATAAAATCCTAATGGAAAGTCAGAACATGTTTTTGTCATATCATAAATATTAATGCACAAATCCCCTTTTCCAAAATAAATTATTTCATCATCACCAACACTATAAGCATACCTGCCGTCCAAACAATGATTTATCATAAGCAATCTTGAAGAAAGTTTTTCTTCAACATATACATTTTCATGATTTTGCAAATTGATGTCAATAAATGCTAAGACTATTCCGGGGAATAGAGAATATGTTTCAAACTGACCGTATTCACCCAAATCAATGATTTTTTTATAGTCATCTCCAGTTATGGAAAAGTCAGTGACAAACACCTCCCCAAATAATTCAAAAAGATTTTCATTCATGCCTTTAATTATATCCACTCTGATATAAAACATTTCAACATACACCGCATTAACTAATCAATGTTAAATTTAATATACTTCTGTGACCAAATTTTTAATTAAATAAAGTATGCTCTGGTCAATTAGGAAAATGTTTTCTATTTTGACAAATTTAATATATCTGTTAGGACCAACTTTTATATGAGTATAAAACAAAAAATTAGGATAAAATACCATGTCAAGTATGAGTAGTGTTGCAGGACTATCTAAATATATTACAACCTTGCCCAAAACTGAAAAATCAATAACCGCCATGTTTATTATAAGCTTCATATCAGGAGCAGTCTACTTTATAATTAATCCAAGCCCCGAACTTGGTATGGTAGAAAATATTATTTTAGGAGGATTATTCAGCTTAATAATACTTGGAATCAGTTCAATAATTGGTGGAGGAGTCAATCAACAGATTGTAAGTGGTCTACATGGTATTAACTTAAAAATCAAACATTCCATGTTTTTATCTGCACTTTCAATGACTATTGTCTGTATTCTTTTAATAATCGGCGGAATTCTTACACACTTTTTTGAAACAGACTTCTTTTTGAATTCCTTACTGTTCGGATGTGTTTTAATTTACGGAGTCAATACGCTGGTATTTTGGACAACCTCCAAAATCAGTTTTACAAAAGCTGCAACTGTTGGAATAATCCAGCCATTAATCATGCTGGCCATGTATGTGCTGATTACTTTTTTAGTAACTGACACAAGCTTTTTAGGTTCTGATTTAATCCAAATGACAATAAAAGTAATAATAGCAAGTATCATTTTTATATTGGCTATTTACTCATTTATTACAATAGCAGGATCTCCTTTAAAGAAAAATCTCGGTATCGGAATGCTTGATTTGCTCAGTCTGTTTATTGCTCATATGAATGAAGGATCAAACTCCCTCGAATCATTGTTTGAAAACATGAGTGAAACTGTTGAAACAATGGTTACATTTATTAGTTTCAAAGGAAAAAATGGGATAAAATCTTTATTTATTTCACCATTTGTCCATCCCGGACCTTTGGGGGATTTAGGCGGTTCCAATATGCCGACAATACTTGCAAATAAGTTTGACCATTTTACCATGGTGGCTCACGGACCTTCAACCCATGACTTCAATCCTGTCAGAACAACTGAAATTGACAAAATAGAAAATGCTGTAAAAGAAGGTTTGGAAGAAATTGAATACTCAAAAGATGCAAGTATTTTTACCAGATACAATTCAGAAAAAGCAAACATTGGAGTGCAGTTCTTTAATAAAGGTATGGTTATTTTAAGTACATTTGCACCAAATGACAGTGATGACATTGAATTTGGGGTAGGTCTTACAATGATGACTCAAAGTAAAAGTAAATGTGATGTTAAAGACTCCGTCATTGTAGACTGTCACAATTCATTTGCTCCTGAAAGTGGAGAAGTTTTACCTGGAAATGAAGAGGTATTCCAATTAATTGATGTTATTGATAAAATCCAATGCAATCATCAAAGAGATACTCTAAAAATAGGATGTTATGAAAACATAATGCAGGATTTAAATAAAAATGAAGGTGTCGGTGAAAGCGGTATTAAAACCATGGTTGTAGAAGTAGCTAATCAGAGAACTGCATATGTCCTGTTTGATTCAAACAATATGGAAATCGGATTTAGACAAGAAATTATTGATGCTACAAAAGATTTGGATATTGATGAAATAGAAGTGATGACAACTGATACTCATACAGTCAACACAATATCCAGAGGATACAACCCGATTGGAATTGTAAAAAGAGACGAAATTATTGAATATGTTAAAATCAGTATTAATGAAGCTATAAAAGATTTAGAAGAAGTTGAAGTTGGAACTGGAACAAAAAGAATTAAAAACCTTCATACATTCGGTCCTAATAACTCAACAGAATTAATATCAACAATCAGTTCAATTGTTGCAGTTAGTAAAATTATAGCTCCAGTTTTATTAATTACTGCATTAGTAATTGTATTTATTTGGATATTTTATGGTGGTTTATAAATATGCCACCAATAAAGTATATGTAATAACCCATCCAACAAGGAACGGCATTATTCCATCCCATAACCATTGGGAAAATCCGGAGATTTCATCTCCAAATTGTTTTTGAGCAAGTTGCCCAACAAAATATAGTATAATAAATGCAAGTGCGGTTGCAAAAACATCGTTTTTAATTCCAAACCAGCTTAATGTGAATCCAGTAGAAATAATACCTGTAATGATACCAACTACTAAATGAAGACTTGTTATTTTAATTGTAGTGTCCATTTATTTCCTCCAAAAAATTAAATAAATATAATTATTATTAATTATACTATATTAAACTATTGATATTTATAATAAAAAGGTGTAAACAATGAAACCTATGTCTAATGTAGACATTTTTACAATAACTGATGAATTAAATAATTTATTAACCGGTGCAAGAGTAGACAAATCATTTCAACCAACAAAAGATATTGTTGTAATGAGATTTCATGTAGCTGGAACCGGAAGGATTGATTTAGTAATGGAATGCGGTAAAAGAATCCACACCAGCAAATATCCTCTTGAAAATCCTATTAATCCTCCTGTTTTTCCAATGCTTTTAAGAAAAAGGATAAAAGGTGCCAATGTAGTTAGTATAACCCAGCATAATTTTGATAGGATTATTGAAATTAAAGTTAAAAAAGACAAATACTACACTATTGTTGTTGAACTGTTCGATAAAGGAAATATTATCCTTTTAGATGAAGACAACAACATAATATTGCCTCTTAAAAGGAAACGTTTTAGTGATAGGGACATTAGTTCTAAAAAAGAATACCAGTTTCCAGAAGAAAGGGGAATTGATCCTATCAGCATAAGTGAAACTGAACTAAAAGAACTGTTTGCCAGTTCAGATAAGGATTTGGTTAGAACATTGGCTATGAATAATTTGGGAAGCTTATATGCTGAAGAAATTATTAAAAGAGCTAACGAATTTGAAGAAATTGACAAACATACTCCTTCAGCTGATTTAAGTGAAAGTCAAATAGCTAACCTAAATAAGGCTATCCATTTGCTGTTTGATAACCTGCAAGAAGAACATTTCAAACCTCAAATTGTTAAAAAAGACAGCAAAGAAGATGTTGTTGCTTTTGATTTAGTAAAATATGACGGATTTGAAAAAACATATTTTGATAACTTCAATGAGGCCTGTGATGAATTTTATTCCAAAAAGGTAAACACTGACATTAAAAATATTAAAGAAGCTGCATGGAATAAAAAAGTAAACAAGTTCGAAAAAAGATTAAAGCTACAGGAAGAAACACTTGATAATTTTCATAAAACAATTGAAACTAGCCAACATAAAGGAGAAGTAATTTATTCTAATTACACCACCATAGAAAATTTGGTAAAAGTAGTAAACAACGCTATAAGTAAAGATTATTCTTACAAAGAAATTGGAAAAACACTGAAAGAAGCTAAAAAGAACTGTCTAAAAGAAGCTGAAATCTTTGAATCCATTGATAAAATGGGCGTTTTAACACTTAAACTAAATGAAACTTCAATAAACATTAATCCAAAATTGACTATTCCTGAAAATGCTGAGATTTACTATGAAAAAGCTAAAAAAGCTAAAAAGAAAACAAAAGGTGCTACAATAGCTATTGAAAATACTAAAAAGCAACTTGAAAAAATCAAAGCTAAAAAAGAAGTGGCTATGGAACACATTTCAGTTCCTAAAAAGAGAGTTAAGAAAAATCTTAAATGGTACGAGAAATTAAGATGGTTTGTAACTTCAGACAATGTTTTAGTAATTGGGGGAAGAGATGCCGGTACCAATGAAGCTGTTGTAAAAAAATATATGGACAATAATGATATTTATTTACATGCAGATATACATGGAGCAACATCAACTGTGATAAAACTAGAAGGCAATAAAGTAAATGATAGTATCCTTAAAGAATCCGGAGAGTTTGCAGCATCATTTTCAACTGCTTGGTCCAAAGGTTTCACAACACAGGATGTATTTTGGGTCAACCCTGAGCAGGTTACAAAAACACCTGAAGCCGGAGAATTCCTGCCAAAAGGATCATTTGTAATAAGAGGTAACCGTAATTACATCCGCAGTGCAAAAGTCAGAATTGCTATTGGAATTGTTGATTATGAAGGAAAAAGGTTAATGGCCGGTCCTGTTGATGCTTTAGAAACACATTGTGACAATTTTATTGTGTTGAAACCCGGATATACTAAAAAAACAGCAATAGCTAAAAAAATACTTCATGAAATAAATGAAGACGACTTAATAACTTTAGATGATATAATCAGAGTTTTACCATCTGGAAAATGTGATGTTGATGAAGAATATCACTTAAGAAAAAAATATGAAAAGAATTAATCCTGATAATTTTCAGGATTATATTCAAAATATTCACCGGGATTTAAAATAACCACATCAATATTCGGATTTAACTGACTGACAAAGTTAGCATAAATAGAAGGGTCCTGTTCAATTGGCGGAAATGTATTGTAATGCATTGGAATAGCTACTTTTGAATCAATCCACCTTGTAGCCAGTGCTGCTTCAAAAGGACCCATTGTAAACTTATCTCCAATAGGAAGCAATGCAATATCCGGTTTATATATTTCCCCAATAATTGTTTTCATATCCCCAAATAATCCAGTATCACCAGCATGGAACAGTTTAGTTCCGTCTTCAAGTGTTATTAAAAAACTGGCTGCATCTCCAGCAGGAAGTGGCTCTTCAACAATATCTAATACTGAAGAATGTTTAGCATCAAGCATTGTAAATTTAACTCCACGGTATATGAATGAGCCGCCGATATTTACACCAATATTGTTAATTCCCTGTTTTGATAAAAATAAAGAAATCTCATGAATTGCTGCTACAGGAACATTATTTTTATTGGACAGTTCCATTGCATCTCCCAAATGATCGGAATGTCCGTGAGTAACCAATATGATATCCGGATTAAATTCTTCAACAGGAATTTGACAAGCCGGATTATTGCTAATAAAAGGGTCAATTAAAATATTTAAACCCTCATCAGTTATTATTTCAAAAGCTGAATGACCTAACCATCTAATTTCCATTTAAATCACCTTTACTGTATATAATTTGCAACTAAATTTTCATCCAAGTTTGCTGCAATATCCCAAGTTTTCTCAAAGCTAGTTCTGATTTCAGAAATAGATTTCCTATCTTCATAAATAGCTCCATATTCCACATCACTGTTATTGCTACCTTTAGAAATAATCATAGCATTAGAATCATCTGTGATTAAGTTAATTGAATGTACTTGAGGAACTGTTTTAATTTGTACTCCCTGTTTAAGAAGTGAAGAAACTAAAATCATGTAAGACATATCAGATACATCAAAATCATTGATAATTACCCTTGAATATACTGTCGGAACATGTGATAAAAACCTGTCAGACAAATCATTTAATGATGGAATTTCCAGCATTATCTCTTTATGTACATCATTAGCCAGTTTATCAAATGCTTCACTGGAAGTTATTAAACCTCCATCATAAACAACAAAGCTTCTAAGCAACTTAGGAACAGGCAAACTTTCAGGATGATTAACATCTATTTGGATATCTCTTGGTTCGCCTATTTTTCTAGGTTTAGGCGGTTCAAAGGTATCATTTTTTATATAATCTTCATCTTGGCGTAGTGCCCTTTTAATTTCTTCAGATTTATCATATTCAGATTGAGCATAGCTGTGGGAACGTTTTTTAGGTTTTCTAGTGATCTTTAAAGGTTTGTCGTAATTTGGAGTGAACTTAAGATTATTTCCAAAATTGGTTGTAGATTTGTCATTGCTAACTCTTAAAACTGATTTAGAATCATCTTCCTGATTAAAATCAAAAAATTCACTTGGAGATGTTTCATAATACTCTTCTTCAACATATTCTGGAAGATCATCTTCATAATAATTGTCAAAAGTATCTCTAATTTTTAAAGGACCATTAGAATTATCAGAATGTTTATTAAATGATGGAGCTTTAATATCATTAGATTCTAAAAATTCTTTAAAAATAGAAGATGTTTTATCGGCATTAGCATCAACAAAATAGCTGATAATCATAATTATACCAACTATTGCAATAATAAATCCAACAACCAGCAAAAGGTCTATCAAATTATAAACATTTGCCTCATATATTATGAGAACCCCAACTACAAATAAAATAAAACCTGAAATTAATTTCAATGTGTTTCCCACTATCTCACCTGTTAATAATTATAATCACTCTATTAATTAAATTTTGTATAATACACTTAATAAATATGTTGATAAAAACGCTATTTTTCAAGAGAAATTTAGAAAAAAAGACATGATAATAAATTTTATAAAAATAGTAATATTAATATAATATGAAAAATAATTATTACTACCGGTGATAATATGAAAATTTTAGAAAAAATCAGCAATGACAAATCAGGACAAGGCGCAGCAGAATACATATTATTGTTTGGAGGAGTAATAGTTATAGCCATTTTCGCTTTAACCATCTACAAATCATATATGCAAACAAGCGACAGCAATTTAAAAGTAAAAGATGATATATCAGAGGTTAGAACCACTGTTCGTGAAAACAACAGCATATTAGGATAAAATGAAAACAGACAACAAAGGACAAAGCAGTGCTGAACTAATTTTAATAATTGGAGGTCTAATTGTAATAATTCTATTCATTGGAACATATATCTCCAACATAACAGACACTACTCAAAACAAATTAAAAACAGCAATAACAAAAGAAAGAAATTTTTTAATAAATAAAATTTAGAAAGAAGAGCGTAAAATCTCTCTTTCTAACTTAAAAGATTAGAAGTTAAAATATCTCTCCAGGATTCGGAGTTGATATTATTTAATTTCATTGAAGTTCTTGTGACTTCCCTAATGTTTTGTGGACATGCATTGACACAGGCACCACATAAATTACAGTAATCTAAATTAATAGTTGCCTTATTGTCAATAATTTCTACTGCATCACATGGACAAACATCTTGACATGCGTGGCAGGCGTCCCCTTTACATGTTGATTCATCTGTTTCAACCAGTTTTAAAGTTCCTTCAAACGGTTTGGTTACATTAATTGTATCAACAGGACAAACTTCTTTACACCAAGAACAGTTTACACAGCCATCCTTAAGAATGGATGCAGTACCATTAATTTCAGGAGCTTTAATTTGATCTTGAAGCATACATGTTGAACATACTGCTTTAATTGCATCTTGAGGACAAGCCCTCTTACAAACACCACAATAAATACATTTGGAAGTATCTACTTCAATAGTATTATTAAGATTGTCATTAGAGAACTCAGGATTATTAGTTAAACTAATAGCTCCTGCAGGACACATTTCTGAACAGATACTACAGTAAACACATTTATCCTCATCGACACTGATTTCACCAATAACCAAATCTTCTCTAGACGGTAACTCTCTTTTAAATAAGATAGTGTCTCTAGGACAAACAGAATAACATCTTCCACAGTATATACAATCATCATCATTAATTTCTGATTCAACTTCCCATACGGGATAATTTCCTGTTTCTTTAATATCATTACCGTTAATGGTTAATGATAAAGCATCAAATGGACATGCAACAGAACATAATCCGCATAAAACACAAGTATTAGAAGTTACAGAAACTAAATCCATTTCAATTAAACCACGTGCAATCGGTACAATAGGTCCTAATCTCAAAGAAGATGTAGGACATACATCAGTACAAATTCCACAACCTACACACCTATCATTGTTATGTGATAACTTACGGGTTTCTTCCCCGCTCCTCTCAACATTAAACATAAAATCCCTCATGCTTTAGATATAGCTTGATTAGGACAGTTTTGGATACAAAGGTCACAGTCATCGCATTTTTCAGGGACAATAGTTACATCGCCATCTTCTTCAATGAGAGCGCCTTGTTCACAAATCTTTACACATAAACCTTGTACTGGACAATTTTCAATGTGACCGCAAAGATCTGAATCTATTTTTACTGCCATATAACCACCTCAAATTTGATATGAAAATTATTTTATGAAAAAATAATATTTTAATATCAATTAATACATTGTCGAACTGCATATATAAACATGTCGATTTAATTCGATAATAAAATACTATTTTAAAATATTTCCTTTTTTATTAATTTCACCACTCCTAATTCGTGTAGACGAAATAGGATGACCATCATCTGCTAAAACAAAGCTAACAACAACAATATCTAATGGAGACATTCCTTTAGAATCTCTAATTTCATTAATTTCAACTGCTACAGGTTCAGTTTCTTCACTAACAACAATTGCATCAAATTCATCATCGAATACAGTTGTCCCATATGCATCATCTAAAACCATAACAGTGTAATTTAATCTGTCCTTAAAAAATTCCTTAAGACATCTCATCCTATCTTCACAGGAATCAATATCTCCCTTAAGACCACCAAAAGCATTAGAAGTTACTCCGATTTCAACCTCTTCACCTAATTCAAAAGCAGTTGCAAGTAACTTTTTATGACCATCATGGAACTTATCAAAAGTTCCCCCAACAGCTATTTTCTTATATTTTTTATGATCCATAATATTGTCCTATAATTAGTTTGCTAATATAAATTTATATAAACTATTATAAAATATTAGCGATTAAAAAAAATCATTTTATGGATAAAAAAGAATTAAAAAAAAATAAAAATAGAGTAATAAAAATTAGAATGGTAAAGATGTATAATAACTCTTAAAAGTAAATGTATTAATATTCCAATTCTTTATTACACCTAATGAGTTTCTAGAACTTACTGGATCAGCAACTACCCATGTATCACCAATTAATACCTGAGCCCATACATGACCAATTGTACCACTTGAAAAAGTACAGCTTCCATGAACATATCTTGCTGGAAGATCTGCTGCTCTAAATAATGCTATAACCAAATGAGCCTGGTCACAGCAGTTACCTCTTTTATCAGTTAAAGTTTTTTTAGCACCACGACTAGTATCATAATAACTAGCATAAGCTATATTATCAATAACATAATCAAGTATTGCACTAGCTTTTTGTGTTGGTGTTGATAGTCCCGCAGTTAATCTCTGAGCTAAAGCAACAATTGTAGGGTCATTAACTTGACAATTAGCAGTAGGCTGCAAATATGTGTTAATATTAGCCAATTCACTTTCAGTAGCTTTTACATTGACCCTATTGATTACAAATTGAGAAGATTCAGAATCTATTGACTTAATAGTAACATAAGCAGGCAGCTGTTGATTATTACCATAAAATGCAACAACACGAGCAAATGCATATACCAAACCGTCAAAAGTTATAGTTCCTACATTAGAGGGTACTGATCCTGGAGCTTTTCCATTAGCATTTACATAATCTATAATAGATTGTGCAACACTAATATAATCTGCCAGATTACCTAAATTACCGCACTTATTGTAGTTATCAGGATTAGCAGCATCTTTAGAATCCAAATCGCTGAAATCACCATTATTTATATTTATAGTTGCTATAGCTGCAAGATATAAGAATTGTGCTAAAGTATAACTTTCACCATTTATTAAAACGGAATCTGGCAATTTGCCCTCTGATTCAATAAATGATTTTACAACTTTAGATGCATCAATTATATTTGCAATTGAGATAGTGCCAGATACATGAATATATGACTGTCCGCTGTTTGAGTAATTACCGCCAATTGTAGGATAATAATAATAAGCTATCGGATAGTCTCCTTTTCCTAAAGAATCAACAGTTATTGTAGCTATACCCTCAGCATTAGTAATTGCATTTTTAGTAATGCCCTCATAATAGAACTTAATAGATGCTCCACTAATTGGATTGCCTTTAGCATCGGTTAATTTAACTGAAAAAGTTCCATTAGTTCCTGCATTTATGTTAATATCCTCTGCAATGATTATGGTTCCATTAACCAAAATCATATTTGATCCGGAACCCTGACAAAATGTATCATTAATTGCATATGAAATATCATAATAACCTACATTAAGATGAATATTTAATTTAGCAACACCTGACTGATCAGTATATTTAGTATAAGTAATTCCAGAGACTGTAAATAGAACAGCAATGCCACTAACAGGTTTCTTATCTTTATCAGTAACTGTGACTTCAAAAGCAGAACCGTCATTTGGCAACATTACTAAATCTTTTCCTTCAATATTTAAAGTTTGTTTAGCAACGACCACATTGTTTGATCCATTATTATAATCTAAAGAGCCTTTATTGGAATAATAATATGAAACTAAATAAGTTCCAGGATGCAATCTAATATTTATACTTGCTACACCATTGGAATCTGTTGTACGATTATAAGCAATACCATTAATCACGAAAGTAATAATCTTATTAGCTAAAGGTTTACCATATAAATCAGTTAATTTAACTTTAAATTCAGAACCATCATTATAAACCATGGTTAAATCATTACCTGTCAAAATAGTAGTTGAATTTACAACATGCAAGATACTGCTTGAACTGGAAGAACAATAACCCTCAACTCCATCAAAACCATAAGTTATATTATAGTCACCATTTTTCAAACCAGAAATAGTGATGGTAGCATTACCATTTTTATCAGTAGTTGCAGTTACCTGTTTATTATCATATCTGAAGTAAACAGTTTTATTCCCAATCGGATTTCCTTTCACATCAACTAATGTTACAGTATAATTACTATTAATACTATCCATAATAACATATGCATCTTTACCAATTATAGTGGTATTTGAACTACTAACATTAATTCTATTAGATACCTCAAGACCATTATAACTACTTGTAATAATATAGTTATTTGGATAAAGTCTAATACCTAACTTTGCAATACCATTTTCATCAGTAATCTTATCATAGAATACACCATTAACATTAAACCTAACAGCAGCATTTGCTAAAGGTTTACCTTGACCATCAAGAACAGTAATGGCAAATGCAGTACCGTCCCTATAATACATATTAATATCTTTATTATCTATTAATGTAGTTAATACACTAATATTATAACCCTTAGCTTCACCATTAGGATGATAAGCAGTCAATATATAATTACCAGGATAAAGTGAAATAGTTAAATTTGCAGTACCTTTATCATTTGTTCTTTTTTCATAGATAACACCATTAATATTAAACCTAACAGTTTCATTAATTAATGGATTACCCATACCATCATAAAAAGTTGCATAATATTGAGTACCATTCCTGAAGTATTTAATTATATCACTACTATTAATAGTAGATAAAACAGTGATATTATAACCCTTAGCTTCACCATTAGGATGATAAGCAGTCAATATATACTTATCAGGATATAAAGCAATATTTAATTTAGCTATACCACTACCATTAGTATTGCGAGTATAGAAAACACCATTAATATTGAATCTAACTTCTGCATTAACTAATGGGTTTCCATTTCCATCAACAAATTTTGCATAATATTGAGTACCGTTTTTATAGAATTTCACAACATCATTTGCAGATATTGTAGACAATACTTCAACTAAATTTGTAACTGAAGAACTTCCATACAATGAAGAACCTGCATAACTTGCTGTAATCTTATATTTTCCAACAACCAAGTTAATATTCATAGATGCAACACCGTCACTACCAGTAGTACGATTATAAAGTTTACCATTTATTAAAAATGATACAGTTTGATTAGATAATGCTTTACCAGTAATATCAGTTAATTTTACATCATAAGTAGTGCCATTTTTAAAATACAAAGTTGTATCATTACCACTTAAAACAGTGTTTGAAACAGAACTTTGAGGTTCAGAAATAACATCATTGTTTGAAATCTGTTGTGATCCTATAACATTATTATTCTCATAATTAGATTTGATTACTCCGCTGCCGGAATATTCACCATTAAAATTATAAGAATAATTGTCTGAGATAGATCCATTACTAGAAACTTCTAAATTTTGATAAGATAATTGATTATCATCTTGTATCAAGTTTGAATTTTCGATATCAGAAACATTATTTAAATCCGCTGCACATACAGACCCTAACATTAGGAAGAATGCACATATAATTGAAATGAACAATGCTTTATTTATCTTTGAAATTTTTCCACCTCTTAGTTCTCATTACGAAAATTTTAATAAAAATATTATATTATACTAACATATAGTATTCATAATGAGTAATTAAGTATTTAGGATTTATTATTATATAAATGTTTTTACAAGTTTATTGATAAAAAAACCCATTTAAATTAGCTAAATCAGTAAGAAAATGATTAAAACTTTTATAAAATTTAAATTAAAAACAAATAACATTGAAATAGGTAAAAAAAGGATAAACTATCTTCAATTCAAATTCAAAAATTAAACACACAATGAAAAATAAATCTTACATATAACCAATTAGCATATTTAAAATCTAATTATAAGGAAGTTTTAAATACAAAATACATTGAAAATTTATTTTTATAATAAAAAATAACATGATAGAACTCAAGAATTAGAAAATAATGAATTTAAGTTAAATATTCTAAAAACAAGTAAATTTTTCAAAAAAACCTAAAAATTTCATAGTTGATTCCATGATTTACGAGAAAAATATTTTCCAGAAAAACCATAAAAATATAGATTTAAGATTTGGGCTTGCATATCCAAATATCTATAAAACAGCTATGTCATCATTAGGTTATAATATATTATATAATTTAATTAATGAAAGGCAAGACACATGGTGTGAGCGAATCGTTTATCCCCATACCACTTCTATTGAGTCAAATAATCCTATGAAAAACTTTGATATAATCAGCTTTTCTCTACAATTTGAAGAAGATTATTTTAATGTTTTGGAAATGATTAAACAATCAGGAATCCCCCTTAAAAGAAAAGACAGAAGTGAAAATGATCCTTTAATAATAGCTGGAGGACCATGTGCAACTGCAAACCCAATGCCATTATCTGACTATATTGATGTGTTTGTAATCGGTGAAGGAGAATTTACTATAAATAAATTTTTAGACAGATACCTTGAAAATAAAAATTTGGATAATTTTTTAGATATGGATGGAATATACATTCCTGAATTCAACAATAATGCAAAAATAGCTCTCATAGATGATATGAAAAATGCATACCATATAACACAGCCAATCATTACCAAAACTGACAAGGAAGATTATAAAACTGTGTTCAGTGATTCAATTATGCTAAATGTTTCAAGAGGATGTACAAGAGGTTGTAGATTCTGCATGTCCAGCTATCTTTACAGACCTTTAAGAGAAACTACAATAAAAGAATTAGTTAACATAGCACTTAAAACACGAGAAAATACTAATTTAAACAAAATAACATTAATCGGAGCAGCTGTTGGAGATTATTATGATTTGGAGGGCCTTACAAAAGCTCTTGAAAGTGAAGGTTTTCAAATAGCCACACCATCTCTACGTATAGATTCACTTAGCCGGGAAACTTTAGAAACCTTAAAAAAAAGTGGTTTGAAAAGCATTACAATTGCTCCGGAGTCTATTTCAACACTACGTGAAAGAATTAATAAAAGCATTTCAGATGAAAAAATATTTTCTGTAATAAAAAATGCAGTTGACCTTGATTTCAATATTAAATTATACTTTTTAATTGGAATTCCCTATGAAAGTAAAGAAGATATAGAAGAGTTAGCTAACTATATTGAAAAAATAGCAAATATGCATAAAAACAGAAACTATATAAAATTCAGTATCAATCCAGTTATCCCAAAACCTCAAACACCCTTACAATGGGAAGTTTATAATTTTAAAGAGATTAAATCAAAAACAAGATATTTGAAAAAGAAATTAAGGAAATATAATGTTAAATTCGAAAGTCCGAAAAAAGGGTTGATTCAATATATATTATCTTGTGGAAATAGGGAAGTTGGTGCAGTTATTGAAAAATCTTTAACAGAAGAGGTAACATTGAAAGAATGGCAGAGTTACTTGCCAAATTATAATATCAATGATGAACTACCTTGGTCTAAAATTGATATTGGAATTAAATCTAATTTTTTAAAAACAGAAAACAGAAGATTAAAAACAAAAAAGCAAACTCCATGGTGTGGAGATTCCCCATGTTATAACTGTGGGCCATGCAACTAGAAAAAATTTTTAAATTAAAAATAATATAATAAATAATAATACTTAGTGAGGAAAAAATATGATAAATCCCGCAAAAAGAACCAGTACAATTGAATTATCCCAGATAAGAAAAATGTTTGAAGTTACAAATCCTAATGCTATAAACTTAGGAATCGGAGAACCTGACTTTGATGTTCCTGAAAACATTAAATTAGCTATGGAACAATCAATAAAAAATAATGAAACACATTATACACCAAACAAAGGTTATATTGAATTAAGAGAAGCAATTACTCAAAAATTCAAAAAGGACAACAATATAAACACAAATCCCGAAAACATAATAGTTACTGCCGGAGCCAGTGAAGCATTATATATGTGTGCACAGGCATTTATTGAGAAAAATGATGAGGTAATTTTACCAGATCCAAGTTTCCTTTCATATGAAGCATGTATAAAGTTAGCTGACGGAAAAGTTGTTGGAGTTAACTGTGAAATGGAAAATGAATTTAAATTAAAGGCAGAAGATGTTCAGGAAAAAATAAACAAAAATACCAAAGCTGTAATCTTAAATTCACCGTCAAACCCAACTGGAGCAGTGATGGATAAAGAAGATATTAAAGCTATTGCAGATTTATCTATGGATCATGATTTCTTAATCATATCTGATGAAATATATGAAAAAATCATTTATGATAAAAAACATTACTCCCCTGCAGCATATAGTGACAATGTAATAACAATCAACGGATTTTCAAAAACATATGCAATGACTGGCCTTAGAATAGGTTATTTAAATGCCAAAGAGGAATATTTGGAAGAACTGCTTAAAATCCATCAATACAATATAGCATGTGCTAACTCAACAGCCCAAAGAGGAGCTTATGAAGCATTAACAGGGCCTCAAGATACAGTTAACAAAATGGTTAATGAATTTAAAAAGAGAAGAGACCTGATTGTATCAAGATTAAATGAAATGGGATATGAAACCGTAAATGCACAGGGTGCTTTTTACGTATTTCCAAAAATTGAAAATCCTGAAGAATTTGTTAAAAAATCAGCTGAAGAGGGAGTCATAACCGTTCCTGGTGCTGCATTTGGACAAAATGGTAAAAATCACGTAAGAATGTCTTATGCAAACTCCTATGAAAATATAGCTAAAGCTATGGATATTCTAGAAAAAGGTGAGTAATATATGGATGAATTTAGAACCAAAGGCGGAACAAAAGCAGCAATTGTTGGAATAGGTTCAAATACTTTCCTTACTATTTTTAATATTGGAATTGGGATCATATCCGGAAGTTATGCATTAATCTCTGAAGGAGCTCATACTTTATCAGATGTTGCAACTTCCATAATTGCATATCTTGGATTTAGAATAGGTCAAAAACCTGCTGATGAAGAACATCCTTTGGGACATGGCCGTGCTGAAGCTATTGCCGGACTTATAATCGTATTATTTTTAACTATGGTAGCTTATGAAATCATGACTGGAGCTATAAACAAAATAGTCCATCCCGAACTTATAACAACCCCAAGTTATCTTGCTGCAGTTATGGCATTAATTGGAATAGGCGTTAATCTTTGTATAAGCAGATATATTATTGCACTTGGAAAAAAAATAAGAAGTCCTGCTATTGTAGCAGACGGAAATCATCAGAAAGTAGATATTTTCTCATCAGTAGCTATATTGGTTGGAGTTTTTGCATCAAATAGTGGATACTCTATAATTGATCCTGTCATAGGTCTTATTATTGGATTATTTGTTTTAAAAACTGCATATACTATTGGAAAAGAAAATATAGATAATATTATGGGAAAAATACCTTCTAAAGAATTGATTAAAGATATTGAAAAAGCAGCTACCAAAACTCCTCAGGTACTGGGAGCACATAATATTAAAGTGGAATATTTGGGGTCTTATTCCGTTGTTTCACTGCATATTGAACTTGATGAAAATATGACTTTAAAAGAATCACATAAAATAGTTCATAGAGCTCAAAATAATGTGCTTAAAAAAGTTCCATTAGTAAAATCAGTAACAATACATGCTTGTCCAGCAGGAATAGAATATGACCATAAACAAGAAATAGATAAATAAATTAAAAAACGCCGGGAACGGGATTTGAACCCGTGTGATCATAAGATCATCGGATTAGCAGTCCGACGCCGTACCAGGCTGGGCCATCCCGACAATACATAAAAAAACAAAGTAATATATAATCTGTTTAAACTTATTAATAAAGTTAATTGTTTTTTATAAAAATGGCATGTTCAAAAGTGGACTAATCTCAAAACTACAAGTTATCTAAAAAACCCAACTCCACCCCGTGGTTCTACAAGCATCAACTGTTAATGGTAGAGCTGCTCCCTTCCGGGCCTGACACATTCCCATATTTAAGATAATTAACTTTTACCCTCCAGTAAAAGTCCCATCACCATCAATCCTGTAGGACGAAGTTTCTATGTCGTTTTTCTTAGGCTCATAATTCCTTAAAAAGCCGCCTTTTGAACTTCAACTGCACCAAAGGGGGTGTGTGCTTACAGAGGACCCCTAACCCTCCAGTCTAGCCATATACATATATGAAATTAATATTATATAAATGTTAGGTAAAAAATTTCAATTCTGGAAAAAAAACTTATTACTGAAACTAAAATATAATCCAATTTATCCAACAAGAACCTATGTAAATCCCACATATATAAAAACAGAAGTTTAAAATTCAATAACCCCAAATAAAAGATATTTTAAATAAACAAACTTCAAAATCAAAAAATCACGTTATTTTTAAAAATATAGCTTAGAAAATAAAATACTGGAAAAAAAACTTATTACAGTAAACCAATAAAATTTATTAAAATAAGAAAAAAATAGAAATTATAAAAGGATTTTATAATATTAACTTAATTATGTCTCCATCGGAAATAATTCCTACTAATTTGCCATTTTCAACAACAGGCAACTGATTTAATATGTTTGAATCAGGAGCGTGAGACTGCATGATTTCAATAGCTTCCTGAATAGTATTTTCAGGTGAAACAGTTACAACATCTTTAATCATAATAGATTTAACATCAGTTCCTAATTCATATTTATCCAATATTAAATTATGACCCAAATCAGTTGCAGTGATAATACCTACCAGTTCACCATCATCAACAACCGGCATTGCACTTATTTTATGTTCCATAAGTTCTTCAAATGCATTAACCACATCTACATTAGAAGGTGTAGTAATTACATCAGTTGTCATTATTTCCTTTACTTTCTTGTCTAACATCATAACTTCCTCCATATTTTTCAATAATGTCATTAACCATTATATCAATAGTATATTTAACATCAACATTATCAATAATTTTTGAATTATGTTTTATTGCCTGATCAATCATAAAAGACTGGGTTTTCCTGATTAAATGAAAATTACTCAAATAATTATCAAGTGAACGTTTAACCCATGGCTGTCTGCATCTTGAATAAAACCGGGATTTGTGTGTATCTTCATCCCTAACAATCAAGGTAAATAAAATCACATTGCTTTTACGGATAAGGTCCTCTTTTATGAATCCCGGTACTATATGAACTCCCTCAATAATGATACTTATTCCTTCTTTTAATGCTCTTTCAATAACAGCTTCCACACCTACATTCACAACATCCACATGACTAATAAAACCTTCAACAACAGGATCAGGACCTAAAAGCGGTGTTCTAATACTCTCATATGCATTAAAACTAGATTTATGAATAACAGGACTTAATTCTTTAGAAACTATTTTACGCATAACCTCACGTATCATATCTGTACTGATTAAGTTTTTTAATCCTAAACGACTGGCCAATTCAAATGCCATAGATGAAGTTCCAACTCCTGAAGCTCCACCAATTAAAATAATAAGGGGCTCTTTTGATTTTCTAACATTTCTCCACTTGATATATTTCTCTGCAAGAACAGGGTCCACATAATTTTTCAAATAATTAGTTACAAAGATAGCCAAATCTTCAATAGAAATTTCAGAAATATTTTCTTCAAGAAGTTTATTTTCAATACATGAAGCTATTTCATAAGCTTCATCATGTCCCAAATCAGTGATGTGTAAAGAACGAGCCATTATACCTTTCGAAAAAGGTTCTTTGTACTCCTTTTTACCAACAGCACCCTTAATCATAATCATAATAATCACAAACTAATTATTTAATTTTAGAAATATAAATAGATATCTTAAATTAATATTAAATAAAATTTGTGATTTGATTTTAGCCACTAAAAAAAATAATAAAAAAGATAAGTAAGATATTTACTCATCTAAAGAGATTATATTAATTGTATAATCCGCACCTTCACCAACATCAATTAAAACTGCACCATTATCCTTAAGCATTCCAGGATTAGCTACATCTGTAGTATTTCCAATTTTACTAATGGATTTTGCTTCATGAATATGACCGCAGATATTAATTTGAGGCTGGAACTCGTGAATAGATTTTAAAATTCCCTGACTGCCGACGTGATCTCCGCTTTCAGTTAAATCGGCACCAGTATTATAAGGAGGAGCATGAGTAACCAATATTTTTACTTTAGGTACTTCATCATTAGCTACAAAATCATAATTAGCTAATAATTCATAAACATCCCCATAGATTTTATTATCTTGAATCTCACCAGGAGTATCAAATGGTGTAGGATTGGAACCACCGTATCCGAATAAAACAACATTATCAAAAGATAAAATGTTATTGTGTAAACAGATTGCATCTGATTCTCTAATTGCATTGCATATTCCTGCAGGATCACAGTTACCTGGAACAGCCATCACTTCACAGTCACAATCAAGTATTTTGCCAATAAATTCATCAACAAACTCCAATGGGCCAAAATTAGTAATATCTCCAGTGATAATGACAATATCAATGTCATTATTATTAAGATATTTGTATAAATTCTCGTTGTCTTCTCCGTGAACGTCACTTATTGCTAAAATTTTCATAAATATCACTTACTTATTCTAAAAAGAAAGATCCCATTTCTTTCAAACCTGTTTTAAGGTCTTCTTTATCTCCATGAAGATCGACAGTAACATCATCTTCAAATTCAATTATTAGACCATTCCATTCAGCTATTTCTTGAACTCTTTCTTCAGCCAATGCTTTTTTCAATGTTATTCTCCCTGTTGTTAATCCCGGAGGAGTGTTAACAATGAATGTTGAACGGGATTTAGGAAATTCAAAAACTTCTTTACCATGCATTGCATCTTTGAATAAACCTAACCATTTGTCAACATATTCTTCACCTTCTTGTGAAGCTAATTCCAAGAGTGTTTCTTGAATACTGTTTAAAGACATTTCAGCTTTAGCTAAACTATTAATTAAATCAGGATGAGATGGGTCTTTTTTATATGAGCTTATTGAAGATCTGATTAAACCTAATTCCGGATTAATTCCTTTAGGAATATCATAACCTTTTTTATTTAAATCGGTTAAAAGATTAAAAACAATTAACCAATTTTGCTCAGAAGGTAAACTCATAAATGTCCACCTATGATTTTTAAGGTTGTGTGATTAATTTTAGCATCAGCATCTTTTAATTCTTTTTCAATTTCTCTAATGTTATTATAAGAATCTAAAAATAATACATGGTGGCTATCAGTACCGGAAATACTTAATATAGCTAAATCATCACCATCTTTTACTTCTCTTTTTTCAATAGTTGCTTTGAATTGTACGTATGGTTCGTACTCTTCAGGAATATCTGGATATTTAAATATACCATCTAATGTTGCTACAAACATATTATCACCTTAAATATACTTAATTTAAATCATTGAATTTTAACAATCATATCTTTTATACTAATAATATATAAAGTTAATTACGAATTATTCGTAAAATATAAAACTAAAATTTAAAATCGCAAATATGCAGGATAAAAAAATAATAAAATTAAAAAAAAATCTGTAAAAAATGAATGAAAAAATAATTTCATTCAATGATTAAAACCAAAGTGTGTTTTCAGTGCCTAAAAAAATGAAAAAATTGAAAGGAAATTAATCCTTACAATTATTTAGCGTTTTCACCTAATGCTTTAGCTAAAGCAGGAGCTGCATCAATAGCTTGTGCATCTAAAGTTAAATCATCAGCTGTTAATCCCATAGCTAATCCATATAATTGAGCTAAGTGGAAAACAGGTAATGCGTAGTCGGTTCCGTATTTATCATTTACTTCAGTTTGACCTTGGTCAAATTGTAAGTGACAGAACGGACATACATTAACGATAGCATCTACACCAGCTTCAGTCATGTGTTCGAGTTTTTCTTTAGTGTAGCTTAAAGTTACATCTAAATCTCTGGATCTTAATCCTCCACCTGCACCACAGCACATCATTTTGTCTTCGTAAGGTACAGATTTAGCACCAGTGATTTCTACTAAATCATCTAAGATAGATGGGTCTTCTGCTTGTTCTTCAATACCGATTTCAGCAGTTGGTTTTAAGAAGTGGCATCCGTAGTGAACAGCAACATTTAAGTCTAAAGGTTTTTCAATGAGGGATGCTAATTTTTCGTATCCTACATCGTCTCTTAAGATTTGTGCAAAGTGTTTTACTTCAGTAGTTCCTTTGAATTCTTTACCAACTTCAGATAAAACTTCATTAATTTCTGCTTTTTTGTCTTCACTTTCTTTTAACATGTGATTACATTCAGTTAAAGAACCGAAACAACCATTACATTCAGTCATAATATCCATTCCCATATCTTCTGCAATGGATAAGTTACGAGCTGCAATGGAAGCCCATGTTTTTTCATCAAAAGAACCAAATACACCAGGAGCAGGACAACAAGATGCTCCTTCCATGTCTTTTAATTCAATATCTAATGCGTCAAATAATTGTCTGGTTGCTTTTTCAATACCAGGGTAACGGTTGTTCATAATACAACCTAAGAAGTATGCAATTTCCATATTAATACTCTCCTCAATTAAATTATTCTTTTAAATCTCCGGTTGCTTTATCATAACCAATTAATTCATCAAAAGCAGTGATTTCACATATTTTTTGTACTTCTTCTAAAGCTTCTGGGAATGAATGAGTGGTTGCAGGTAATTCTGAAAGACCGATTTTGGATCTTAAAGCTTTAGTTGCATCATTAATAGGTACTCCGTGACCGGTTTTAATTACAAATAAACCAGTTTTTTTGTGAGCAAGAGCCATGTAACCAGCATGAGCAGCAACGTTACGTGCTTTTTTAATGATTTCAACGATTTTAACACTTCTAGGACATCTTTCTTGACAGGTGTAACAAGTAGTACACATCCATAAAGCATCATCGGAAATTACTTCTTCTTTTAAACCAAGTAAACATTTCCTTACTATTTGTCTTACTTTATAAGGAGTTCTTCTTCCAGAAGGACAACTTCCACCACAGGTACCACATTGGAAACAATGTTTAACTGTTTCGATTCCAGCATCAATGAATTCTGCTGTAAATTCTTTATCACGATTTGCATCGGTTAATAATTCTTTATCAGTCAATAAAGTCATATTATCTCTCTTTTTATCATTATCTTTTGAAACTTCGTTTTCAACTTTTTCGTCGTTAACTACTTCTTCAGACTCATCAATTGACTCGTCTTCAGTTTCAGTGGTGTTATTTTCATCTTCAGAAACTTCATCATCCTCATTTGAATCATCAGTTAAAATATCTAGTTCGTCAAGAACTTCAGTTTTTTCCTCTGCATCATCAATTTCCGGAGCAATTTCTTCGTTTTCTTCAACATCACTAGTTTCAGAAGTCTTAACGTCTTTTTTAAAAGTCATATCCTCAGTGTCATCTGAACTAATTTTAATCTTAACCATAGGTTCAGTAGTTTTAGTTCCTGAAACAATACTTTCATCAAGATTGTTGGAAGATGTAACTTTGGTATCTTCAGATTTTAAATCATCAATACCTTTTTCTTCATTATCTTTACCTCTTTTAAATAAAGATTTTAGATTATCAATAATAGACATTGAAAACACACCTCGGATAATCATCGGAATATATTCCTCAAATCCATACTAATATTCTGTCAAAAAACCATATATAAAGGTTACTAAATTTTTCAAAAGTGTAAGCTAAAAGATTACACTACCAGTTATATTTTGGATAACCTTAAAATAGAAAGTAAAACCAATATAATGTTAAGAAAATAAATGGAATGTTTAAATTGATTGAAAAATTTGAAATAAAATCACATGATGGACCTGGAAGAGTTGGAAAAATAAACGATGCAGCTACCCCCAAATTATTTTTTAAAAATGATATTAAAATAGCACCTTCTGAAGGGTCTGCATATAATATTGACCGTGAAATTGCCCAATTCAATGTTAAAGAAACTTTAAAACTAGCTAAAGAAAATGTAGATAAATGCAATGTAGCTGTAATTCAAGGTTCAAAATATATTGATTTAAGAATTGATTGTCTAAAACAGTTAGAAGAAATAGGTTATAACGGATTTATAATAGCTAACAGTGATGAATTATTATTACATCCGAAAGATCTAAGCAATATGATTGTTAATTTAAGAAAAAATATGCACCCGACCAGCTATTTAATATTTTCATTTGCTGAACCATCATTTATGCCTCTTTTAGCTTACATAGGTGTTGATGGATTTTTAGCGGATTCCAGCAATTATTATAGTTATTTAAATGTTCTGTTAACTCCAACTAAAACATATGACCTGGAAACTTACCCCATTTATGAAAACATAACAAGAGAAGAACTTGAAGAAAAAAATATTGAAGCTCTTAATTTTGTAATTAAAGAAATCCAAACTCATATGAAAAACAGTTCATTGAGAAATTTAGTTGAAGAAAGGTCACTTACCAGTCCTCAAAATGTTTCTGCTTTAAAAATATTAGATAAACAACATAAAGATTATCTTTTAGAATACAGTCAATTATTTTAATACTAAAGTATTAATCATATCTTTAAATTCTGTAACTGGTTCCAAAGAAGCTTCAACAGTTCTCAATTCAAAGATATAAATATTTCCATTTTCTATAAACACATAATTGTGAATGTCAAAGTTGATATCTGGAGTATCCATATTTGCATGTGTTTTAATAGCATGTTTTCCGGCGATTTCAACAAAATCGGATTCTAAAATAACACCACCATCATCACTGATAGCATCCTCCATAAATAACTTATAATCTTCAATATTTGTTCTTGTTGGAAACATTACAACATTAAGTAAATTTTCTTCCCCTTTAGACAATGTAGCTACACAATCAGGATTATTATAAGTGTCTGCTTTTTCTTTTTCCCAGGTTACAGGATATTTGAATGTTAAATTAGAAGTATTGACGTTTCTAAATTCCATAATCTAATCTCCCTTTTTGTGTTTAACATCAATAGGTGCTGTTTCATATTCATCATCATCTAATGTGTCAATATATTTGGAAAATGGTTCAGGAAGTTTAGGCATTACTTCCTTTAAAATTTCAGACGCATCAAGTTCTAATGCCTGACCTGACAAAAACTGTTCGACACTGAAATCAAACTCAAAAGGTTTAAGCAAATCCTCAGTAGGTACTTTTAAATTAATCTTGTTTTTATTTAATAGCATTTTAATCATGCTTGTCTCACGAATTTGTTCATTCATGTCATCAATAGTACTATTTATCTCAAATGCTATAGCTTTATTCTTCTCATTTACATCATGTTTAGCTTTAGATATGGATTTTTCTAAATCTTCAACTAACTGAGCATTTCTCTTATTAATATTGTCTCTTGCTTCATCAATGACAACATTAATTGCATTAAGAATAGACTTGTTTAATTCCACATTGTAAGCTAAAATCATCTTATTTTTATAATCAAGCTCTTTAAAAATAGCTACTCTTTCTTCATCTACTTTATTAAGTTTTTTATTAAGTTCCTGAATTTCATCCTTAGCTTTAATCAGTTCATCCTTATCATTAATCTGTTCTTTTAAATCGTCCACATTATCAAAAAATGAATTTTTAAGTATATTTATCTGATTATTTAAATCGGCAATCTGATTGTCTTTTTTATTAATAATTTCTTCATACTCGTTTAATTTATCCTGAGAAAACTGATTGCCAACCAATTCCTCATATTCTTCACTTGAAAGAACACGAACAAGATCATTATCTTCAAAAGGGTCTTCTTTTTTGAGACTAACCTGTTTTTGTTTTGATTCCTTTTCAATAGCATTACCGTCTTTGTCTTTGCTAGTGTACTTTTTAGTATAGACTCTGACAGTTCTATAATCATCATTTTCCATTTTGAACACCTATTAATAATAAATACAACTTATTAATTTAAATAGTTTATCCAAAAAAGTAAGAAATTAATTAAAATCCATTTAAGCAGTTACAATTTTGTTTCCAATTTGCAAATCATTTAACTTACTACCATATATTTTAGCCACAGCCAAACGGATCAAAAAAAAAAATAAAAAAATAAAAATTTAAAGACTTTCATTTTCAATCCACAGCTCCATTGCTTCTTCAACAGCTTTAGAATACCACCCCGTTTCAAAAAGCATCTTGGAAGAAGCCAGTTTACGAAAATGCAAGTCCAAATCATTATTGATAGTAATGGTTACACGTTTGTTTTTTGTCATGTATAATAGTACTGTAACTTATTATACATAAATTAGTAAGTGTTTTTTCACATAAATTCACTAAACAAAAAACAAAAATTACATCACTTTCCTAAAAAAACAAATAAAAACATTTATATGTGATGAAAATAAAGTATAATACGATGTGAAGTAAAATTCATGTCAGACAATGAACATCAGTCAACCATTTTATAATCTCCAAAAATATATTAGGATATGTTTCATTGAATTTAAGAAGTAGAAAATCCAAAAAACACGTTCTACTTCTCTCCCCTTATTTTAATTTAAATTTCATCAAGAATTTCACTGTCAGCTCCAGCTATCTCAACCAGATATTCTGCTTCAACAATATGAAGTTTGGAAGGAATAACAATACAGTGAAGAGGTCCTCCAAAATCATAATCAATCAACTGACTAATTTTACCGGCTTTTACAACAACATCTTTAGAGCCTACCCTTGCAATACCAACAGCAAGAGTATCTTCAGTAACTGCCCCATCATAATCTAAAGTATTTTTAATATTCATCAGATATTCCAAACCCTGATTAACAGTCATGTAACGGTCTTTATGAGCTTGAATATCAAGTAAAACTAAAGTATGTAACTCCATAGCCAAGTTCTCTTCAATAGCTGTATATGGAGATTTTGGATAGAAATTATGATCAGGGAAAGGAATGGTTGTAACCTTACCGAACTTATAGCCTTGAAGTCCGGAAATAGCCGGTGCAGAAGATAAAATAGATGATCCGTGAATCACTTCGTAATCAATGCCTTTTTTAGAACATTGAACTAAAAAATCACTGTGGGTAGTAGCTATTAAAGGATCCCCTCCAGTAATTAAAGCTACATCCAAATCAATAGCTTCATCTAAAAATTTACTTTCTTCTTCAACTTCATTTCTAACTAAAACTTCAATTTTTTTACCTATCTGAGATTCAATCTCATCAAAGCTAGAACCAAATAATCTGGAAGTGAAAAATTCCGCATAAATTTTATCGACACTTTTTAAACATTTCAAACCTTTAAGACTGATATCGCCTGCATCAAATAATCCTAATCCAACTAAATAAAACATAGTATAAGATTTTAAAAACATAGTATAAAAGTGTTTTTTTAGAAAATATTATAATAAAACTAAAACAAAGATTAGTATTAGAGGTATTTAGTATGAAATCAGTTAAAGTTCCATTAAAAGAATTAAATAACACAAGAAAAAAGCTGATGGAAAAACAGTTAATGAATATGGATTACAAAATAAAAACAGAAGATGAATACGGTTTCATACCAATAAATACTGATGCTGATTTTAAGTGCAATTATGAAATTGTTGATGTCGAATTAGAAGCCATGAAAAGATATCCTAAAAACATAAGTGAACTGCTTAAAGATGATTTAACTTCTAAAGAAATTGAAGATTTAAAAACATCATTTGATATAATCGGAGACATTGTAATTGTAGAAATTCCAGAGAATTTGGAAGAAAAAAAATCAAAAATCGGAAAAGCTACCCTTGAATTTACCAAAAGAAAATCAGTTTACATGAAAAAAAGCGCAATACACGGAACAATAAGAATTAGGGATTTGGAACTTATTGCAGGTAAAAACAATCCTGTAACCATCCATAAAGAACATGGAACACGCTTAAAGCTAAATGTTGAAGAAGTTTATTTCTCACCAAGACTAGCTACTGAACGAAAAAGAGTAAGTGACAGTGTAGAAGAAAATGAAAATATTCTGGATATGTTCTGTGGAATCGGCCCTTTTCCTGTAGTAATAGCTAAAAACAATAATGTAAACATTACTGCTGTTGACATTAATAAAAATGCAATAAAATACTTAAATGAAAATATCCGCTTAAACAAACTACATAATATTGAAGCTATCTGCGGCGACATTAATGAAGTTAGTAAAAATCTAAATAAAAAATATGACCGGATTATAATGAATCTGCCTGGGCTTGCTTATGAGTTTTTGGATTTGGCCATGACATTAACAGCGAATAACGGAATTATAAATTATTATGAGTTTTCTGATTCCTACGGACAGGGAATAGAACGCCTGCAAAAAGCTGCAAAAAAAGAAAATAAAAAAGTCGAGATTTTAAATACCCGCAAAGTTAAATCCAGCAGTCCCGGAATGTGGCATGTTGCAATTGACGCTAAAGTAATTTCTTAGTTATATCATCAATCAAAACATAAGTTTCAATAACCCAAAGACAAACAAATCCAAATATTGACAATATAAATGTTACCGGATTCATAGCTTGGAAATTTGGCATCACATAAGGCATTGTATAGGCAGTTAAATTCAATATGAAATGAAGAACAATAGTGGAAGCTAAACTTTCTGTTTTGATATAAATAACACCAAATAATAATCCCATAAATGATGCATAAACTATTTGAATAGCTGTATTAGTCCAGTCTCCGCCAAAACCTGTGATAATATGAGCACATCCAAATATGAATGCAGATAATATCACTGCCTTAACAATACCTCCTTTAGAGTTACCCCATTTTTTAAGCATATTTGTAAGAATAACTCCACGGCAAAGAAATTCTTCCCACAAAGCTATTGCCGCACAGTAAATTAAAGCAGCTACCACACCAAATACATTAACTACAATACTGCAATCATAGGTTGCCTCTAAGATTCCGGATAGCTGAACTAAACAGAACAATAAAACCGGAATTCCCAAAAGCAATCCTTTAGAAATCCCCCTAACATTCCATGGAATGTCCTCAAATAACCCTAGTTTTTTAGCTATAATTATTAAAATAACAAAAGCAAAAAGATTATTAATTGAAGATAAAACATAATCCATTGCGGGCAAACTAAGTATTTCCGGAGGCAGTATAAATATTAAACCAATTGTTACTGCCCCAAATCCAAAAATTACAACAAAAGCCAATGCTAAAAGTATGCTGAACAAAATAACATGCTTTTGTGAAAATTTTTCATTAATATCAATCACCTAAATTGGATCAATAATTCCATTTTCAGTTATAATACCAGTAATAAGCTCCTTTGGCACAATATCAAATGCAGGATTAATAACTTCAGTTCCCTTAGGACAAATCCTACATCCGCCATAATATCTTACCTCATCGCCGTCTCTTTCTTCAATTTCAGTGTCAAATACAGAAGCATCCATGTCAAAAGTAGATAATGGAGCAGCTACATAAAATGGAACATGGAAATGTTTAGCTGCTAAAGCAACCATTAAAGAGCCTATTTTATTTACAACACCACCTTTAGCTATCCTATCTGCACCAATTACAACTTTATTAATTTTGTATTGAGACATCAAATAACCTGAAGCCACATCAGGAATTAATTTGACTGGAATGTTTTCCTGCTGCATTTCCCAAACACTTAATCTGGCTCCTTGACCTCTTGGACGTGTTTCATCACATATTACATTAATATTTTTTCCCTGATGGAATGCAGAACGAATAACACCTAAAGCAGTACCATAATCAACACAGGCCAGTGCTCCAGCATTACAATGTGTTAAAACAGTATCTCCATCCTCAATTATTTCGGCACCATATCTCCCAATAGCTAAATTAGTATCAATATCTTCTTTATACATGGTTAAAGCTTCTTCCAATGGGTCATCACTATTTAAAACCCTGTCAACTGCCCAAAATAAATTGATAGCTGTTGGTCTTGCTGCTTTAATTTCATCTGCAGCATTATCTAAATCTTCACCATGCAAATCAGCCAATGCCATTCCAAAAGCTGCTGCAACTCCAATAGCTGGAGCTCCCCTAACAATCATGTCCTTAATAGCTACAATAACTTCCTTATAATCATTACAATAAACATAAGTCAATTCATCTGGAAGTTTTGTTTGATCAATAAGCTTTAATTTATTATCTTCCCATTCAAGTGTTTTCATAAATAATACCTTCTGTTAATTAGAAATAATAAATCTTTAAAAAAAGGAAAAGCATAATTCCCCGTTAGTTTCTAATTTAAATCCATTAATTAAAAATATAATTAATAGTTTTTTAATTTTAAAATTATGCTTTTCTTCCTAATGAAATATCCATTATATTGGAAATTGATTAGAGATGTAAAAATACATCTACTTATATTTTATATTTGAAATATTATATATATTTTAAGATTTTATTGAAGAAAAATAAAAAAATACCAAAAAATATTAGTGAATTAATTTAATTAATCCTAAATTTTATAAAAATTAAAAAAAAGATACAAGATAAAATCTTGTATATCAATTAATCATAGAATTTTCCTAAGAATTCTTTCATTCTTGGATTATCAGAAGCAAATACTTCTTCAGGACTTCCATTTTCAACTATAAAACCGTCATCCATAAATATAACTGTATCTGCAACCTTTTTAGCAAAGCTCATCTCATGTGTAACAATAACCATAGTCATCTTTTCAGTTGCTAAATCCTTTATTACCCTTAAAATTTCACCAGTTAGCTCCGGATCAAGGGCAGATGTTGGTTCATCAAAGAATAAAATATTAGGATTCATTGCTAAAGCTCTTGCAATAGAAACCCTTTGCTGTTGACCACCAGATAATTCACATGGATAAGAATCTTCCTTATCAGTTAAATCTAACTTTTTAAGTAAATTTCTGGCATCCCTGTAAACATCATCTTTATTTCTTTTTTGAACTTTAATAGGTGCATTAGTAATGTTTTTCATAACTGAATGATGAGGGAATAAATTGAAATCCTGGAAAACCAATCCAAATGTTCCGTCAAAATCAATGATTCCACTATCTTTGGTTTCTAAACCAGTTATGCATCTGAGTAATGTAGATTTACCTGAACCAGACGGTCCAATTATACATAAAACTTCACCTTTATCCACTTTAAGAGAAATATCCTTCAATACTTCATTTTTACCGAAACTTTTTTTAAGATTTTTAATTTCTAATAAACTCATGATATTTCCCCCTAATCATAATAATCCAATTTTTCTTCAATGTATTCCATTACAAATGCAACAATTACATTGAATATGTAATAAAATACACCCGCTATAAGTAATGCCATAATTGAAGCTTCTGCAGCAGCAATTTGCTTAGCTACTGTGAACATTTCTGGAATAGCTATTACAAAGGACAAAGATGTATCTTTTACAAGAGTAATTACTTCGTTTGTTATTGAAGGAAGGACTATTTTAATGACCTGAGGCAAAATAATTATAAAAAATGTTTCTAATTTGTTATAACCTAATACCTGTGCAGCTTCATACTGTCCTTTAGGAATAGCTTCAATTCCCCCTCTGTAAATTTCAGCAAAGTACGCAGAATAATTAATTGAAAAAGCAATGATTACAGATATCATCCTATAATCAGGAGATAATGAAGCACCAAAAACATAATACGGTGCAAAGAACACTACAATTAATTGTAACATTAATGGTGTACCTCTCATAATTGAGATATACACTTTCATTAACCATCTTAACGGTTTGAACTTACTCATTCTTCCCCAAGCTACTACAAGACCTAGAGGAAGTGAAAATAATAAAGTGAGTAAAAAAATTTCTATGGAGGTAATCATACCTCCACATAATTCTGTTATTACAGTACTTAATAACATATATTATTCGCCTAATTTATTTCCTTATAAGAGAATCTTTAATATCATAATCACTGTATTTGTCAGCAATTTTATCAATAGTACCGTCTTTAAACATTTCATCTAAAGTGGATTGTACTTGGTCTCTTAATTCAGTGTTACCATTTTTAAATCCAATAGCATATTGTTCTGATGATATATTGTCATTTAATATTACAAAATCGCCATCATTATCTTTTGAATTTATTTGGTAATGTGCAACACCAATATCAACTGCAATAGCATCACATGCTCCAGATTCTAAGTCCATAAATGCAGTATTATAATCAGCTACTTCAACTAAGTTTCCAAATGTATCTGCTAATGCTTTTTGATCACCTTGAAGTGCAGCTAATGCAGAGGAATCTTTTTGAGTTTCTACATTTTTACCTTTTAAGTCACTTAAAGAATCAATACCTGAACCGTTTTTAACAACAATAACCTGTTTGTTATCAAAGTAAGGATCAGACCAGGTGTATTGGTCTTCTCTGCCATTCATAGTAAATCCATTCCAGATACAATCAATACTTCCGGAATTTAATTCACTGTCTTTAGCATCCCAGTCAATAGGTTGTTTAACTAAAGTCCAATTGTTTCTGTCACAAACTTCCTGTGCTACATCTAAATCAAAACCTACATACTCCCCATTGTCATCTTTGTAACCATATGGAGGAAATTCTGCATCAAATCCAACAACTAATGTCTTATCATCGTTAACTACTTTACTTTCCCCATCAAATACGCCAGAATATGCCGCCACACCAACAATTAAAGCTATTATGACGATTATACAAGCGATAATTCCAATTTTCTTATCCATATTTTAACACCAAAATATCTATTAAACATATCTTAAATTCTTAAATTAAGTAAAAAATCTAAGCTATACAATAAGTTTTATTTCTTTAAATATTTATTATTTTATACTATTAATTGCTGAAAAAATGAATGGATGCAATAATAAAAAAAATGAAAAAAATTAATTAAAAAAAGAAAAATTAGTAATGACTTTGAGGAGTCATTCCTAAATGATGGTCTTCGCTTTTTTTACCTGGAATACCATAAGCATCTGCCCTACATTGAGTACATGCTCTAAATACAGGAATAATTTCTTCAACTTCTTCACGAACCTTTTCCATCATGGAACATCCCGGACGTTCATAAATTTTCATTTTATTTAATGGAATAAGTGGTAAAACATTCATTAAAGAAGCTCCTCGTTTTTTAACTTCCTTAGCTATTTCAACAATATGTTCATCATTTAATCCTGGAATTAAAACAGAATTAACTTTAACAACCATACCATTTTTAGCCGCTTTTTCAACACCATCCAACTGATTTTTAATTAATATTTCAGCGGCTTCGTATCCTTTGTAAACTTTCCCTTCATATTTAATAAATGAGTAAATATCCATTGCTATATCAGGATCAACTGCATTAATTGTCACAGTAACAGAATTTACTCCAAGTTCAGCCAATCTGTCTGCATATTTAGGAAGTAAAAGACCGTTAGTACTCATACATTTTATTAAATCAGGATGAGTTTTACCTAGCTTTTCAAAAAACTCAAAAGTTTCCTCATTCGCTAATGAGTCTCCAGGTCCAGCTACACCAACTACAGAAATTGGTCCTTCTGCAGTTACATCATCAACATGGCTGATAGCATCATCTGGTTTCATTATACAGCTAGTAACCCCCGGTCTATTTTCCTCATCATTTATATTCCTAGTACAGAAATTACAGTAAATATTACATTTTGGTGCTACAGGCACATGAGCTCTACCTACCTTATCATGCATTTTTTCATTAAAACATGGATGTGCTTTAGTTATGTGTGCAAACCTGGAACCGTTATGTTCATTCATATAACATCACTCCCCTACTTGTAATTATGTTTGTATATAATCGAACTATATTATAAAGTTATCTACAAACCCCTATTCAACTCTGCAATATAGTCATTAGCTTTGTCAATCCAATCATCCTTAATTAATTCATCAGTAGCTATTACTGCCACAATATCTCCAACAGAAACATCTTTAATTATTTTAAATCCTTCAGGCAAAATTCTAAAGATTGCATCATAAATTCTTCTTTGAAGATTTGAATGAGGATCATCAACAACCAAATCTTCCAATTCCATCTGATTTCCGTCAAGATCAATATTGTATCTGGTCGGCTGATAAAGTTCATCTCTAGAATATCTTCTCCACAATAACTTTAAAATATTTGGAAGATAATTCTCATTTTCAATAAATATTTTAGTAACATTATTATTTTTATCATAAGTGAAGTTAGCCACATCACCAAATTTAATAACTCCAGAAGTCTTTTTCATTTTAATAGCTAAAATAAAAACTGCTTCATCAGGGTTAGCAAAAGCTTTTAAATCTTCAACAGCAGGACCAAGAACCAAATCCTGAAAAATCTGTTTAATAATCATTTCATAGACTTCTGCGCCTTTTTCATCATAGCATTCTACTAACATCAAATCAACTCTTGACTATTTATTATCTTGCCTGTGACCCATTCCAGATACTAAAAGAGCAGCACCTACTGCTCCAATGTGTTGAGAATACGGAGGTACAATAACATCAATACCACCTAACATTTCACTAACAGCTTCAACAAGTCCGGAAATTAATGATGTTCCCCCTACCTGTATAAGAGGTTCTCTTAAATCAATTTCCTGAAGTTGTTGTTCATAAACTTGTTCAGCTACAGAATGACAGGTTGCAGCCGCTGCATCAGCTTTAGAACCTCCAGCTGCAAGAGTAGTAACTAAATCCTGAATACCGAAAACAATACAATAACTGTTAAGTAATGCATTTCTATAATCCCCCTGTAAAGCAAGAGGACCTAATTCTTCAATAGAAACATCTAAACGGCGGGAAGCCAAATCTAAAAATCTTCCAGATGCACCAGCACAAATTCCCCCCATAGTAAAGTTGTCAGGAATACCGTCATTAACAGTAATTACCTTATTGTCCATACCACCAATATCCAATACAGTGGCTTCTCCTTTTTGATGACCTGCCAAATATACTGCACCTTTTGCATTAACAGATAATTCCTCTTGGATTAATTCAGCATTTAACTGTTTACCAATATTTATACGACCATAACCAGTAGTACCAATTCCATCAACATCATCAATTGTGTATTCAGTATCTGCAAAAGCTTCTTCAACACCTTTGTAAACAGAACCCATAATATCTTTTGTTTCTGTCCAGCCAGTACCAATAACCTTATTATTTTCCATAGCTACAACTTTTGTAGTTGTTGAACCTGAATCAATACCTAAAGTAAGGCCTTCCTGTTTTTCACGGGCAAGAATACTTCTACGTGTTACAGTAGTAGCTAGTGCTTCCATACGAATAAACAATTCATCCGCTTTTGTTCTTTCTGTAAATGAATATGTAACTACCGGAATACGGGTATTATCCTGCAGGAATTTACGTACTGCATTTCTTACAAGAGCTCCTTCTGCACATCTGAAACAGGAAGCAATAAATACTGCATCAGGTTTGCATCTTCCTTCAACAATTGCCATTGCTCTTGCAATCATTAATTTTAAACTTGAACTTTGAGCAGAAAATCCAAATTTAGCATATGATTCATCAATATAATCCAAATCAATTTCCGGAAGAATAATTTCTGCACCAAAAGTATTAGCTGCTTTTTCAATTTCTTTTTGAATTCCACTATATTCAGTTCCGCATGAAACTAAAGCAATTTTAACCATTATTATTCCTCCTTAAGAGAGTCTAAAAACTCATTAATTTGATTTACCATTAAAAATGTTCCATCCCTATTTTTTGGATATGTAATTTCAAGTATAGGAATATTCCTTTGCCTAAGCAGGAATATTGACAATTCATTTGTTCTAGCACAACCTACACAACCAAAACCAAATGGAGCACCATCAACTAAAATAGCTGCTTCAGCTTCATCTATCAAAGGACCTATAATGGACATTCTTCCACGAACACCTGAAGGAACTTCAATAGCCGCGTATTTAAGACCTTTAATCGGGTCTTCTTCAGTAATATTCATTGGAGGAGAATCAATTTCCGGATCTTTAATTTTTTGCCTTATTTGTTTTTGAAGAACTAAAGGAGTGTGACCTTTCCTTTCAATTAAATCTGCTAAGATTAATGAATTTGGAGGATAAATAGCTACTTTCACCATGTTTTCACCTATCATTATTATTTTCTAAACATTCATTCATAATTTTTTTAAATTCATCAACATCAATCGGTTTTTCAACCTCAACTTCTACATCACGAGGATTTTCCAAAGCATCTGCCACATCACCAAGTAATCTGTATTCATCTTCCATTTGGTGGAAACCTTCTCTTGGTCCAAATCTGTGGCCTCTGCATCTTCTAGGATCTCCAGGAGCAAAACCTCTTTCTTTTGTGAAAATGTGATTCGGATCCAATTTTCTTATTTCGCGAATCGCTTCAAAAACATCCTTTGTTTTTCCACTTACCATAGAACCGTAACAGGTATTTTTTATTGTAAGAGGCAAATCAAGCATATGCAACTCATTAACAATTTCACTTTCACTAACATGAGCTCCAGGAGCAATTATAATCATACGGGTAATTACATCAGGGTCCCAATCTTCCTTATCCAATTCCGGACTAATCGTTAGATTCCTTAACATAAACTATCTCTCCATCTTTAAATTTTTCAAGTTTAGAATAATCAGAGACAACTTTACCTAAAATGTTTGTTGAACTAAATGATTCTGCAGTCGGCCCGAATTCTTTATTATCTTCAAATCTTACTCCGATTAAACCAACATTCTTTGCAGCCATATTAGTTATACCAATTTCGCATGCTTTTACAATATTTTCAGGAGTATTTTCCGGAACAAGACCTTTTGAAGTATTTGAATCACCTTCAAATATTAATATGTGCATTCCAGGTACTGAAAAATGAACTTTAATTTTACCAATCGGCTCTTCCAAAAGACCGGATACTAATTTAAAGTATTTGACCGTTCTTGGAGCATTATCAGTAAAGTTAATTTCACATAAATCATCTTTATGGATGGATTTAGTTGTCACTTTTCCCTCATTTAAAATATCAATAGTATATTTTGGAGTCTGCTCTACAATTAAAGCATCCTCGCCAGTTACTCCCTCTTTAATATGTTCAATGTTTAAACTAGCTAATTTTTCATCAATTTCATTTTGATTATGACCAAGCAACATTAATCTGTCCTGATTAGATTTAATAGTTATAAAATCTCCTTTTTTAGCTATATCAACAATTTCCATTCCTTTTATGATTTTACCTACATTGGTGTGATTTGGACTTAAAACCCTATTTTCTCTGTAAATATATAATTTTCCAACACCCACACCACTGTTTCTCACAGTCACAGTTCCTCTTGTTCTGGAAACGACATTTTCTTTAGGTTTATTTATTCCTTTCAACTCATAAAATCCTAAAAATGACTCTGATTCAAAATCAACTTTAATTCTGCCGTCTTTAATAACTGAAAACAGATGCTCAACAGAAACCGGAGAATCATTGTCAACTTCCAGTGAAACATAAGTAAATAACTCATTGCCTTCTTCCAAAACAGTGTCCAAATCAGATACTGCAGAAGAATCTGTAGTTGTGCTTCTCTCAATAATAGGTTCAATAGCTTTCACTTCATCATCGTCCGTCAGTAAGTTTAAAGTTTTTTTACCACCAATGACTCGTGCAAATATTCCTTTATTAAATGGAGGAACACTGTAAACATTAGTAGTGTTTTCTTTAATAAGAATTAAATGTGTAGACTCATTACTAAAACTGGATAAACTTAAAACAACATCCCCTTCATAATATTTATACTCTTCAGAAGTAGGTTCCAAATCAGTAACAACAGGACCAATAGCCACTTCATTTGAAGTTGACCACCTAATAGACAAGTTTTCAAAATCCTTATACTGTTTTTTCCAAACATCAACTAAAGGCTGTGCTTCTTTAGTATCAAGAAGTTCCAAAATAACTGATCCTTGCGTTGTTTTAATTTTAAATTTGCTGACATTCTTTTCAAGTTCTTTTTTACCCTTAATTAAACAGATAATACTGCCGGGAGTGTATGGAGCATTAGATTCATCAATAACATCTTGAATTGTAGAACCTTCTGCTACATTCATTTCTTCTCCATTAATTTTTATTAACATATAATCTCCCACAAAGAATTTTAATTAATATATAAATTTTAAAGCTTATAAAAATAATTATTCCTTTTTAGATTTAAAAACCGGATTGGTTTTTTGATTGAAAACTTCCAGTTTTTCACCATCGCCATTAACCAAATATAAAGAACACTCCCCAGTAACTTCACCGACAACATTTGCTTCAATAGAATAATCCTTCAAATACTTTTTAATAAATTCACAGTTTTCCTCATTTGCTGTAAATATAAAACCAGAACCAGGATATGATTTTAACCAATTTTCCCAACTGATATTTTCATTTTTCGGAATATCCTCCAAATTGACAATTGCTCCTTTATCAGATGTTTCAAGCAACATTTCCAAAGTTCCTAAAATACCCGGATTACTAATATCCTTTCCAGATTTAATATAATCTCTTTCAGCCAAATACTGAACCGCTGTAATTTGGTCCTGAACCAGTTGTTTATCCTTATCATAAGTAGTGTCCCAATTTAGTTCAAACATTTCATGAGGTTTGCCGTCTAAATCAATAGCAACGATGATTTTATCACCTACTTCTGCTCCAAAGCTAGTGATTAATTTATCTTTCTTTGCAATTCCTACAATAGCTACTCCCAAAGAATCAACTTCACCATCAGGATGTAGATGACCTCCAACCATAGGCACACCAAACTTCAAACAGCCGTCTTTAATACCTGCCAGTAAATTTTCATAAATTTCATCATGTTTTACTGACATTATATTAACCATAGCCAAGGGTTTTCCACCCATAGCTGCAATATCATTTACATTAACAAGAACAGAACAATAACCCGCCCAATATGGGTTAACATTCATTATTTGACCCCATATGCCATCTGCAGCTATTAAAACTACCTGATTATTTCCAATATCAATAGCTGAAGCATCATCACCAATGTCAATTACAACATCACCTGAAACATTATATGATTCAGTCAAAAGAGAGGTTACAGTATCAATAGAAGACTTACGGGTCACTCCCTCAAATTCTTGAACTGCTTTTACAAGGTTTTTAAAATCTGAAATAAAAACACCATCCATCATTTTTTTAGATATTTATAATATTATATTTGCAATTTAAAAGATTTGTTATTTTAATGATTTCATCCCTAATTTCATCAATATTTTTAGAATTTCTGGATTTGACTAAAATCTTTTCCTTTTTAAAAATCAATTCAAATATTTTTCTACCAACAACATCATCAGTTCCGCTTTCAAATTCAAATATTATGGAATTTTTAGCTTTAAAACCATCTTCAACAACTTTATCCAAATCACCATCGGTAATCCCGACAATTGGAATATTGAATCTATATAAAATATCTGAAGCTATTAATGTAGTATCATCTCCAACAGTAACTACCAGATCTGCATCCTTAAACTGATAAACATCCTCTCCGGCATGGTCTAGAAAAGCTATTTTAAAAACATCTTCAGATTCATTTTTTTTCAGGACTCTAGGTTTTACCTTAGATTTTCTTAAAAGCCCTGTTTTTACAATAGCCTTTGCCAAATCAACTCTTCCTAATTTTTCAACACCGTGTTCTTTTATTGTTCCGCCAATGATTTCTGTAATGTAACCGTCTTTGGCTATCAAAGTGATTTTATCACTATTTGATTTGCCAATAACAATACTGTTAACCATTATATTCTCATCAGGGCTAACACCATGCACTATTCTTTGAATCTTAGTATCATCTATTTTATCCTGTTTAAAATGATTGTCATAAATTTCTTCAGGAGTGACAATATTCAAATCTAATTTTTGAGACAAATCATCGACTAGATTTTTATTATTTCCATTCCATGAAATTATGCTTCCATCACTTTCACCGGGCCTTTCAATTTGAATTACCGGAATGTTATTTTTATTTATTTTTGAGAGATAATGATTATAAACCTTATAGCCAAAAACCTGACCTGTTACATCAGACTTTCCATAGTTTATTAAAAATATAACATCCACATCTGCATCATTGAATAATTTTAAAGAGTCGCTTGGAACTAATTTTTTAGATATGTCAATAATATCTTCTAAAGACCCATCAATAACCGCAGTTCTTCCCATAGTCCCACCTAATCTGGCTGAAACATCACCATATCCAGATAATAAATTAATTAACTTTAAAGCCCAGTTAGAATCAATAATATTAGGTCCGTGAACCACTACACCAATTTCCATAAAAACACCGAATTACAATTTTATTCTCTTTTTAAAAACCTTAGATCCGCAAACATCACAATCATCAAAAGGATAATTTTCATCAAATTCTTTTTTACAACCTTCACAAACCTTTTTCCAATTGTAAACACCTTTAATTCCATCAGTCATGATTCCGGAATAAGGAATATTAATAATTTTTAAAGTATTCTGAATAGTATAATCATCACTTATAACTTTAATATTTTTGCCTTCATCTCTAAGCATTAAAGCTAAAGCTATTAATTTTTTATCAGGAACAGATAAACGTAAAACATCCCCTGATTTTGATATGATTTCATTAACTTCTTTAATGTATTTTTCACCAACATCCTGAATAATTAATTTTCCATCTCTAATAGCCATATCCAATGTTAATTTTGACTCAAAATCTTTAACTTCATGAGTAATCTCAGGAGCAGTATAATTATTATTTGATTCCAAGCCAAAACCGTTGATAAAAGCAGATGCATCTAAAACAAAATAAATTTCCATGATTTTTATTATGATTTTAAAAATTAATAAATATTGTCAAATCCACATAACCCATTAAAAAAGAGTTATAATCAAGTTATCAACTAATTAACAAAATAATTAAAATTTACATTAAAGTGTACAAAAAATTCTTAAAAATAGCTTAAAAAAGACATGAGTGTTCAAAAATTTTATTAAAGAATTGGAGGAAAATTGGGAACAAATTGGAGGAAAATTTGATGAAAATTTGAAAAATCTATTTAAATCTGTATAAGAAACTTGATATTATACAATTATTGTACAAAAATTGAAAATTGGAGTACATATTGAAAAATTAAATGAGGCAAAAATGATGTCAACAAAAGTAGAAAATATAAATCAGAAAATACAGTTTTTAACAAAGTCTGGAATACGACTCCATATATTAAACATACTAAGTAAAAATCCCCAAAATATAAAAGAATTGGTCAATACAACACAAATAACTTATAGTACCCTATCAAGTAATCTCCACAAATTACAGCAAGAAAAATATATTCAGAAAATAAAAAACAAATATTATTTAACCCAAACAACAAAAATGTACTTAAATATAATATTAGAGTTTAAAAATGCAATAAAATTAATAAATCAATTTGATGAATTTTGGGATAAGCATGATGTAAAACAGATTAATTTAGATTCCCTGAAAAATATAACCAGTTTGCATGATTCCCAATTAATTAAAACAACCCCTATTGACATTTATAAAACTCATAATACCATAAAAGGACAGCTATTAATGTCATACAACATTAAAGCAATATTCCCATATTTACATCCTGATTATCCTGTTATTATTGAACAGGTACTACAAAAAGGAGGTAACGTTGAATTAATAATAAATGATGAAATTTTTGAAAGTTTAATGGATAATATAGAAACAGAAATTAAAAAGAAAAGTATTAGAAACGGATGTTTGAAAGTGCATAAGTTAAAAGAGAATTTAAACTTATATCTGATTATATCCGATAAAAATACTAATTTGGGACTTTTTAAAAGTGACGGTAGCTTTGATCAGAACAGACTTCTAACATCTGAAAACCAGCAAGCCATAAAATGGGCTAATAATCTTTTTGAAAACGTAAAAGCGAATTGGTGATTATTATGGCAACAAAAATTAAAAATGATTTAAAAG
This sequence comes from Methanobrevibacter smithii ATCC 35061, assembly GCF_000016525.1. NCBI lineage: Archaea > Methanobacteriati > Methanobacteriota > Methanobacteria > Methanobacteriales > Methanobacteriaceae > Methanobrevibacter > Methanobrevibacter smithii. Next base: position 777,294 of record NC_009515.1, read on the forward strand.
AGGAATATCAAGGTATCAAGTATATACTTACATCAACAATGCGAACAAAATTATTATTAAGCATTTATAATGAATCAAAAAACTTAGATGATTTACGAATAGAATTAGAAAAGCCATCAGCAACAATACTGCATGGTTTAAAAGAATTGGAAAATTTAAATTTTGTTAAAAAAGTTCAAAAATATTATCAATTAACATCAAACGGTTATCTGTTAACCACAAACATGATCAAATTAATTGATAACTGGTATGCAACTAACAAAAACGAAGATTTTTGGAATTCCCATGATTTAACAGCCATCCCCCAAGAAAATCTTAAAAACATTTATCTTTTAAAAAATGCAGAATGTATATCTTCTACAACAAGTAATTTATCAAAAGCTTACAATAGCTACACCAAATTAATTGAAAATGTCGAAGAATTAAAAATAACATTACCTATTTTTTCAGAAAACCATTTAAGGCAAATTGTTCAATTAATCCAAGAAAAAACACTGCACAAACTTGAATTAATCACCCACCAGGACATACTGCCATTAATTCATAGAAATCCATTATTTAAAAAATGGCTGATTAATAATGAAAATGTAAAAATAATTTGCATAAAAAATCCTTTAAAAACCTTTTTAACATTGGGGGATGAATTTATGTCACTTACATTATTTTTTAAAGACGGGCACTACGATGACTCACAAATCCTAATTGATAAAACCCATGAAGGATTGAAATGGGGAGCATTATTATATAATCAAACAAAAGAGTGGAGATGGAACCAATGACAATTAAAAAGTTACTTCACCAAATCTTTTTAAAAAGAAAAGGAGGAAAAACTTCTGCAAAAATTGTAGATTTGCTGCTGATACGCCCATATAACGGAAGTCAGATAGCAAGAATCATAGAAATGGATTACAATACTATTGAATACCATTTAGAGATTTTATGCAAAAGCAAATTAGTAATGTGTGAATCTGACAGCTATGGTTCATTATACTATCCTACAGATTTACTGCTAAAAAATCATGAAGAATACGAAAAAATAAAAGAGATGATGACAATAACTGCATAATATAAGGGGATTTAATTATGAAAAGTGAAACAACCGAAAAACATAAAAAATTATCATCTACTGATATTACCTGTGGTGTAATAACATTAAGTGACAGCATCACTACAAATGAAGATGATTTATCCGGACAATATCTTGCAGATGAAACATCAAAAAGATACACCTTAAAATCCAAAATAATAATACCTGATGACAGGGAAGCATTAATTAAGACTATTAAAGAAATGGTTGATGAAGATATTGATGTTATCTTAACAACCGGAGGAACAGGACTAGACAGTAGAGATATAACTGTTGAAACTGTAGAAGAACTTTTTGATAAAAAAATTGAAGGCTTCGGTGAAATTTTCAGACATCAGTCTTTTTTAGAAATCGGTTCAGGAGCGCTTATTTCAAGAGCAACAGCAGGAGTATATAAAAAAACAGTGATTTTTTCAATGCCTGGCTCACCTAATGCAGTTAAAACAGCATCCAACATCATAATAGATGAATTTCCCCATCTAGTATTCCATGCAAAAAAATAAAAATTTTAAAATGATGAACTTAACCATTCATCATCTTTTTTTAATTAGAAAAATTCGTCAACAGTTATTAAAGGTTCTAATTTAACACCTTCACTATCAAAAGCTTCAATAGCTCCTTCCTGCCTATCAACAACAACAAAAGCTCTTTTTACACTACCTCCATTGTCTTGAATAGCTTTAATAGCTTTAAGTAATGATCCTCCAGTAGTTGTAACATCTTCTACAACAATGACATCATCACCTTCGTTTAATTCACCTTCAATAAGTTTGGAAGTCCCATAACCTTTTTTCTCTTTTCTAATCATTAACAAAGGAATTTCAGATTCGAGAGAAACTGCAGTAGCTATTGGAACCGCCCCAAGTGCAGGACCTGCTACTTTATCAATATTATCTTCACTAATAGATTTTGTGATTAGTTTAGCTATTGTTGACAGGATTTCAGGATCAGTAATAGCCTTTTTCATGTTTATGTAATAATCACTTTTTTTACCGGAAGATAATGTAAAGTCCCCTTTTAAGAAAACACCATTTTCTTTTAATAAATTAATTAAATATTCTTTAGTAATCATCTAAATAACCAAAATTTAAATATCATCATCACTTTTAAGTAAAATTTTATCCCCAATAACTTTTACAAGTTCACTAGGAACAACATTTTCCCCTCCAGCTTTAATTTGGTCTGCAATACCGGTTTTTTTAATAACCAAATCAGTTACTTCAAAAGTGTCTTTATCCATTACAACATCAACAACTTTACCAATTAACTCAGCACCACCGTCAAGGACTTCTTTGTTAATTAAATCTTCTTTAATCCTCATAAATAATCACCTTAATTTTTTAATATGTTTTATTATAAACTTCGATATATATTAAATTTTTCCAAATTTTATTTGCTATCTAAAATACAAATACTTTCATCATTTTGCATGTCATGATAAAATTCAAGCTTATTTTCATTGAATTCAAAAATTTTAACCATATCATACAATTCCTTATCAAATTCCGGAATAAATTCACATAATTTATTTGGATAATCTTTAAATAAATTTTTATTAAACTCTAACCTGTTGCTATTTTCAAAAATAGCTCCATAATATATATCCGTTTCAACTAAATCCTGGAACATATGACTTCCAAATGACAATTCAGGAACATAGCCAACTTTACTGTAGGACTCTTCCAGAATAGCGGAAAATTTACTAATGTCTGCAAATACTACTGGAATTCCAAGTTCTGGTGAAGAAGTGCCTAACCTGCCTGGAACAATCAGCATAGCTTCTTTGTCATGATTTCTACAGTAAGCATTAATAGCGCTGATTAATTTAGCTAATGAAGCTTTTTTAGTAAATGGATATTCATAATACTTATGAGGATCAACATAAACTAAAATATCAAAGTTCTGTTTTCTTGACCTTCCCATTGAAGAATTCTTAATATGGAAAAATACTTCCCCATTACCTTTAGGAATTTCAACAGCCTCTTTAGTAGTTGCAACCTGCAGAGGCCTGCACTGCAACAGATTAATAACAAAAGAACCTTCAGGACCTACATTTACAGTATATTCAATGTCAACAGGATAGTCATAAGCTGCCTCTAAAGTTTGAAGCAATTCCTTCATCAATGATGTAAATTTATCATTGTTAACTAAACCGTTACAATTTACAAAGGTTACCTCTCTTCTTTGACCCCTTTCACGAAATCTGCGCTCTGCATCAGTGTCATGTTCAACTACTGCCCTTTTTGCATAAATTGGAACTACCTCAATACCTTCATCAACAGAAATTTCACTTACTTTAATATTTTTTAAATCCAAAACATCCAAATAATGCTGAGAATGTTTATGCCTCTCAACAACACTTGGAACTTCCATAGCTTTCGGTTTATCCAAATTAACAATACGGGGATAATCTCTTTGAGTCCTATCTACCGCTTTTGTACCTAAACCCATGACTAATCTTAACATTCCCCCATTATGTCCCATATCAGGCAATGGAGAATATGGACTATACGAAAATCCAACTCCTGCTGCAGAAGGGAAGAAATAATCCTGATAATAAGATCCTGACACTCTCTGAACAAGTAAAGACATTTGTTCATCGTTATCATCCAAATCATTTAAGCTCCTATACTCTAAAGCAGATATATTCATTGTACTTGCATATACTGTTTTAACAGCTTCTTCAAAAGCTTCCAACCGTTCTTCAATAGACCCTCTATTAACACAGAAAACAGACTCATATTTTCCGGCAAATGCATTCCCAAAACCGTCTTCTAAAAAACTACTTGATCTTACAATAATCGGACTTTGACCGAAATAATCCAGAAGCCTTCTAAACTTCTCACGAATATCATCAGAAAAAGTACCGTTTTTCAAACCTTCCTCAAGTTCTTTTCCAGCCTCGTAATAACCTTCTTTAGTTCTTTGCTTTACCCGAATATCCCACAAATCATTTGAAACAATATATGTATAAAACAAATCAGAACATATGTAAAATGAATCATCAGGTTCAAAATCAGCATAGATATCCGGACGGTCATGTTCTATGATTTTACGTGAAAGCAGCATACCGCAGGCTTTACCTCCAATCATACCACTTCCAACAACACGATTATAAACTGAAAAATAGTCTTCAGGTGCAAAATATTCTTTAACTTTCTGAATCATGTTTTTATCTTTAGTCATGAGCATTCTGCACATTAAATCGCATTTATCAGAAATATCCTCATTATTTTCATGCTGTAACTTGGTCAATTCAAAGAATCTTTCCCAACTATCTGTGTTTTGCTCATTATGATAATCAGCAACCCTGTTAACAACCTTATAAAAATTACTTACTTCCAAACCGTCAGTCAATGTTGTTAAAATTCCTTTTTTAGTTTCATATTTATGACCTAAAAACATATTCTGAGAATATCTGTTCCATACTTTCAGAGGATGCACATACACATCATCCCTATGAGAGTACAAATCTAAAAAAAGCTGTGTTGTTTCACGAATTTTAGCTATCGCTTCAAAAGAATGCTTACCTCTAATAATCGGGAAATAAGCTACAGTATCAAGAGAAAATAAATAAGGGCATGTTACTCTAAAGAAATTTCCCATCATCAAATCGGTAGACCATGCAGCCTGTAAATCAGACAAACAGTCAAATACATAAAAAGCATCCCTACCCTCTTTTGTAATGATGTTATGAACTTCCAAAGTAAAAGGTTCAAACTGCTTGTTCGGGTCCACATGATAAATTTTAATTCCGTCACGTTCAATCATTGCAAAGTCAGTTTCAGAATTATTCTTTTCAACCTCCAACTTTAAAAAATCATCAGCAGTCATGTCTATTAATGGCTCATGCTGACCAAAATTTATGTAAATCAGGTTTTTATTATCTTCCTGAGCTTGTTTAACAAAAGGCTTCACAAAATATAAAAATTCATCTAAATTAGAAACTTGCCATACTACATTATCTCCTAAACGAATATTATCTAAGGTTTCGTCTAGCTGCGGAATACCGGATTTTATTCTTTCGAAAGCAACCATATTAAAAACTCCTAAGAACATTCAATTTTTCAGCTAAATTTTAACATCAGTTATATATATGTTCAAAGAAGTATTAAAATATTGAAGATTTTTATAATATTTGTTCCATGGAAACCTTTTGAATTTTCATTCCAATATTTTCATAAAATTTTATGGCACTGTCATTGCCTTCCCAGACATTTAATGTGACATTATGACATCCGATACTTTTTGCATATTCCAAAACATACTCGTATAATGCAGTTCCAATTCCTTCATGCCTTGCATTTTCATCAACACACAAATCATCAATATAAATAGTTTTATGGTCGCAAAAAGAAGTATCGTTATGATAATTGGTTACAATACAAAATACATACCCCACTACCTTATTATCTGATTCATAAACAAATACTGGAGTTTCACTATTTTTTATAATCCCCTCAAGTTCAGAATCATTATATTTTGTTCCGATATATTTAAATAAATCCGGACGAATGTCTGAATGAACTTTCTGAACCTGAAGCAGCAGTTCATTAATTCTTCTGATGTCTCTTATACTTGCCAGTCTTATCATGCAATATATATTACTAGCTAGTATTATAAAAAATTAACTTAAAAATTTATTAATCCAAAACTCTAAAAGCTTCTGAATACAATAATCCTTGCAGTTATTTTCTAAAATAGAAGCAGCTAAGTTATAAGCTACTTTTTTATCCAATAAATCATTTTCAACTTCATCAATTAAATGTAAAATTGAAGTGGTTAATGCTACATTTTCCTGTTTTCTTGCAGCTTCCTGTAATGATTTTATAAATTCTTCCTTATCGTCACCAATATTACTATAAAACTCATTAATATCCAAATCATATCTTCTTAAACGAGCTAAAACACTGCATTGAGATTCTTTTGTAATCCATACCTGTCTTTTAATAGCTTCACTTATTGATTCAATAACACATTTAGCTATCAATTCACCAAGTTTCGAATGTTTTCCTGCATTGGATAATCTGTTTTTGGATTCCATATTTGAAAAAATAGCTATTCCGTCAGTTCCTGTTCCTGTTGCAAATCCATTTGAAAACTGACTGGGAATTCTTAAATTGTTTAAAGCTACAGTTTTTGCTTCAGTAGCAGTTACTAATCCATTAGCTAATGTTCCTGGTTCTAACGAAACATTAGTTAAAACAATTATATTGATTGTTCCAACATCAAAGTGAAACTCTCCATTTTCCTCATAATAGCTTGCACTGTCTCCTGCTCTTGAGGCATTTACTCTTACACCTGCAGTAGTTATTGCACTGACTTCAAGATTTTTATAATGTTTTGTAACAACACATGCATTTTCCATCTGGGCGGAAGTTAAAAGACCTGTTGTAAAATCAGAATCAATTCCTAAAATTTCGCTTTGCCTAAGCAGATAATCATTTATGCTATGGTTTTCTAAAAAATCAATGTTTTCCTGAGATAAATAATGGTTGAAAGCTGTTTTAAAATCTTTTTTGTAGCCGCCATTTAAATCAGACGTTGAAATTCCATTCCTGCAAACTCCAAACTCAACCACTATAGAGTTTTCACAGATATATGCTCTGTCTCCAGTTGAATTTTTAAAAATAAGTCGTTTAGCTTGCAAGATAATACCTTAAAAATAAAAAGAAAAAAAGAAATTAAATAATTTCTTTTAGATTTACATCATTGGAGGCATACCGCCCATAGCAGCAGGATCCATACCGCCCATGTCAGCATCACCTTTACCGCTAGATGCGATTACGTCATCAATTCTTAAAATCATTTCAGCTGCTTCAGAAGCAGATTGGATAGCTTGTTTTTTGACACGTTTAGGTTCAATTACACCAGCTTCTTTCATGTCTGCTACTTTACCGGTAAATACATCTAATCCCATTACAGCACTGTTTTCATGAGCAGCTCTTAAATCTACTAATGAATCTATACTGTCTAAACCTGCATTTTCAGCTAAGGTTTTAGGAACAATTTCTAAAGCTTCTGCAAATGCATTTACAGCTAATTGTTCTCTTCCACTGATTGAATCAGCATAGTCTTTGAGTTTTTTAGCCATTGCAATTTCAGGAGCTCCTCCACCAGCTACAACTTTGTCATCTTCAACAGTAGCTGCTACAACACCAATTGCGTCTTCAATAGCTCTTACGATTTCATCAACAATGTGTTTGGTACTTCCTCTTACGAATAAGGTTACAGATTTAGCTACACTGCATTCTTCTACAAAGATCATTTCTTCGCCAGATACTTTTCTTTCTTCTACAATACCTGCTTCACCTAAATCGTCAGCAGTTAAGTCTTCTAAGTTAGTTACTACATTAGCACCAGTAGCTCTAGCTAATTTTTCAATATCTGATTTTTTAACCCTTCTTACAGCTAAAATACCTGCTTTAGATAAGTAATGTTGTGCTAAATCGTCAATACCTTTTTGTGCGAATAATACATTAGCACCGGATTCAGCTACTTTATCTACCATGTCTTTAACCATTTTTTCTTCTTGTTCAATGAAAGCTTGCATTTGAGCAGGGTCAGTTATTCTGATTTCTGCATCAACTTCAGTTTCTTTTACTTCAAGAGGAGAGTTAACTAATGCGATTTTTGCATCTTTAACTTCAGAAGGCATACCTGGGTGTACTCTTTCTTTGTCAACAATTACTCCTTCAACTAAAGTAGAGTCTTCTACAACAGCACCGTCTTTTTTCTCAATTTTAATATTATCAGTGTCTACTGCACCGTCTTCAGCTACTTTTTGAACTGCATCTACGATTAATTTTGCTAATGGTTCACGTGCTGCTTCAGTTCCTTTACCAGTCATAGCAGTCATAGCTACTTTAATTAAAGTTTCTTCATCAACTGAATCGATTGCAATATCATCTAAGATTTCTTGTGCTTTTTCAGCTGCTTGTCTGTATCCCATTGCAATGATTGTTGGGTGAATATCTTGATCTAATAAAGATTCGGATTTTTTCAATAATTCTCCAGCAATGATTACTGCAGTAGTAGTTCCATCTCCAACTTCGTCTTCTTGAGTTTTAGCTACTTCCACTAACATTTTAGCTGCAGGATGTTCGATATCCATTTCTTTTAAGATTGTAACACCGTCATTGGTTACAACGATATCTCCAAGTCCGTCCACTAACATTTTGTCCATTCCTTTTGGACCTAATGTGGTTCTTACGGTTTCAGCAAGTACTTTTCCTGCTAAAATATTGTTTCTTTGAGCATCTCTTCCGACAGACCTGTTTGTTCCTTCAGGTAAAATAAAAATTGGTTGTCCACCTTGTGCCATTAAAATCACCTTTTAAAATTAATTTATTATTTATAGAACAGTTTAAATATCAACATAAAAAATAATTATATTGTTGAATAACCCTTCTACCATATAGTGAGTTTAAGGTTATATAAATACTTATCGGTTGTAAAAAATGGAATATATTGATCTTACACACAAAATAAAAAATGAACTTTCAGAATACCCGGGAGATCCTAAAACAAAACTTAATTATTTTAAAAAAGCTGATGAAACTGACAGTTCCACATTGCTTAAATTAGAAACTGGACTCCATACAGGCACACATATGGATTCCCCATTCCATTATATCATAAACGGCAAAAAAATATCCCAATTGCCTCTTAAAAATTTTATTGGTAAAGCTAGTATAAATTATGTGGAAAGCAAAAGTAAAGAAATTTTAGTTAAAAATTGTAATTTAAAAAATTCAAAAGAAAAGATAGCCATAATAATCACAGGATGGAGCAAATATTTTGGTAGTGATAAGTACTTCTATGAAAATCCTTACCTCTCCGATGAATTAACTGAGTTAATCATAGAAAAGAACTTTAAAGGAATTGCAATAGATACATGTTCAGTAGATAAATATGGAAAAGATACAAATCATAAAAAGTTACTTGAAAATAATGTGTGGATTGTTGAAAATATAACCAACTGTGATAATTTAAATAAAACTAGTTATAGTTCATTCTTTATTCCGTTAAATATTGAAGCAGAAGCTTCTCCAGTCAGAGCATTTCTAAAAAAAGATTAAAAATAGATTATTTTTTATTAAATCGCTTTTTCTCCAACCTAAATGGAGGAGTTCTGTCCATAGTTTCATAAGCTTCCTGTTCTTCCTGAAGCTCATTAAAGAAATTATTGATTTCTTCCAAACGTTTAATTTTATCATCTCTGGAAGACAATTCTTTTTGAAGACTGATGTAATCTTCTTTAGGAATAGTAGACTCCCTTAAAAAAGACAATTCTTTTTGAAGATTAATGTAATTATCTTTAGGAATAGTAGACTCTCTTAAAAGAGATACCTCATTTTCTTTAGCAGTAATCATGTTATTTTTTTCAGACAACTCATTATTTTTATATTCAAGTTCCCTTTCAAGATCAGAAATCCTGCTTTTGAATTCTGCATTATTTTCTAATTTGATAACCTGAATCTTATAATCATCAATAGTTCTTGAAAGTGTATTAATTTGAGCATCTTTCTCAGCAATACTTTTAAAAGATTCGTTTAATCTTTCATTAACTTCAGCAAGCTCTTTTTTCTTATAATCCCTTAATTGCTCTGCAAAATATTCTTTAATCTCATCAAGAGAATTGTTTACATAATCTAATTCATAAATTCTATCTTCCTGATTTTTAATTAAAGCATCCTTTTCCTCTAGCTGTTTTTTCAAAAGACTAATTTCATCCTCAGCTTTAAATTTAATAAGAGAAACTTCTTTTTCTTTGTTAAGAATATGATTTTCGAGTTCCTGAATCTTCTGAGGAGTGGTATCTCTAGCTTTAGCTATTTCCAATTCAGTTAAATCGAATTTAAGCCTGTTTAGCTCCAATAAACAATCACGAATTAAATTTTGTAAGGTTTCGTTTTCAATACCAGCACCTAATTCCATGTTATCCCTTTAATTCAAAAATTTTTATCCCAATATCTAGTTGAATAATAAAAATTCAAATATTATAACTATTAAAGTATTATGAAATTCATACTATTTAAATTAAACTCTAAAAACCACCAAAAATTGAAATTAAAACTAAACAGAAATTATATGAAAAATAAAAAAAATATTAGAAAAAATAAGAAAATAAAAAGGATAAAATTAGAGTATTTTATCATTGATTAATTCAGCATTTAATACAGAAGCTCCAGCAGCTCCACGAATTGTATTATGCCCAACCAATACATATTTGAAACTGTTATCAAATGCTTGGTCTTTCCTTAACCTTCCAACAGAAACAGACATACCATTACCAGCATTTCTGTCCATTCTTGGTTGAGGCCTGTCAATTTCTTCTTTGACAATTACTGGATTTTCAGGTGCAGAGAACAAATTTAATTTTTGAGGCAATGCTTTGAAATTAGCCATTTTTTCTTTAACATCATTAATATCAAAGTCATCATCCAACTCAACAAATACTGCTTCAGTATGGCCGTCAATAACAGGAACCCTATGACATGAAGCACTTAATTTGAAATCAGCATTGGAAACTTTTTCCCCGTCATAGTTACCTAAAAGATGTAATGTTTCACTTTCCATCTTTTCCTCTTCACTGCCAATATAAGGAACGAGATTATCAACAATAGCCATAGAAGGCACACCATTATAACCTGCACCAGATACTGCCTGCATTGTTGACACTCTAATTGCATCTACATTAAAATTATCAACAATTGGTTTTAATGACAAAGTTAAAGCAATAGTTGAACAGTTAGGATTGGTTACGATGAATCCATCCCAATTATTTTCCTTTTGCTGAGCATCAATCATATCCAGATATTCCGGATTAACTTCAGGGATAACTAAAGGAATATTTTTTTTCATCCTGTGAGCACTAGCATTACTTGCAACAACATAATCACGAGCAAAATCTTTTTCAACTTTAGCTGCAAATTCTGTTGGAAGAGATGAAAATACAATATCCACATCATTATCCATTGCATCAGCATCAGTTTCTTTTACAATAATGTCCTTAACAGAATCAGGCATTTCATTATCAAGATACCATGTAGTAGCATCCTCATATCTTTTACCTGCAGATCTTGAAGATGCAGCTAATGCTGTAATTTCAAAATCTGGATGGTTATCAAGTAATTGGATAAATCTTTGACCAACCATTCCAGTTGCACCAAGTATACCAACATTCACCATAGATAACACCTATTCTAATCCTAAAACATCATTCATACTACTTACAATACCTGATTCCGCATCTGGAATGTATCGAATAGCTCTAATTACACCTGCAATAAAAACTTCCCTGGTGTGAGCACGGTGAGTGAATTCTATTCTTTCACCATCTCCGATAAACATTACAGTGTGGTCTCCAACAATGTCTCCACCACGAATAGCATGTAAACCTATTTCCTCTTTGGTTCTTTTACCAACCATTCCTTGTCTTCCATAAACTCCTACTTCTTCAGGGTCACGGTCAAGTTCATTAGCTATTACTTCAAATGCAGTCATTGCAGTTCCAGATGGAGCATCTTTTTTCTGATTGTGATGTGCTTCAATAATTTCAATGTCAAAATCATTTAAGATAGGAGTTAATTTTTTCAAAGTATTGAAAAATACATTTACCCCAATAGACATGTTAGATGAAATAACTGCTTTTACATCATTGTCTTTTACATTTTTAATATTTTCAGCCATTTGTTCATCAGTAAAACCAGTAGTACCTACTACAACATTAACACCACATGCTGTAGCTTTTTTAACTGTTTCAACTGCTGCATGAGCTATGGTGAAATCAACTAAAACATCTGCTTTAGATTCTTTTAATGTTTCTTCTAATTTTTCAGCACCGACTATTTTAACTCCAAGTTCACCAGCACCTGCTTGAATACCTGCATCCACTCCAGCTAATGGAGAATTAGGAATTTCAATAGCTGCTACTACTTCCATATCATCTTGCTGTGTTATTTTTCTAATAATACCGGAGCCCATTCTTCCAGCTGCTCCGGTGACTGCTACTTTAATCATAAATATTACCAACTTAAATTAAATCTGCTTCTTTTAAAGCATTTTTGAGAATTTCAACATTTTCATCTTTCATATCTGTTAACGGTGCCCTGAGAGGTCCTGCAGGAAGACCCATTATGTTCATTGCTGTTTTTGCAGGTACAGGATTGCTTTCAATGAAAAGAGCGTCAATTACATCAATCATTTCGTAATGAAGCTCCTGAGCCCTTGTATAATCATCATTTAATATACTGTCAACCATTAAAACCATCCTCTTAGGATCAACATTAGCTGATGCACTGATTACACCAGTTCCTCCTAAAGCCATGATTGGTAAAGTCAAGCCGTCTTCACCAGACAATATATTGAAATCTTCTTCAAGACCTTCTTTTGTTAAAGCTTTATAAAGTTTGGATACTTTATTTACACTCCCACTAGCTTCTTTAACTGCATCCACACCATCAATTTTAGCTAATTCCACAATAGTTTCAACACTCATGTCTACACCAGTACGTGACGGAACATTATATGCTATAATAGGAATATCAGTTGCATCACTAATAGCCTGATAATGTTTAATTAATGCATGCTGTTGTGGTTTATTGTAATAAGGAGTAATTACTAAAGCGGCATCAGCACCTAATTCTTCTGCAGATTTAGTCAATTCAATAGCTTCATGTGTAGAATTACTACCAGATCCGGCTACTGTTTCGACTCTGCCACCAACTTCATCAATTAAAATTTCCACTACTTTTCTGTGTTCCTCATGAGTTAATGTAGCTGATTCACCAGAAGTTCCGGCACCAAGCAAACCAGTTACACCTTTATCAATTAAATAATTAATATTGGATCTAAATCCTTCTTCGTCAATGTTACCATCATCAGTAAATGGAGTTACCATTGCAACATATGTTCCTTCAAAATTCATTTTAAAACCTCTTTAATTAATTCAAGTGCTTTTTCACCATCTTTCCAATCGACAAATAATACCACAGCAGTTTGAGAGGAAGAAATCTCAACAATGTTGATATCGTTTTTTCTAAGCGGGTTTGTAATATTAGAAATAATGCCAGGTTCATCGATAAACTCAGGACTGACTACAGTAATCATAGCTGTATCATCACCAAGAGACAATGAACTTAAAACATCTTCATCAATTACCCAACTGTGTAATAAATGATATGCTTTATCAGAATCCTTTTTTTCTACAAATACAGTTATAGAATTCTGACCTGCTGAAATGCCAAATATGTTAATTTCATTTTCTGCAAGACATGAAGTTAAATCTGCTAAAAGTCCCACTTTTTTGAGCATTTCTTCTCCAACAATAGCAATGACAGAAATAGGATTTTTATACAAAGATACAGTTTTTAACATGTCTCCTTCAAAAGGGCCAGTTATTTTTGTACCTTCAGAACTTAAATCACCATTATTGAAGTTGATAATTTTTGCACTTATAAGCGGATCTTTATATTTTAGAGCATGAGGATGTAAAACCTGTGCTCCATGAGTAGCTAAGTCCCTCATTTCTTCAACAGAAATTTCATCTAATAATTCAGCTTCTTCTATTTTATTAGGGTCAGTTGACATTACTCCGTCAACATCAGTGACAATAACTACATTATTGGCACTTAAACAATGCCCAAGTAAAAATGCAGTTACATCACTGCCGCCCCTCCCAATAGTCGTAATTTCACCACTAGGACCTTTTCCTAAAAATCCGCAAATAACTGGGATAATACCTTGGCTAATAAGATTTTTTATTCCTTCGCATTTTTTATCAGTTGTTGCAAAATCAATTTTGGCATTGAGTGAATTGGAATCAGTTATAACCGGCCATTTATCATTGTATGGATCGATAAATTCTGCCTTTACACCTAAAGATTCAATAGCTGCAGCAAATAATCTTGAGCTAGTTAATTCACCCATAGCCATTATTTCTGCCTTTTGCTTATCAGTTAAACCTCCACCAATAGCTTCATTAGACAATTCAATTAACTCATCAGTTGCATTATTAACTGCAGAAACAACTACAACTAATTGATTACCTTTCATATATTCATTTACCACAGATTGCGCTGCTTTTCTAATTCTGGAGCCATCTCCAACCGATGTACCTCCGAATTTCGCTACTATTAAATCCATTAATATTCACCTATTTCCATAAAAATTTCACTAGATTTTTGATTAAACAAAAATACCTAATTATTTATATGAATAAACACATTAATAAACTTTTAAAATAGGTTACAAAAGAATAAAATTAAAAAAAGTAGAATGATAAAATTGAACAAAATAATGATAATAATAAAAAAAATTAAAAAAAATGAAAAAGACTTATTCTTGAGTTTGTTCTAATCTCACAAGTCTTGTAACATATCCAGCGATTTTATTTCTTAAATGTTTAGTACTTACAGTGGAATATTCCATAACTAATTTTTTATTTTGGTCAAAATCAGTAGTGAAGACTCCTTTGTGAGTTTCTATAAGCTCTTTTGCTAAACGTTTAACAAATGAAGTTCTAATATTACCCATTAACATTCCTCCTTAAAATTTCTTTTTGCTCATTTTTACTTAATGTAGTTAGCATATCCATGATTTGATTACTAATATCAACATCAATATGGTTTTTTTCAGACAACTCCCCAATTTTTTTATGAATTGAATCCTCTCTTTTCTTATCATATACAGGCATGCCAATATAGTCCTTTGCAAGAGCTATATCCATAGCAAATGAAGTTCTCTGACAAATTAAATCAAAAATTTCATTATCAATTTCATCAATGCGTTTTCTAGAGTCTAAAAGCACTTTCTCGGCATCTTTTTTATCTTTAAAAGATTTTAGCTTGTAATTATTTTTCAAGAAATCACCATCTTTTGATAATAATGATAATAATATAATTTATTAGTATTATACTATTTAATACTATGGATTATTTGACGTTTCTAATAAAAATTTATTTTGGTCATACATAAAATTATTATCCTATAAACTGACACCCGATGTTATCAACTTTTGTTTCAATAACCCTTCCTTCATATTTGGACCAAGTTTCCTTAATATCATCAATTGCTTCATCCTCACATATAGCTACAAATGATGATCCAGTTCCAGATAAACCTGAAGCTATTGCACCAACTTCCAAAGCATCAATAGCTATATTGGAATCAAAACCTAAAGTGTTTGCATAAATTAAACCATTTAAATTAAGTGCTTTAAAATAATCTCCTGATCTGGCCAATCCGAAAGCTGTTTCAACAAGTGGTGACAGCACTTTCATACGGCCAACATCAGAACTTCCGGATTTAGAACCAAAATTAGGCATATAAACCAAAACAGGATATTCTTCCATTTTCTCTTTGATGAT
The DNA here is from genome assembly GCF_000016525.1 of Methanobrevibacter smithii ATCC 35061. Taxonomy (NCBI): domain Archaea; kingdom Methanobacteriati; phylum Methanobacteriota; class Methanobacteria; order Methanobacteriales; family Methanobacteriaceae; genus Methanobrevibacter; species Methanobrevibacter smithii. The sequence continues at coordinate 792,753 of NC_009515.1, forward strand.
GAATTTTCTATTTTTGTTATCTGTAACAACAACTCCTCCAAAATATGAAGCTGTTGCATCATCAAATGATCCGGTTATAGTAACTTTTGCCTCAAGAGATGCATCAATAGCTAAATTGATTATTTCCAAATCATCAAGAGGCATTAAATTAAATTCTTCTGCAATAATTTTGGAAGATATACTTACAACAGCATTAGATAATGCACTGCTGCTTGATAATCCTGATGCCATCGGCAGTTCTGATTCTGTCTTAAAATTCATTCCAAAATCATCTGAAGAAATTCCATATTTTTCAAAAGTTTTTTTAGCACAAATCTCCATCAATGTAGTTGGTGCTCCAACATCATTAGAGCAGGTTATAGAACTATTTTGAGTATTGGCACAGCATTTTATATCCAAACCTATACCAAAAGCAGCACCGAAACCTGTAGCTATTGCATTAATTACTGTTGCTGAACCTGGAGACCTTACTGATTTTTTCATTATTTTACCTCATCATAAGGAATTTCAACTTTACTGAATATTTTAGCCCTGTTTCTTGCATTTGAAGCTAAATTACTTCTAAATTCATCATCCAAAATCATCTTATCAATAGCATCAGATATAGTTTCAGGACTGTTCGGGTCAATTAACAGCCCCACTCCAGGAGTTATAATTTCTTTAATTCCCCCAACATCACTTCCGATAACGGGTTTTCCGCAGGCCAGAGCTTCAATTAAAACCAGCCCGAAACTTTCTGAAAAAGACGGCAACACAAGCATATCTGCACATGGCATAATATTTTCCACATCATTTCTGGCCCCTGTGAAATAAACATCAGAAATATTTTCTTTTTCTGCTTTATCCTTAAGCTGTTTTAAAAGAGGACCATTTCCTACAACAACAAGATTATAATCAGTTTTAGCTATTTTTTTAGCTTCCAGTAAAGAATTTACATTTTTACGTTTGATAATATTGCCTACAAAAAGAACAATGGGCTTATCATTTTTAAATTGTGATTTGAACTGAGTATTTGAATTATTATTAAACTTATCAATATCCACAGAATTCCAATACAACCTTGTTTTATTTTCAATTCCAGGAACTTTAGTAGCTAATATTTCATCTTTCAAAGCATTGCTTACTGCAAAAATAACATCTGCCTTTTTTAATACTTTTTTAATAATAGGCCTCATGAAAAACTGTTTTTTATACATTTCAAACATGTCAGAACCATGTGCAGTTATATATGTTTTAATACCATGTTTTTTTCCAACTTCAACACTTGCTGCCCCTGCAGGAAACAGGTAATGGCCATGGATAATATCAATATCAACTTCTTTTAATAAGTTTTCCAATGCTTTTTTTGCATTTATCTTAAACATCAATCCACGGATTCCAGGAATATTAACTCCTTTGGTTCCGATTACATGAATACCCTCAATATCTTCAATATCTTTATGAGGATAAGTTATTACATAAACTTTATGACCTTGTTTTACAAGTTCCTTGGATAAAGTATGAATATGAACCCCTACACCACCTACATGAGGCGGAAACTGACCGACCATTGCTATTTTCATAATAAAAACCTTTCAAAATTATCATTTAAATAGTTACCTTCCATATCAACCAAAATAACATTTAAATCTAAATCAAATCTCTGCATACATCTCTCTTTAATAGCCAATGCAATACTATTACAAACATCCAAATGCAAATTTTCTTCATCTAAAATATCCAACATGTCTTCAGTTGTTTTAGAATCATACAGTTTCTGAAGTGTTTTTGTATCAGCACCGCAAATACCTGCATGAGTAATCATTATTTCCCGTCTTCCGTCTGCTATTGCATGTTTGGTGTTAAAAATTCCACCGGCTATTTTAATCAGCTTTCCAATGTGACCAAAGAAAGTAAATTCATCAATTCCTCTTTTTTTGGCTTCCTCAAACATAAAACCCACATAATTTCCAGTCTGAATAATATGCTGCTTTGTAATGTCAAGTTGCTTTAATGCCAATTTTTCACCAATATTTCCCGGAACAAAAACCAGATTATCCAAATTTAAAGCCAATGCAACATCTATTTGAGTAACAATGGAATTTTTATAAGCTTCACTAGACATGGATCTGGCTATTCCAGTAGTTCCAATGACAGATATTCCTCCAACAATACCCAATTTAGGATTCATTGTTTTTTTAGCTATCTTTCGACCTTCAGGAATTGAAATTGTTACTTTAGCTACTTTATCTTCCGGCAAAATCCTTTCCAAATTTTTCCTAATCATTCTGCGGGGAACCGGATTTATTGCATATTCCCCCACTGGAATTTGAAGGCCAGGTTTTGTTATTTTACCAACACCCTCACCACCAGTTATTATGACACTATCTCCATCACTGGTTTTATCCAATAATTCAACAGTAGCAACAATAGCCAGACCTACAGTAACATCAGGATCATTATAAGGATTCTTATGAGCTACAGCACAGGCAGAAGAATGAGATAACCTTTTGCATTCATCAATTATAATGTCTAAAGTTTTTTTAGGTGTTTTGACTTTGACACAATCAATATCTGAAGTATCCAAAATAGATTCCAAAGCTGCAAGAGAACAGGCAGTAGCTATAGTTCCAGTAGTAACTCCAGTATAATTTTCATTTGTCATGTTTACAAGTTATAAAAAAAGAAGATAAAATTAAATCAAAGATTTAACTTTATTAACAAGTTCATCTAAAGCAGGTGCACCAACAAATGCCACTTCATCATTAATAGCTATTGTAGGAACAGCCATAATTCCAAGGCCAATTGCTTTTTGCCTATTTTCTTCTGAAGCAATATTACAAACAATAATATCCGCAGCATCACCTAAAACTTCTTTTGCTTCATTAGCAACATTAACTGCAGCCGGACAATGAGGACAGCTATCAGATGTAAATACTTCTACTTTCACTACCATGGTTTTTATCTCCTATTAAATTAATTGATTGAATAATTTATGAAAACTTATATATAACTGTTAGCACAAGTTTTTAAGAAAAATTATTCATCAAATGGACACTACAAATATTTATTATATATGAAAAAAATAAATTTTAAATGATTACTATGGAAAATTTGTCAAATGATATAAAAACAATAATAAATACTGCTTATCCGTACATAAAGGAATTCAATCCCGCGCAAAAAGCAGTAATCGAATCAGGATACTTAGAAGATAAATCTAATTATATTATATCAATTCCAACGGCCAGTGGTAAAACAGTACTTGGAATTCTGCCTGCTCTGAAAACTATTTTAAATGGTGGAAAAGCCATTTATGCAGCACCCCTTCTTTCAATTCAAAATGAAAAAGTAAAAGAATTTAAAGCCTTTGAAGAACATGGAATTAAAGTAGGCAAACACCCATCCAACTCCGATTTATCTGTTATGGTTTTTGAATCATTTGATGCGCTTACAAGATTTTCCTGGAATGTACTTCGTGAAGTAGATACACTGATTATTGACGAATTCCATATGATCGGAGAATACTCAAGAGGACCCACATTAGAATCAGCTATTACAAGAGCTAAAATTATCAATCCAAGTTTAAGAATAATTGCTCTTTCAGCTACTTTAAAAAACATAGATGAAATTGAACAGTGGCTTGACGGGAAAACTGTAGAACATAATTACAGACCAGTGCCTTTAAATAAAGAAGTTTTGGATGCTGAAATGTTCAATACAAAAAATAAAAACGATGTTATTGTAAAAATTGTTGAAAAAGCTATTGAAGACAATTCACAAGCATTAAGTTTTGTGTCAACAAGAAGATTTACAGAAAGCTTAGCTACCTATGTCGCTAAAAAAATAGATAAAAAAACAACAAAGGAACAAAAACAGAAATTTAAACAGGTAGCTGATAAATTACTGGAAGTTCCAAAGAAAAAAGGATCACTTCCAACTACAACCTGTCTTAAACTGGCTGAAGCTGCTGAAAAAGGAGTTGTATTCCATCATGCAGGACTTTTCAATGAACAGAAAGAAATAATTGAAGATGAATTCAGAAACGGGAATATACTGATGATTACTGCAACTCCAAGTTTGATGTATGGTGTTAATTTGCCATCAAAATATGTGGTAATCAGAGACCACACCCGATGGACAAGCAACGGTCCTGCATCAATACCTGTTTTTGATTATGAACAGATGTCCGGAAGAGCCGGAAGACCGCAATATGATGATGTAGGGTATTCCTATTTGGTAGCTAAAACAATGGATGAGGCATTTGACCTGGAAGCTCGTTATGTTAACGGTGAAATTGAATTAACAAATTCAAAATTAATAGACAACAAAGATGCCATCTACAAACAGATTATAGCACAAATCGCATCTTCACTTTCCAAAAACCTTGATGATTTAAATGATTTCTTTGGAAAAACATTATACGGATTCCAAATGAAAAACAATCCATCCATGTCCATGTTTGCTCAGGACAGTTTAAACTGGGAGCTTGAAAGCGCTCTTGAATTCCTGCTTCAAAATGGAATAATAAGAGCCACCCCAGAAGGACTTAAAACAACAGACTTCGGTAATCTAATAGCTAAATCAAACTATGCAGTTGAAACAGCTGTAAAAATTAAGGAATATGTTTCAACTATGGAAAAATTAAACCCTGCAGAAATGATTTATGCATTAGCTGAAACTCCTGATTTACCATTAATTTCATTTAAAGGAAGAAAAAGCAAAGACCCTGTTCGTGACAAACTGTCTGAATGCGGCCTTTTTGCAGTTGATATAGGAAACCCCGAAGCCACTGCCGTTTCTTTAATCGAATGGATTGATGAGCGAAATGAGTATGAAATTGAAAATGCATACAATGTTTATTCAGCATCTACCAGAAGATCAGCTTATGAAGCTTCCCGTTTAGTTAAATTTGCTAAAAACACACTTGAAGTTCTTGGCAATTATTCCAACCTGAAAGACATGGATTATTTATCTGCCAGATTATATTACGGAGTAAAAGAAGATATAATCCCCCTTGTTGTAGGAGTTAAAAGACTTGGAAGAAAAAGAGCAAGACTTCTTATGAAAACATTCGGCGATAATTTAAGTGAAGCCAGTGAAAAAGATTTACAAAAAGTAGAAGGTATCGGTCCAAAACTTGCAGGTAAAGTTAAAATATTTACTATGAATCATTAAAAAAAGAAAGGATGAAACTATCCTCCACCATTAGCTGCACTGGAAGATATTTCAACATCCTCAAACATTTTTTCAGAGTTTTTAATGGCTTCAATATCTATATCCTTATCATCATGATAAGTTTTAGTTTTAAAATCTTCATCATTTAATAATTCTAATTTATTTGCAAGATACCATAAATTAGTTTTATCGATTTTAACCCAGGAAGCATCATTTTCCACTTTACTGTCAGTAACCTCACCAACAGTTCCAGTATCTACATATCTTACATGTGATCCAAGATCTATTTCCCTATTTCTTGCATCAACAATCATTTTTAAAAACCCCTTTTTAAGAATACTTATTTATTCTTCTTTTTCTACTTCAACTTTTTGAGCTTCAACTTCTTCTTCAGCTTCTTCAGGTTTAGGTAATTCTTTAGCTAAAATAACATATCCACCAATGGTTTCAATGTCTTCGAAAGGTACTTCAAGTTCTTCTTTAGAAAATACTCCTTTTTTTAAAGAAACAATCATGGAATTGATAGTTCCTTCTTTTTGATCAATATCAAAATCACTTACAGTTCCAACTTCATATGCGTTTTTATCTAAAACTTTAGAGTTTAAAACTTCTTTAATATTCATAGTTATCACATTATTTTTAGATATTTTAAAGAAAATATCTTCTATAAAACAGTAAATATTATAATTATATCAATATAAATAATTAACTATTAAATTTATAAAAGGTTAGAATAATATGGAAAATGCTTGTCGCATAATAATTGAGGACATTTTAAAAAACAAGATAAACACCAGAAAAGAGCTGGAAGTCAAAAAAAGACAGTTATGTCGTGACTTAAAGCTATCCAGATTTATGAGCAATGCAGATATTTTGGAATATGCAACTCCCCAAGAAAAAGAAATTGTTTCAAACATCTTAAAGAAAAAACCTACCCGAACAATGTCCGGTGTTGCAATAGTTGCTGTAATGTGCCATCCTCATGAATGCCCTCACGGAAGGTGTTTTTACTGTCCAAAAAATAACAATGCACCACCAAGTTATACCGGTGAAGAACCTGCAGCCCTAAGAGGTAGAATGTATGAATTTCATCCATATATACAATGTTTTAACCGTTTGAAACAGCTTAAAAAAATAGGACACCCAATTGATAAAGTGGAACTCATCATAATGGGCGGAACATTCCCTTCCAGAGACTTATGTTATCAGGAATGGTTTGTATCACAATGTCTAAAGGCAATGGTTGATTTTGGATTGATACTTAAAAACAAACCTGAAGACAACGAATACAATTTAGATCCTGCAGAAATAAAATGCTTTGAAAAAGATATTCTTAAAAGCTATGAACCAAGCAATTATGTACTTATTGATGATGTTCAAAAAGCCAATGAAAATTCCAAAGTAAGATGTGTCGGAATGACATTTGAAACACGTCCTGACTACTGTAAAAAAGAACACATAAATAGAATGCTTGATTTTGGAGTTACAAGAGTTGAATTAGGTGTTCAAACTTTATCTGACGAATTATACACTAAAATTAAAAGAGGCCATACAATAGCTGATGTAATAGAATCAAATACACTTCTTCGTGACAGTGCCGTAAAAGTAGCAATGCATATGATGCCTGGATTGTTTGTAAGTCCTGATGAAGATTTAAATATGTTCAAAAAGCTATTTAGCGATGATAATTTTAAACCGGACATGCTTAAGATTTACCCGTGTCTTGTTACCAAAGGCAGCGAGTTATATGACCTGTGGAAAGAAGGAAAATATAATCCGTATACTGATGAAGAAGCTGTTGATTTAATTGTTAAAATTAAACAGATTCTTCCAAAATGGGTTAGAACCATGAGAATTCAAAGAGACATTCCATCAACATTAATTGAAGCAGGAGTTCAAAAATCCAACCTTGGAGAACTGGTTTACAACAAATTAAAAGAACATGACATTAACTGCCAATGTATCCGCTGCCGCGAAATAGGTCATAAAAAAACAAGTCAGGAATATAGTTTAGATGATTTTAAATTATTTAAAGAATCATACAATGCATGCGGCGGTGAAGAAACCTTTTTATCAATTGAAGATAAAAACGAAGAAAGTATCGCAGGATTTTTAAGATTCAGAATTCCTTCACCAAATCACTACAGACCTGAAATCAGCGATGAAACTGCACTTATACGTGAATTGCACGTCTATGGAAATATGATTAAAATAGGTGGTAAAAATCCAAAAATAGGTCAACACACAGGATTTGGAGAAAAACTATTAAAAGAAGCTGAAAAATTAGCTATCAAGAAAGGAAAAGATGAAATAGCTATAATTAGCGGAATCGGAACCAGAAATTATTATCGTAAATTTGGATATGAAAGAAAAGGTCCATATATGGCTAAAAAATTAATCTGAAAAAATCAAGACAAAAGTATTATATAGATTATTCGTAATATTACTAATTAAATTACTTATATAGGAGTGTTATATAATGTATAAAATAAAAAACTCAAAAGAGTTAGCAAGCCTTATCAATTGTATAAACTTAAATAACATGATAAGTGAAGAAGAAATGGAAGAATATTTAGATAAATTGGGAGAACTAAACTTTAATTCCATTACAATAAGTCCGACATATGTATCATTAGCTAAAGAAAAATTAGCTGACAGTACTACAAAAATAAGTACTGTTGTTGGATTTCCTTTAGGTTTTGAAACAACAGAAGGTAAAGTAGCACAAGCAGCTAAAGCTCTTGAAGACGGAGCAGATGAAATTGAAGCAGTAATCAATTTAAACCACCTAAAAGATCATAAATATAACTTAATCCATGAAGAACTCAGCCAGTTAAGAGAACTTTTAGGAGATAAAACCTTAAAAGTCATTGTTGAAATGCAGGCAATAGAAGACAGTGAAAAAGCAAGTATTGCAAAAGTACTGGAAGAAAATAAAGTGGATTTCATCAAAACATCCACAGGATTCATTGCCCCAGACAATATTTATTCAAAAGTTAATGATATTAACATAATCCAAAAATATGCACCACAACTTAAAATTGAAATTTATGGTGGCGTAGATACATATAAATTAGCTAATCAGCTTTTAACAGGTGGGGCTGATTTAATCGGCAGTGACAACGGATACGAAATTGTAGATAAATACCGTACTTTAAGAGAAAACACTCAAGTAACACCAAAACCAATAAGATTCGATTAGAATCTTAATCCATCACTTTTTTTAAATTTAAATAAAAAATAACTTTTTTTAATAAATAACAATATTTTAAAAAAATAGTCAGTTCAAATAAAGATAATAAATATTTTAAAAGTAGTTAATGCCATGGGCCGGACTTGAACCAGCGACATCCAGATCTTCAGTCTGGCGTTCTCCCAACTGAACTACCATGGCATATGGACCGAACGAGATTCGAACTCGTGATCTCCTCCATGTCAAGGAGGAATCATACCCCTAGACCACCGGTCCTATGCAACATTACTTATTTTATTTAACATAGTATATAAAGTTATCTGTTACAATAAAAACCGATGAAAAATAAAAATATAAAAAATTGACCAAGAAAATGGCCAATAGATTTAATAAATTGTTAAAAAGCCTATTTGATAGCTAATTTGATATCTTCAGCTTTTACAGTTTTTCTACCAGCGTGGCGTGCGAAATTTACAGCTTTTTGTGCAATTGCGTCACCTTTTTCTTCTAATGCTTCAGCTAATGCAATTTTTGCATCATCACTAATTCTTTGTGCGCCAGCATTTTTTAAGATACGACCGACTGGTGCGATTGGTAATTCACTCATAATGACACCTCCAATTAAAACATAGTACCATATAGTATATAAATGTATCGGCAATAATGGCTATTTACCCTTTATACAATAACCATAAACATAATAGTATATCATTTTCCAAATTGGAAAATTTAAAAAACAAAGTTAATAATTGAAGAACAAAAATAAGCAATGATAGAAAAATAAACCATAACAGAAAAATAAAAAATTATTTTGACACAACATCACCCTTAAGGTAAGTAGCTGTTGCATCAGTGATTTTAACCTTAATAAAGTCTCCTAAATTAACACCGTCAACAATTACTGGAATATAAGAATCTGTTTTAGCTATAAATCCACCTTTAGAACCTACTTCCACAACAACGGCATTTTGAACAGAACCAACTAATTCTTTGTTTTCTTCTTCAGTAATTTCAGTTTTGATTCTAGACAAATTCCTAGACCTTTTTTTCATGACTTCATGGGGAATTTCCTTAAGAGAAGATGAAACTGCACCTTTCCTATGCTGATATTTTGACAAATGAATCAAACTTGGTTTTATATTTCTAAGTAAATCAACAGTTAACTGGAAATCTTCATCACTTTCAGTTGGATATCCGACAATAATATCTACCGCCAAGGTCAAATCCGGAATTTCACTTTTAAATTTTGAAACAATATCCAGATACTGATCCAGTGTATGGCCTCTTCTCATTTCAGATAAAACTTTATTGCTTCCTGTTTGTACAGGCAAATGAATGAAATTATATACCTTCGGATGTTTAATTGCATCAATTATTTCATCAACATTATTTAAAATGTTTTTAGGATGCATCATTCCAACACGAACACGAAATTCTCCATCCAAATTAGCCACTTCTTTAATTAAATCAGACAGTTTTTCGCCACTATCATATCCGAAAGCGGCAGTGTCCTGAGCAGTAAGCTGAATTTCAACAGCACCATCATCAATAGCTTTTTTAGCTTCGGCAACTATATCCTTAATCGGATAACTGTTTAATGGTCCTCTTGCAAAACGAGTACAGCAAAAAGTACATGCTCCCAAACAGCCCTCAGCTATTTGAATTATGTGAATTAAAGAACCATCAGAAACTTTAGGAACCCCAACTTTACTGTCTTTTGAAAATCCGCACTCACGAATAACCCTGCCACAATAAGTTCCGTTAACTACATCTGCTGTTTTATTAAGTTGATGAGGTCCTATCCAGCTGCAGTCAGGAGCTACTTTTTCTAATTTTTCAGGATCAATTTCAACCATGCACCCGCTTACGATAACTTTTTTATCTGGAAATTTTTCCTGCAACTGCTGAATTTTATAAACTACCTTATTTTCAGTCGGGAGCTTTACATAACATGTATTTACAATTATAACATCTGCCAGTTCAGGAGAATCAACCAAATCAATATGATTTTCTTTTAAAACTCCCCCCATTATCTGAGCGTCGGCTTTATTGAATGTACAGCCATATGTGTCAATATATACTTTCATGAAACTTACTCGCTTAATGTTTTCTTAACAATATATTTGGTTAAATCATAATCGAAATTATTGAATTTAACAGGTTTTCCATAAACTCTTTTAATTACTTCAGCTCTTGCAAATCCGGAAGTAATTTTACGTTCCTGTGTTTTAATAACATGTATTCTAACAATGTGCTTATCAATTTTAACAATATCTTCTGTAGATATCTGGAAATCCCTGTCCAAATCCAATTTATATGAATCGACTTCACCATGCAAATCAACAGAAAATCCTATACGTGCAGGAATTTCAACTGAATTGGCCCATATTGTAACAATATCTTCAACTAAAGCTTTTTTAACACGTTTATTTTCAGTTTCAATACTTGTTATTTCAACCTGACCTTCTTCAGTAAGCAAACTATCTCCAACAGCCAATTCATCATTAGGGGATAATTCGATGAATGTTTTTATAGATTCACCCTGCTTTGAAATAATAACCCTATACAATTGAGGTTTTTTAGATGAAACAACATTTTTAAAAACATGACCGCAATCTACACATTTTAATAAATATTCTTCCGTAATCTTCTTTTTAGATGATTTCTGCTTTGAATTTAAAATATCAAAATCATCAGAACCGCAAATTGGACACTCCATTATTAATGCCTCCAAAAAATAAAAATTATTGTTTTTCTTTTAGATAATGATTAACAAGACCATTATCTTCTAAAATATCTAACATAAACTCTTTAAAAGGTTCAAAAGTAACTGATTCACCAGTAGTTTCATTAGTTAATATTCCTTTTGACAAATCAATGTTTATAATATCTCCGTCTTTTGCCTGAATATCACAAACAATTACTGGCAATCCAATGTTAATTGCATTTCTGTAAAAAATTCTGGCGAAAGATTTAGCCACAATAGCATCTACACCTGCAGTTTTAATAGCTACTGGAGCCTGCTCTCTTGATGAACCGCAACCAAAATTTTCATCAGCTACTATTATGTCTCCTTTTTTAACATTCTTTGTAAAATCTGGACGTTCTCCTTCAAGTACATGATCAGCCAAATCTTGAGGATTAAAGGTTCTCAAATATCTTCCGGGAATAATAACATCCGTATCAATATTTTCACCAAAAGTCCATGTTTTTCCTTTAATTATATCCATATATACCACTTATTTTTGGATTTCATGACCATAATTTTGTGCTTTAGTTGTAAGAACTATGCCTCTGTTTCCGACATACTCTTTAATCTCTTCAACTATGTGTTTATTATTTTTATCAAATACTGAATAAACTGTAGGTCCAAAAGAGCTCATACCTACACCATAAGCTCCAATTTCCCTTAATTTATCCGTCAAATCCCTGATTTGTTGAGACTGAAGCGAAACTTCCACATTTTTAAATCCTCTTTTTTGAATTTCATCAATTGAATGGCCAAATGCTGGCAAATCCCTTTCAAGTAAAAAAGGAATCATATTCATAAATATAATGTGGGAAGTTTGTTCCACTTCATTTTTAGGAACAGGACAGTAATCCTGAAATATGTTTACTTCCTTTTGACCGTTTACTGTATTTTTGGAATCAAGAATAACCAGTAAAATCTCCCAATCATCAGGAAAATCATAGTGAGCCAATAATTGAGGAGGTTTAGCTTGTGAAGCAGATGATGGTAAAAATGATGATTTTGATTTTAAGCTATGTCCACCATCTACAATAAATCCCCCAAAATCAAATGAAAACACACCAATTCCGGAAGTTCCTCCACGTCCGATAATTTCTCCTAAAGAATATCCGTTTGAATAAGCACCAATATGTTCAGCAATAAGCTTTCCGGTTGATAAACCCATTTGAGTTCCAGAACCTAAACCAGAATGAGGAAGATAAGCTTTATCCACTCTAAAATAAAATCCTTCGTCAATATCAAAATGGTCAATTACTTTTTGTGCTGCAGAAGTTATTTTAGATACACATTCATTACGAATCACATCGTTAAATTGAGTATTATCCTTGAAATCAACAGTGATTCCTTTTTCTGCCGGTTCTCCGTATAAGACAAAGTTAGGGTCTTTAATTGTAAGACCTATTCCTCCATCTATCCTTCCATAAGACCCATTCATATCAATTAAAGTTAAATGAAGTCTTGAAGGTGACTTAATAATCATGTATTTAAACCCTCAGTTTTTATCTTCTTTTAAAGGTGTTGAGAATTCTTCTTCCACACTTTCACGATACATGGAATTCATAGTACAGAACGGAATAATTCTACCGTCTGGAGTTGCATAATGAATAATACATTTTTTAACTCTATCTTCATCAAAATTAAATGGATCCATAAAGTGCATACAGGAAATAAGCATAGCATCTTTTGAAAATTCTCCTAAAGCATCATAAGATCTTTTAGTAAATACATTTAACAATATTTTCTTAATATCCAAACCTTCAGGTACTTCATTAGTATTAATCAATTTGGGAAGGTTTTTCACAGCACTAGCTTCAACCCTTTTCTTAATTCCAAATCCACCTTTTTCAAGTTTGTCGGAATATTTGTCCAATAATTCAAATAACCCTTCAACATCAATGAATTTAGTAATAGGAATCAAATTGTTTAATGTATTTTTCCCTTCAGTTTCTTCCATAAACACATAAGTAGCTATTCCACAGTGCTGATTACAGTTTAAAGTAACACCCGGACTTTCGCCTTCAAGAGCACCGATAAAACGTGCAAATGGTTCTACAGAAGATGGAGGATAAAAATCATCAACATTTACATCACCATGAGTTTGTTTAGCAATCTCATTAACAAAATCAGGAATAGTTATCCTTTGTTCTTCAACCTGACTTGCAGGAGTTCTTCCTGAAAATGAAACCGGCTGGAAATTGACTCCATAAACATTTTCCCTATGATCAAATGCAAATTTAATAATTTCACCGATTTGCTGATCATTGACACCTTTAATTAATGTTGGAACAAGAACTACACCAAGACCTGCTTTTCTACAATTTTCAATAGCCTGAATCTTTTGAGGAAGTAAATTTTTACCTCTGTTATTGATATATGGTTCAGGAGTTACACCATCAAAAGCCAAGTATACTGTGTTTAAACCAGCATCTTTTAATTCTTTTGCAAAATTTTCTTTTCTAGCTAATCTTAAACCATTAGTAGCTATTTGAACATGAGTAAAACCTTCTTCTTTAGCCATAGCTACAAGTTCGACCAAATCCTTCCTAACAGTCGGTTCACCACCCGCATATTGAATAGCTGGAGTTGGATGAGGTTTTAAATTCCTCAGGTTCCTTAACATTTCCCTAATTTCATCCTGTGTAGGTTCATACAAACGTCCGGAAACAGCCGCATTTGCAAAACAAACAGGACATCTTAAATTACATCTATTTGTAACATCAATTAAACCTAACACAGTGGAGGTTTCATGGTCTTCACAAAGCCCACAATTATTAGGACAATCTCCGAATTTCTCTACAGAAGGGTTTTCAACTGAAGTTATTGTAGGTTCAAATTGTTTAACCCTATTATAAAGCTTATCATCACTCCAATATGTATTTACAAACTCACCATGTTCATCACAGGTTTTTTTAATCAAGATTTTACCGTCTTCATCAAAAACCTCTGCATCAAGTGGTTTGAAACAAATTGGACACAAACTTTTTGTCATTTTTATTCTCACAAAATCACCCTTTGCTAATAATTAATAAACTATTAACCATTCATTACATAATATAAATATATTAACTCAATTTAATATTTAAAGTTAATTAATGTTTTAACATTAAATATAAAAGATAACACATACAAAGATAAAACTTAATAAAAAAATGAGGAACATATATGGTTGATAATACCCAAATTTTTATAATGGCTTGTATTACTATCCTATACTTTATATTGCCTGCTTATGTGTCAAACGGTTCTGCATTAGTCTTTGGAGGAGGCCTTCCTTTAGATTTCAAAAAAACAGACAAAAATGGCAACCGATGGATAGGTAACGGAGTTACATGGAGAGGATTAATCGGTGGGACAATTATGGGAACCCTTATGGGAGCAATTCAGGGATTGCTTGGGCCAATAATACTTGAAAACTTTGGAGAATTTATTTATACTCCCATCTGTACAAATTTAGTAGAAGGAATAATAGTAGGATTTTTACTTGGATTCGGTGCAATGGTTGGGGATGCAGTAGGAAGTTTTTTAAAAAGAAGAGTGGGAATTGGACAGGGAAAACCTGCCCCCATTTTAGACCAGATTGATTTTCTTATTGTTGCTTTAATATTCAGTTCAGTAATGGTAAGCTTTTCCATAACAATTATTGCAATAGCTGTTGTATTAACATTGATTATACATTTAGTGGCCAATACCGGAGCTTACTTAATAGGAATAAAAGATGTATGGTATTAAACCACACATTTAAACTTTTTTTAATTTAAAAATTTGTTCATCATCACTGCAGTACCAACTGCCGGTGCAACAACACATTCTTCATCAGTTAAAATGGTATCCATAGATTTAACTTCAAGACCTAAGAATTCTGCAGCTTTTTTATCTAAAATATCTTTTCCAAGACCAGTAGTTACAATTAAATCCAAATTTTGAGTTTCAGATACCTGTTTTAAAGCATCTGCAATTTGTTCAACCTGCTTTTGATGAGTGAATTTAGCTAATTCAACAACATCATCTTCACTTAATGAATCCAAATCAGCACACAATACTCTTGCTATTCTTTTCATACAACTTTTTTTAGACTTGTTTTCACCATCAAAAGTATCGCAAACATAATCATCTAAAGTTATTAAATCCAAAACAGTATAAACATCTGCAGTTTGTGCAAATAACTCGGAAGCTACCCTGTATTCTTTTCCATGTAACTGAACCTTATCCAAGAAGCTGGCCAAATTGGTTCTTAATGTTCCTGTATATACCAGTTCGCCGGTAGCCAGTCTTTCAAAATCTGATCTTCCAATTGCACATTCTTTTCCGTCTTTAATTGGAATAATATCAGTTGTTGTACTTCCAGTATCTATGAAAATACAATTATCACTTATTAATGTAGCTATTTGGGCAGTAGCTATCCAGTTAGCAGCTGCTGCCTTTAAAGGAGTTTTTTCAATTTCTTCTTTTGATAACATCCCATCAATTCCAACATAAGCTGTCGGACACTCAAAAGTTTCCTCACATTTTTTAACAACATCTAAAACTCCGTCTTTTTTTGTATCATATGCATCCACCAATTCTGCAGTCATAGATATTCCTACAGCATCAATTTCATCAATCGGACAAATATTTTCAATCAATTCAGTTAAAACTTTAGGTAATGCTTCATTATTGCTCCACATCGGAAGATAAGCAAAATCCACTTCAATATTTTTTACTTCATTATTTTCAAAATCAACAACTGCCAAGTCAGTGTTTGCACCGCCAATATCAAAACCTGCTACTTTCATTCTTAAATACTCCTAATTACTAAATTATCCCCTGATTTTTTAAATTCAATTTTTCCATTTAAATCTATTTTTTCATTTAAATCTTTAATATCTACATTTTTATCAATCAAATCAATGATAGATGAACCAATATTAATATTGGCTATTTTTTTAAGACCTGCGTAAGGAGTGGTGAATCTGGAATTAATTTCAAGGACATAAACATCCTCAATGTCTTTTTCATCATTGCTGATTACCAAATCCACACCAACAAATCCTTTTAAGCCATCAATTGATTCAACTGCTTTAATGGCTGTTTTAAAAGCCAAATCTTTAAATTTGCTTTCAAATGGGATTTGTCCCCCTAAATAAGTTCCCTTATCACCAGTTAAATCTATAATCTGTTTATTTAAACTTATTGGAATAGCTGTACTGCCGTCACAAAGCAAACTAACACTAATATCTGTTCCTTCGATAAATTCCTGAACTATTACTCTGGAACCTGGAAGAAATATTTTTTCCAAACTATAATCCAAATCATCAATGCCATTTATTATTTTAATATTTTCACAATCCACACCAACAAGAGGTTTGATTATAAGTTTTAAATCATCCAATGGTTTTTCAGCATGCCATTTTTTATAAAGGTTTTCCAATGCTCTTTTCCAATATCCCACTTTGTCTATTTTTAATTTAAAAGTTCTAGGCTGTGGAACAATATTGTATAACAATTCATAAGAAACAAATTTGTCAGAGGAATTGTAACATGCTTCAGAAGAGGAATTATAAATTTTTACATTATTCTCTTCTAAAATTTTTGTAATATTGTATAGGCTATTATTATTTTCTGCAGCTATGAAAATAGCTTTTTTAAAACTAGCTGCATTTTTTTCAAGCCAGGAAATTATATCTTCATTAATAAATATTGGTGTAACATTATCATAATCCTCTATAATCTCCTTGTAAGATTCATTAAGAACAACTGTTACATTATAATCTTTTAAATCATCTAAAAGTGAAAATATTAAAGCTTCTGCTTCTGAAATAATACATTTATCTTTTTCACCGGAAGCTGTAAAATATTCGAACAGTAAAATTGAATCATCATTGATAGACATCATAAGTAATCATCATACCTTTTAAATTTAAATTATTCAATGGGAAAATCATTTTTTCACCATCAAAAACCATATGCACTAATGCATTTTCATTTTCTTCAAATTCCTTAACAGAAACATCTTCATTAATTTTTATCATTTTACGGTCAAATGATGACATTATATTTTCAGGGGCTTTAATATCCAATAAACCATTATTATATGCTTCTTCGATTGCATCAATAGTTTTAATAGCTGCATCCCCTTTTCCATAAGGATTTTTAGCATTTTTCATTTTATTTGCAAATTCTTCATCATTGAGAATCTTTTCAGCGTTTTCTAAAATATTATTTTTATTAGCTCCCACCAAAATATTTCCCCCTGCACTGACTGTTTCAGGCCTTTCAGTATTATACCTTAAAGTTAAAACAGGAACATCCAAAGTAATTGCTTCTTCCTGAAGACCTCCGGAATCTGTTAAAATTAAAGTAGAATGTGAAGTTAAAATTAAAAAGTCCAAATATCCCAACGGTTTAATAATATGGACATTGTCCAATTCATTTAATTCATCAAATAAATTAAAGTTCTCCAAAGTCTTTTTAGTTCTTGGATGAATCGGAAAAATAATATTCATGTCTTTAAGTTCTTTTAAAGAAGAAATAATATTTATTAACCTTTCCTTATCATCAACATTTTCTGCCCTATGCATAGTCAAAGTTAAAATATTATCCATATTTTCAATGTCCAAGTTAGCCAAAGACTCTTCCTGAATTCCCGCTTTGTTTGCTATTTCCAAATGCCTGAAACAGGCATCAACTACAGTATTTCCTGTAATAAATAGTTTTTTTCTTGAAATTCCTTCAGCTAAAAGATTAATTGCAGATTCTTCAGTCGGAATAAAATACATTAAAGAACAGGCATCTGCAGCCATCCTATTTAATTCTTCAGGCATCGTAATATCAAATGATCTGAGTCCCGCTTCAACATGTCCAACAGCAATATGTAATTTAGAAGCCACCAGTGCTCCTGCAAGAACTGCATTTGTATCTCCCTGAACAAGAACTATATCCGGTTTTTCATCAAGCAAAACTTCTTCGATACCCTGCATCATCAAACCAGTTTGTTTTCCATGGGAACCAGAACCAACGTGAATATTATAATCTGGAGATTTGATTTCCAAGTCTTTAAAGAAATTATCCGACATTTCTTTATCATAATGTTGGCCAGTATGAATAAGACAGGAAGTTATACCTCGCTTTTCAATTTCATCAATAATTGGAGCCATTTTAATAATTTCCGGCCTAGTTCCAAGTATAATAGCTATTTTCATTTTATCGACCTATATAAAATTAGTTAATCATGAATAATAAATGTTGGTTATTTAAATAGTATAAACTTCTACTAATACACATTGGGGTGATTATTATGACCGACCTTGATAAAGAAATTGAAGAAAAAATATACGATATATTAAAAAAATATCACAAAGACGAAGACTACAATTTAAATTATCTTATTACAGATGATATTGTAACCTTCTTTTTAAGTATAAATGAAGGTAATTTAGTTACCATGGAAGATTTATACAAAATTTCAGGGATTTTGAATGCTAAAATCAAAGACATGGTTCTTGTAAATCAAGAATACAGATTTTCATTTGAAATGGAAAAATAGAATTTGGGACATCTTATTTCCCGAATTCTTCTTTTTTATCAAAACTTATTTTTAATGCAGAATTTTTTCATAATAAACTCAAGTAACAATAAAAATTACCTGTTTTTTAGTTTATCCGTTCCAGATCTTCCAAACTTTTTATCATGGATTCCCTTATAGCATATTTTCTTTGCAAATCGCCTAGTGAATCAACTAAATTTCTTTTAAAGCGTTCACAGGCATAATCATCATAAACAAATTTAACCCCATCATATTTAATATCCATTAAAATCAGATAATCCGGATCCAAAACTTTAATATTGGCTCTAGGGTCATTCTCTGCAGGATTTAATAATTCTTCAACTTTTTCCAAAGATAACTTCCCAATAGCTACATCAACAAAAACACGCATCATTTTACGAACCATGTTCCATAAGAAGCTTTCCCCATAAATATCTACAAAAACAGGTGAAAGTGTGTCATGCAAATTTGGAAATTCCTTTTTATGATAATCATTGAGATTTGCTTTGGTGATTTTAATATCATCAATTGTTCTGGTTGTTGTTTTTTGGAATCGTTTAGTAAAATTAGTAAAATTATGAGTTCCTTTAAAAATTTCAGCTACTTCATTCAGTTTATACAAATCCAAATCAGACCTGAATAAAACATAACGATACTGTCTCATTTCAGCATACCTCGGTTTAAAACCAAATCTTACCGGAGCTTTAGCCAGTATCTGAATATCATCAGGCAAACTGTTATTGATTTCATTAACTCTAACTTCTTTTTCAGACTGGAAACTGATTACATTACCTAAACTATGAACTCCTGCATCAGTTCTGCCGGCTATTCTAAATCTGGACTTTTTTAAATCATCAATATAACCTAGTTTACGTAAATGGTAAATCAGCTCTTCTTCAACAGTTCTTAAATCAGGTTGTCTTTGAAAACCATGAAAATTAGTTCCGATATAGCCAATTTTTAAAGCTGTCCTCTTCATAATAATATATTATTATAAATATTAATTAAAATAAATTTTGCAAAAATAAAAAAAAGTAAAAGGTTATTCAACACCTTTTAATGATTCAACCATATTTAATTTTCTAATTTTTCCTGAAAACATTAAGTTAACCACTATGGATAATGAAAATGTTATTATAAAACTTAACATTAAGTTTCCAGGACTTAAGGTTATAGGAAATTGGAATGAAGGTCCTGCAGAATCCGTCATTGATTTCATTAAGAGATAACCGAATGGAATTCCCAAAACAAAACCCATTGAAGTAAACCATAAATTTTGCGTCAATAATAACTTTCTCAAATTATTTGTTTCAAATCCTATAACTTTTAAGGTAGCTATTTCCCGCTCAATTTCTGTAAATGACAACAATCCCAAATTATAAAGGACAATAACAGCCAATAATGCTGCAAAGAATATTAAAATAGATACCATTGAAAGCATTGATTCAGATATCTCATTCCAATTTGAAACAGCTGTATCTAAAGTATTTACTGCTTTGATTCCATTATAATCTGAAGTTACATTCTGAGATGTAACAATACTTGTTGGAGTATAATTCAATCCCAAATCTTCAAAATAATCAGGAGTCATTATTAATCCCTGAGATATAGGGTCTGCATGAATAGAGCTTACTTTGGTAGATACCCATTTGTCATTTCCTACAATATGCCATTTGATTGTGTCTCCTTTTTCAACACCCAAATTATCAGCCATCTTCATGGAAATGGAAACACCGTCATCAGGAATTTCTGTCGGATTTCTATGTTTATCTGTTGGAGTTACCAAACTGCTTTTATTTAAAACCAGCAGCGAACCTGAATCCCTATGGTCATTAACATCAAATTCTATTCTGCCTTCCATTAATTGAGTACCTTTAACCTCATCAGTTATGCTGTTGATTTGACTAATTGATGCATCATTATCAACAATTAATTTAGAGGAATAATGATTAATGTCTTCATATTCCCAGTCACGCAAGTCATTCATTCCGTCATACATTCCAAATGCTGAAACAAGCAGTGCAGTACATCCTGCAACACCTACAATTGTCATTAGTGACCTTGTTCTATTTCTTTTTGCATCCCTATAATTCCAGCGTGCATTAAAGCTGAATTTTTTCCATATCTTTGACTTTTCCAGCAATCCTGAAACTGCAACTTTAGGAGATTTTGGCCTGATTGAATTTGCAGGATTTTCTTTAGAAATACTTCTTGTTGCCCAGTAAGAAGCTATTAATGATACACCAACCATTAATGCTGCAACTATGACAAAACTAATACTGTATCCAACACTCCATCCAGGTAATGTATAAACAGCCTGCATTGATTCTAAAAACAATTTTGGAATAGTCAATGGCCCCAATATTAATCCCAAAATACTTCCTGCCAAAACTAGCCAGAAACCGTACGAAATATAGTGGAGCATTATAGTTCTGTCTTTAAAACCTACCGCTTTTAAAACACCAATCTGAGTTCTCTGATGATTAATTATCCTTGCCATTGTAGTTAACAGAGTTAAAACAGCAATCAATATGAAAACAACCGGGAAAATATCACCCATCATTTTATGCTGATCCAGTTCCTCATTAAATTGAGAAACACTTTGATGATCTGCCTGTTTTACAAATGAACTGTAATTTCCACCAATAACTGAATCCAAATCAGCTACATAATCATTCGGATTTCCATTAAAATCAACAAGCAATACATTATACTGTATTTGTGCTGGAAATGCCTTATAAGACAGGTAAGCATAACCTGTTTTATTGAAATCTGTAATAATTGAAGTATCTGAAGGAGTATAAACATTTTCAGGAGAATAACCAAGACCTTTAATTTCTTTATTAATGGTTAATCCATTAACTGAAAATGAAATGTTATCCCCAACATTTAAATGTTTAGCATCGGCAAAACGTTTATCTAACCACACACCATCTTCATCATCAATATCAACATCTTTTCCTTCAACAAGATAAAATTTAGAAATATCATTATTTTCTACAAAGTGCAGCGTCACATCAGGGTCATTATCAAAATCACCTACCGAATTAATAACCAGCTGTCTTTCACTGGCTGTAGTTGCACTTAGATTATCAACTTTATCTACAGTAGAATTATCCAGATGACTGCTATAAATCCATCCATCCGCTAAATTTGTAGCATCATAATAATCATTTACACTTTGCTCAAAACCAGTGTATTCCCCACCGATTCCTGCAAATACAAATACTCCTAAAAAAGCCATTAAAAAGATTGAAAGAAATTGAGATTTATGATTTTTAATATCCCTAATCATCTTTTTAGACAACATAAAATCACCATTCCAAATCAGTTACTTTTTTAGGGTTTTCATTAATTGTTATGCTTTCAATTTTACCATTTTTAATTCTTATAACCTTGTCTGCAGCTTCAGCAAGAATTGCATTATGTGTAACAATAACTACAGTGGAATTGTTGTTAACACTCATATTCTGAAGTAAATTCAAAATTGAAACACCTGTTTTAGAATCCAGTGCTCCAGTAGGTTCATCACATAAAAGCATAGACGGTTTTTTAGCAACAGCCCTAGCTATTGAAACTCTTTGTTGTTCTCCACCTGACAACTGTGAAGGAAACTGATTAGCATGCCTGTCCAATCCAACAGATGCCAGAACTTTCATTCCATCAATATCAACATCTACAATATCCTTCATAAGTTCAACATTTTCAAGAGCAGTCAAATTGGGAATTAAGTTATAAAATTGAAATATGAAACCAACGTTTTTAGCTCGGTACTTAGTCAGCTGATTGTCATTGAAGCTTTCAATATTGTTTCCATCTACAATAATTTTACCACTGGTGACAGTGTCTAAACCTCCTAAAAGGTTTAAAAGAGTTGATTTTCCAGCTCCCGAAGGACCTAAAATAACAACAAATTCACCTTCTTCAATAGTAAAATCGATATGATCAATAGCTGTTAAAATATGCTCTCCGGATTTATACTCCTTGACCACATTTTCAAATTTTACAATATCACTCATATTAAATCACTTAATAAGATATTAATTAAAATATTATATAAAAATATTATATAAATATTTAGTCATACCTAAATTTATTATTGGCAATATCATATATATTTTTTCCAAAAAAGATTTGCATTTAACAGTAACTATTAAACCATATTAATTATAAAAATATTATAAACCAAAAAATTTAGTAATGGAGTTATAAATGTCATTTAAAAAAGATGAAATGTTAATAATGCCTGCAGTTGATATTAAAAATGGCAAATGTGTACAGCTAGTCCAGGGACAACCCGGAAGTGAAATGATAGCTATTGAAAACCCTGAAAATGTTGCAAAACACTGGGAAGATTTGGGAGCTGAAAATTTACATATTATTGATTTGGACGGCACGATTGACGGAAAAACCAGCCTCGATGTAATTAAAAAAATATTAAAGGAAGTTAGTGTACCTATACAATTAGGCGGAGGCATAAGAAGCATTGATTATGCCAAAAGACTTCTCGATTTAGACATAGAAAGATTAATTATCGGAACTATGGGCATTGAACATCCTGAAACCATAACCAAACTGTCTGATGAATACGGATCAGAACGAATAATGATTTCACTTGACAGTAAAGACAACCGGGTTGTAATTAAAGGATGGCAGGAAAAGATTGATAAAAGTCCGGCAGAACTTTCAAATGAATTTAAAGAACATGGAGCTGGAAGTATTCTTTTTACCAATGTTGATGTTGAAGGTTTATTAGGAGGATTTTATACTGAGCCGGTTATTGAGCTTAAAAACTCTGTTGACTTGCCGATTGTTTATTCAGGAGGAATAACCAGTATTTCCGATGTTAAACAATTAAATGAAAGTGGTGTTGAAGGTATCGTAATTGGTTCTGCACTTTACAAAGATAAAATCGATTTAAAAGAAGCTTTAAAATACCAAAACAGGTAGTGAAATTATGAAAAAAGTAATGGCAACAGGTACATTCGATTTATTGCATCCGGGACATGGAATTTACCTTAACGAAGCTAAAAAACTTGGAGGCGAAGACGCTAAACTTTATGTAGTAATTGCTCGTGATTCAACTGTTGAAAAAAGAAAAAGATACCCCATAGTTGGAGAACAACAACGTTTAGAGTTAATAAAGATGATAAAAGGAGTGGATGAAGCTTATCTTGGTAATGAAAATGGAGACTTCCTTAAAATTGTAGAAGAAATTAATCCTGACATAATAGCTATTGGTGCTGATCAAAGACATGACATTACTAAATTACAAAAAGCTATTAACAAAAGAGGATTAAAAGCTAAAGTGGAACGTGTGAAAGCATACCACAATGCAGAATTAGACAGCAGCTGTAAAATTATTAAAAAAATAAAAAAAATGGATTTCAAAGGAAAAATAAACGATAATTGTGATTAGTGAGGTAAATAAATATGTATAATGTAGCAATAGTAGGAGCAAGCGGATATACTGGTGGAGAACTTCTCAGAATGTTATTAAATCATAGCGAAGTAGAAGTAAATAACATTACTTCAAGAAAATATGACGGAACACCTGCACATAAAATACACCCGCACATAAGAGATTCCGGATTAGTTTTCAAAAATAAACAGCCAAGTGAATTGGATGCAGATATAATATTTACAGCCACCCCTCACGGAGCATCAATGAAAATAGTTCCGGACTTGCTTGAAACCGGAACTAAAGTTATTGACTTAAGCGGAGATTACAGATACCGTGACACCAAAGTTTATGAAAAATGGTACGGATTGGAACATACCAGTGACATTAAAGGTGTTTATGGTCTTCCGGAAATTTACAGAGATGAAATTAAAAAAGCTGATTTGGTAGGAAATCCTGGATGTTTCCCAACAGGAGCAATATTATCCTCTTACCCTTTAGTAGATAATGATTTGGTTGACAGAATAGTCATTGATTCAAAAACAGGAGTTAGCGGAGCAGGAGTAAATCCTTCAAGTACCACACATTACCCAAATATTGCAGATAATGTCAATCCCTACAAAATTTCTTCACACAGACATGTTTCTGAAATTCAGCAGGAATTACATGGGTTTGAAGATGTTAAAGTTTCATTTACCCCACATTTAGTTCCAGTTATTCGAGGAATCCAAACAACAAGCCATAGCTTCTTAAGAGAAGAGCATTCAGACATTACTCCTGATGAATTAAGAAAATTCTATGAAAAAACATACGGTAAAGAATACTTCATTAAATTAATGGATGATGGAGAAATTCCTCATTTAAGTTCTGTTAGAGGATCCAATTTTGTTCATATTGGAGGATTTGAAATTGATGATACCGGAAGAATTGTAATGCTGTCCTGTATCGATAATCTTGTTAGAGGTGCATCAGGTCAAGCTATACAAAATATGAACATAATGCTTGGATTAGATGAAACAACAGGATTAAACCATTTTGGACTTAATCCATAAAATATATAACACCCTAAAACAAACAAATAAAATCAAAGAGAGGGAGATAATATGAAAACTTTAATAATTTATTATTCCCAACACGGAAGTACAGAAGTTGTAGCTAGAACACTTGCAAAAGAGTTAAAAACTGATATACTCGAGGTTACTGATTTAAAAAATAGAAGTGGATTTAAAAATAAACTAACTTCCTGTATTGACTCAATTAAAGAAACAAAAACTGAAATAGCTCCTTCTGAAGTGGATTTAACAGAATATAATTCAATCTACATAGGAACTCCAACTTGGGCAGGAAAACCAACACCTGCAATTATAACATTAATTGACAGATGCAATTTAAGAGGAAAAGACCTATACCTCTTTGCAACAATGACCGGCAGAGGGGGGCAGGCTACAGTAGACAGAATGGCTGAAAAAGTAAAAGCACGCGGAGCCAGAGTTATTGAAACATTTACATTAAACACAAAGGATAAAGATATTGAAACTTTAATCAATGATACTGAAGTAATTATTGACATATTAGACTTAAAAATGTACAGTGGGTAAATTATGAGTGTTGATAAAAAATCTGAATTAAAAATTAGAGCTATTGAAAATGGTACAGTAATTGACCATATTACTGCAAACAAGTCATTACATATCCTTAAAATACTAGGGCTTCCAGACAGTGAAACTAAAAATGTTACAGTAGCTATGAATGTTTCATCAAAAGAAATTGGTAGAAAGGACATAGTTAAAATTGAAAACAGAGAATTAAACCACGAAGAACTTGACCAAATTGCATTAATTGCACCTAAAGCCAGTGTTAACATTATCAGAGACTACAAACCAGTGAAAAAAGATAAAATTATACTGCCTAATACAATTACTGGAATTATCAAATGTACCAACTCAAAATGCATAACCAATTATGCAAATGAACCTATAGCTCCTAAATTTAATGTTATAAACAACCATCCGCCAGTTGTCAGATGCCATTACTGTGAAAAATTAATTAAAACAGAAGATATCGAAAAACAATTCGAATAATCTTCAAATTCTTTTTTTATAAGTAACCATTTGGTTACTAAGTTACCCAATAGTTACAAAAAGCTTTTAAAATACTTCAATCATAATATTAATTACATTTATTGCAATAAATAACCAAAAAAGGAAGTATATATTATGAATGATGTAATAAAATTTTTAAATGAAAATCCATTAATTTATTTAGCAACTGAAGGTTTAGACGGAAATGCAAAAGTAAGACCAATATTATATTACTTTGAAGAAAACAACAAACCTTATTTTTGTACAAGCAATAAAAAACCAATGTACAAAGAATTAGAAAAAAATCCTAACTGTGAAATTACAACAGCAACTGCTGAATTTGCATGGATCAGAATAAGTGGAAAAGTAGAGTTTACTTCAAATTTAGAACTTAAACAAAAAGTTATCGAATCAAACGAACTAGTAAAAACATTATACCAAAGTGGAGATAATCCTGAATTCGAAGTATTCACCATCTCCGGTGATGCTACAATAGCTGACTTTTCAGGAAACCCTCCAAAAAATTATAAAATTTAATTTTAAATATTAAGAGCTTGTTTAAAATTGTTTTTAATCTGATTTTTAACTTCTTCATCTTTATACTCAACAAAATCAGATTCATCTAAAATAAATACAGCAAGCTCATATATTACCCTATTTAATTTTTTTCCATACTCTGTTAAATGATATTCGCTAGAAATAGGTGTCGTATTTAAAACCTTTTTTTCAACAAGCCCGTTATTTTCTAATTCCTTAAGTCTTTGTGACAAAACTTTATTACTTAAATCAGGTTTATCTTCTTGAAACTCTTTAAATTGTTTTTTACCAAAAAACATATCCCTAATTAATTGGATAGTCCATTTTTTATTAAACAATACAACTGCTTTATCAATAGGGCATGCGCATTCAGATTTCATAATTAAAGATATTTATGTAAAATCATATAAATTTTTAGTTTATAAAAAAAATCAGCCAATTAAATAATCAGCCAATCTTTTAGATAATGCCATGATAGTTAAAATCGGAGGTTTTCCTGGAGAAATTGGTAACACACTTGCATCATCAACAAACAAACCTTTAATTTCAGTTTCCAGGTTGCTGTCTACAAATTTTCCAATAGCTGCACTGCCGCCGGGATGTGCTCCTCTGTAAACTGTAGAAGCTATTGTAGCCGGATTAACACCTGCTTTTTCCAGAATAAAACCTGCAGCAGCTGCACCTTCAGCCAAATACCTGATATCATTAATAGTGTTTATTTTAACAACATCCCCGTCATCAGTTATGTATCCTTTGCATTCATCAGATGTTTTAACCATGATACTCAATATATCTTTAGGTTCAGCATCCCCCCCTATTTTAGACGGAATGAATGATGAGTAATGAGGTGACAGAACAAAGTTTTTGCCAACAACAAGACCCGCCATCTGAACTTCAGTGTTGAAGTTAATGTCTTTTATAACTCCTCCTACTGAAACAAAGGGATCAAAGAACAGTTCTCTTCCGGCATCAATCCCTATTTTTCTTAAAATTAAAGCAGAACCAATAGCTCCGGCAGACAATACCACTGTATCAGAGTGCAATATTTCCTCTTTTCCATTTTTAATAAATTTGACTCCTTTTATCCGATTATCTTCAGTTATCAAGCCAGTGATTTCAGCTTCATCAATGAATTCTACACCATTTTCAATAGCTATGTCAACAAAGTGTTTTCCTGTCCATTTTGCATCAACAGGACATCCAAATGCACACTGACCGCACTGAATACATTTTTCTTCATAAATAGCTTTCGGCATTTTAATCGGATTTAAACCCAGCTCTTCAGCTGCATCCAAAAATAATTGTGTTCCTTTGCCTATATGAGTGTCATCCAAACCATGAACCTTAATCAGATTTTCAACATAATCATATTCTTCTGAAAGATCAATTCCATAATCATATAACTCCTCATCTAATGCCCTAACCATGTTAGCCATTGAAACCATTGTTGAACCTCCAACACATGTAGCTGTAAGCAAATCAACACTGCCATTGTATTTATCATAATAATTAAAAGCATCTTTAGAGTCAATATATTTTCCTTTTTCGATTATGGTTACTGGCACATTAGATTTAGCCAATTCCATTGCTAATATTGCTCCTCCTGCTCCAGAACCTACAATTATTACCATTTAATCACCTTATAACTTTTAAAAAAAATCTATAACATGAGTTATATTTTTTATTGTATTTAAACACAAAGGATATATTTGGAAAAAGAAATAAAAAAAGAATTCCCTTTATTACAACACATATATTAAACTTAAACTCTAAAAATAGATAATAATATATTATCATGGATATGAAACAATGAATGAAAATCTTGATTTATTTGAAAAAGTCATTAACAAAACCATTCCCAAAGTAGATTATGTGGATATCAGAGGCGGAAACGGAAATAACACCTCCATAATCATGAAAGATGGAGAAGTACAGGAAATCAACACAGGAAACTCTTTAGGTATAAGAATAAGAGTTTTAAATAATGGTGCATGGGGATTTGCTTATACAAATGATTTATCAAAATTAGATGAAATAGCACAAACTTCTATAAAGATATCAAACTCCCTTAAAGGAGATGAATCATTGTCTAAAGCAGATATAATTCAGGATAAAGTATCTACTGATGTTAAAATACCTTTCAGTGATGTTTCAATAGAAGAAAAAAAAGAAATAATGTCTGAAGCCAGCAAAGCTGCCAGTTTAAAAGAAGTAACCAGCACTACTGTTTCCTATTCCGATTCACAAAGCCAGGAAGTTATCTTAAGCAGTGAAGGTACAAGCATTGAAATGAACACAAATAGGGTTGCAATGTTTTTAAATGCTGCTGCAAGTGATGGAACCATGATGCAAATCGGACACAACAGTATTGGTGGAGTAAAAGGCTTTGAAGCTATAAATGACGAAGACATTGAAGCTTTTGGAAGAAAAATAGGTGAAAAGGCTGTAAGATTATTGAAAGCTGAAAGTGCACCTTCAGGAAGATTCCCAATTATTGCTGACCCTAATTTAACCGGAGTATTTGTTCATGAAGCATTAGGTCATGCAGTAGAAGGAGATCTGATTTTGCAAAATGATTCAATTCTTAAAGATAAATTAGGAAGCAAAATAGGTTCAGA
Source organism: Methanobrevibacter smithii ATCC 35061 (assembly GCF_000016525.1). Classification (NCBI taxonomy): domain Archaea; kingdom Methanobacteriati; phylum Methanobacteriota; class Methanobacteria; order Methanobacteriales; family Methanobacteriaceae; genus Methanobrevibacter; species Methanobrevibacter smithii. Next base: position 822,011 of record NC_009515.1, read on the forward strand.
AATAGTCAATATCTACGATGATGCAAGTTTAAAAGACGGATTCGGATATTATCCTTATGATGTGGAAGGAGTTAAAACCAAACCTAATCATCTAGTAAAAGACGGTAAATTAATATCTCTTTTAAATTCAAGAGAAACCGCATCAAAATTAAATATGAAATCTTCAGGAAATGCAAGATCAATAATAGCTGACAAACCAATTGTAAGAATGAGTAACACTTACTTAAAACCTGGAGAGATGTCTTTTGAAGAGCTGATAGAAGATATTCCTGACGGAATTTATCTTAAAGGCTCAAGAGGCGGACAAGTTGATACCGGAAAAGGAATATTCCAGTTCAATGCTGCAGAAGGATTTAAAATAGAAAACGGAGAAATAACCACTCCGTTAAGAGATGTTTCATTATCCGGAAATATATTAGAAACCCTAAAAAATGTTGACGCTATCGGCAATGACTTTGAACTAAGTGTTGGATTCTGTGGAAAAGACGGTCAGACTGCACCAGTAGGTGACGGCGGACCACATACAAGAATTTTAAATGCTTTAGTTGGCGGAAGTAGCTAATAAAGAGGTGTAATAAAAATGATAAGCCAAGAACATGGAGAATATTTGTTAAATATAGCTAAAAAAGCGGTAAAAACTTATCTTGAAACCGGCGAACAAATTCTTGTTCCTGAAGACTGTCCTGAAGAACTTAAAGAAAAATTAGGTGTTTTTGTAACTTTAAACAAAAATAATCAGTTAAGAGGATGTATCGGATATCCCGAACCTATTGAAAGTGCAATTCAGGCAACAATCAGTGTAGCAATTGCAGCGGCATCTGAAGACCCAAGATTTCCGCAGGTAATTCCTGAAGAATACGATAATCTGGAATTTGAGGTTACAGTTTTAACAAAACCCCAATTAATGGAAATTGCGCATCCAAGTGAATATCTAAACAATATCAAAATCGGCAAAGACGGATTAATGATTAAAAAAGGATATTCAAAAGGATTGCTGCTTCCTCAAGTAGCAACTGAAAATAACTTTGATGTAGAAACTTTTTTAGAACATACCTGTATGAAAGCAGGAATTAGTGCAGACAGCTATTTAGACGAAAGCTGTGATGTATACACATTCCAGGGACAAATATTTAAATAGTGATAACTTCTGGCAAGAAGTATTAAAAGCATGCAACGAAAATAAAGACAAATAATAATCTAAAGTGTTATGTGGAAATACCATTTATCCACATCAACTCTTTTAGGCTGTTTTTCATTAGCTATTTTTTCATAGCCTCCAGTGAATGCCACTACGCAGTCATCGTGAATAGCTTCATTTGGATATGCTGTTATTTTTTCTAAATCATTGATATTTCATAAATATCCGAATATTAATGAATTGCCGTTAGAAAATGTCGATTTCCATACACATTTCGAAGAATAGTTTATCTTTAGCATCTCAATGTCAAAAGCATTTTTTGTTATCTTGTCAAGATTGTCAAGTCCTGTTTTAATGTCTGTAACCTGTTGCTGAAGAATTGTATCAATAGCTATATTTATACTTCTTGATGAACATTAATGTCAGTTATTTGTCTTTGTTTATAGAGTGTATTATATTATTTATACAATATAGTCATTGTATTTTTTTTCTTCAAAATTTCATCATGAAAAATCAACATATCTTGTTAAAAATCTAATTAAAATTATTTAGAAATATGTTCAAATTATCCCGTATGTTCTAATAATAGTATATTTTCCCTAGAAAGATTTATTTTAAAATCTTCAATAAAATTAGAAATAACATACTTACTGCCATTAGTTTTATACCAAAAAATTAATTTATTTATGAATTTACTTTCAATTTCAGGTGTTGCATACACCCATAAACATTTAAAAACATTTAATGTTTTTTCTAATGAATATGATCCATAATAAACTTCAATTATTGGAATAAATTTTAATAAAAAATCTTGGACAACATTTTCATCAATCTCGCCAATGTCGATTACTTCTTTTCTAAAATACTCTGCGATAAAATAATAAAAAGGAGCCCTACACTCATAACCCTCTGTTGAAATTGGATTTAAAAATTGACAGCCATGTTTCAAGAATTTGTTTAAATTAAACTTATTTTTTAAATATGTAGGATATAAAAAATAAATATTCTTTATATACTCTATATGGAAATTATAATTTCGATATACACCTAAGCAACTGTTTATAATAATGTTTAACCAACTTTTAATTTCATGAATCTAAGACATTATCCACAAGTTTAATTAAGCATCCTAGCTAAAGAATATTATATAAATATTGAAAGAGAAGCAGTATAAGTAACTGATATTTAAAGTGATAACAATGATGATACCTACAATACCCACTCCTGATGAATTACTTGATAAAGGATTTAGCAGAGGGAAAAAGCAAGCAGATTTAATGAGAACACAGAAAATACCAAAACATCTGAAAGGAAAAAGAATTGAAGAAAGAAGAGTTATAACTTCTTGTCAGGTAATCAAAGACAAATTAAAATCCATTTTAGATAGTGTTCCGGATATAGAAGACCTTCCCCCATTTTATCAGGATTACATTGATATTACTGTTGGTGTGGATGATATGAAACAGGCTCTTGGAGGACTTAACTGGGCTTATGGTATTTTAACACAACTTGAAAAAGAATACGGAAGTAAAATCAGGAAAAATCCGTCAGAAAAGGCAACTACCCTTCAAAAACAGGCATACGGTAGAATTGCATCTGTTGTAAACAAAATCAAAAAGGATTTGGATTTTCTGGATTTTGCAAAAGCTAACTTAAGAAACATGCCTACAATTGACTTTGATGCAACAACAATTGTAATTGCTGGATTTCCAAATGTGGGAAAATCCACACTTCTTAACCAGATATCTGGAGCAGACCCCCAAATAGCCAACTATCCTTTTACAACTAAAGGTATTCAAATAGGGCATGTGGAAAGACATTGGAAAAGTATTCAAATTATTGACACTCCCGGACTTTTAGACAGACCGGTTTTAGAAATGAATGATATTGAATTAAATGCAATAGTGGCTTTGGAACATTTGGCGGATGCTATTTTATTTATTTTCGATGCATCTGAAACCTGCGGATTTGGTCTGGAAAGTCAGTACAATTTATTAAAACAGATTGAAAAAATATTTGACAACATTCCTGTAATCTACCTATTTAATAAAATGGATCTTATTGAAGACACCAGCTATGTGGAACAGTATGTTGATGAATTAGATAACTCCATTTTCATATCAGCTATTGAAGGAGAAGGTATTGATAAAATAAATAAAGTTTTAGACTCTGTTAAAAAAATAGAAAGAAATGAAGAAGAGGAATATTAAAGATACCTTTATATATTAAAAGTCCATAATAACAATTAAATTTAATTAAACATAATGGAGTCACAAATATGGTAGAGAAAGATATAATCGAAACCAAAATTAGCGAAGGCAAAGAAAAAGCTGAAGAAAAAATTGACGAACACAAAGAAAAGGCTGAAGAAAAAATCAATTACCGCAAGGAAAAATTAAACGAAAAAAGGGAACAGACAAAAAATATGGCTGGAAAAATGACAGAAGATTTATCCAGAGGCTTTGATGATCTTCAAGAAGGTATTAAATCAATCCAAAAAATAATTGATCAGAAAATTGATGATTATAAAAAAGCAACCATCCACAGCTTAGACGTTGATTTAATAGAAACTGAAGAAAAATACTACTTGAAAGTAGATGTTCCAGGTATTGAAAAAGAAGAAATTGATATTGAAGCTGGAGACAAAGACATCTCAATTGTAGCTACTTTCAAACCGTATACTGAAGAAATTGAAGAAGAAGATAAAACTGTTTTAATTTCAGATATAAAACAAGGAAAATGCAGCAAAAGCATCAGATTCAGCAACAATATTGAAATTGATAAAATCAGTGCAAAATTCAACAACGGAACAGTTTTAATAACTATTCCTAAATTAAAAACACCAAAAAATAAAATTAATGTAGAATAAATTTTCTACATATTTCTTTTTTTGAGTCTGTAAAATTTTATAGGCTTATTTGATTTTAATGTGTTTTTCAGTCCAATTTTGCATTTGATAGTCTAAAAATGTCAGGATTCCATTTTTGGTTTTGTATATTTTCTTTATTTTTTCAGGATTGGTTTGTCTGTAGTAATTTTCGACTTTATTTGATGTTTTTTCTATATTTTCATCATCAAGATATTCTACGTATCTGTGGAAGTGATTTATGATATGTTTTCTTATGAAATCTTTTAAAACAACTGGTATGGCCGTATATTTTTGTAAATATTGTTTAAATTGTTCTATTGCTTCTTTTTTTGAGTTTTGTCTGAAACAGTTTTTTAATTCTTGTGCATTTTCGTAAATATGGTCTCTTTGTTTTCCATTAATCTTGTTTCTTCTACAATATACTTTTAATTTATGGTTTATTGTTTGAAACAGATGAAATATGCACAATTGATGTTTTACTTCTATTTCATCTGCTACATTACGATACATTGGGAATAAATCGGTTGTTAGGCAAATGAATGGTTTATTTTCTGTTGATTCTAAGATAAATTTTTTCGTGTTTTTTGGTATTCTGCGACGTACTATTCGTTCTGTGACTGGAATATTGAGTATTGCATCAAATAAAGTTAATCTGTAGTGTCTAGTTCCATTAAGTCTTAAAAATTGCTCATCATATAAATAATAGCCAGAATATTCAAATTTTTCATTGCTGATGCTTTCTTCGTGATTTTTGTCAGACCAGTTCTTGATTGTTTGATGAGATATTCTGATTCCAAGGAATATTTCAAAGTATTTACTTATTTTACGAAGTGATTGGTACCCTATTTTCATTATTCCTGGAATTTTATCCATTATTTCTTGTAAAAATTGTTTATTTTCACCAATTAATGGATTATTGTATATTCCGAATTTTTTTCCACATTTTTTGCATTGATATTGCTGTTCTTTGAATTCTGTTGTTTTTCCATTAGTATTTTGTTTGTTTTTCTTTATTGTGCCTTTTTTGATTATTTTGTGGCTTCCACAAACTGGACAAATGGGATTATCATATTTAAAAGTATTATTTTCATCTAAAAATAGTTTATGATTAGTATTTTCAAAATTAGGTGTTTTATTCAATCTTTTTGAAATAATTTTTTCTTGATCAATTTTTTCATCAAAAAAATCATAAAGTTTAAGTTGTATGAAGTCTATATTACTATTGAGGGCAGATTTGTTTTGTTTGGTCATAAAATATTATTTGTCCTCACTTATTAAAGTATTTTACTATTTTTAAATCATTTATATTAAAATTAAAGAAAAATTAGAATGAAATTTCATCAAAATGAAAGTTCAACTGTAAAAAATTAAAAAACAAATAAGCCTATAAAATTTTACAGACTCCTTTTTTTAAAAAAAATTAATATCTGACTTTTCCGATATGTCTTGTAGCACCAGGATCTTCACCATTAAAATGTGCCAAATAATAAACAAACCATTCTAAAGGAACTACAAATATTAATGGAGATAATAACAGATTGATATCTGCATAATCTTCCAAATTATAAACAATAGACTTCAATTCTAAATTTTTAGAAAATTCAATAGCTTTGTCAGTTATTTCATCTGATTCAAAACCTGAACGCAGGAAAATAATTGGAACATCTTTTTCTGCACGTTCTATTAAACCGTGCCTAAATTCCGCAGAGTAAACAGGACATGCATGTTTAATTGCTCCTTCCATAAGCATAGTCATAGCTAATTTAAATGAAAGGCCGAAGTTAGGTCCGCTGCCTAAACAGTAGAAGATATCTTCATCCTTAAACTCTTCAGCTAATTTTTTATTGTCTTCTTCTGTTGTTTTTAATAATTCTTCAATAATATCAGGAATATGTTTCAAATCATCTAACAGTTCATCTGCCTTGCCATAGTTGGATCCTTTAAATAAAATCTGATAAAGACAGGCTAACTGAGTTACATATGTTTTAGTTCCAAGAATTGCTGTTTCCCTTTCACATTGTGTTATAATTGGAGTTTTAGCTTCTTTTATCATTGAACTATCAGGTTCATTAGAAATTGAAACAGTGTGAATTCCATATTCATTAGCTCTTTTAAGAGATGCTAAAGTATCTGCAGTTTCACCGGATTGTGATGTGAAAATAGCTATTGAATTTTCTCCGTCAGTTAATTTTTTATTATAATAAAATTCATAGCCTGTAAATACTTCTACACTCATATCACAGGACATTCTCAATGCATCCCTAACACTATAACATGTAGAAATAGAACTGCCACAACCAATTAAATAAATTTTATCTGCTTTTGATACAGCTTCTGAAACACTATCCATTTTAGACATTTCGCTTGCAAATGTCCTTCTAAGTGAATCAGGTTGCTCCATCATTTCATCATACATTTTATAGTTCATTGCTTAAACTCCTTAAAATTAATATATAATACTTATACTATTGTTTATTAACATATAAAAATGTTTTTTAAAAATCGATACTTTAATTAAGTAAATATTATCAAACTTATAATTATGGAAATAAATTTATCTTCAGTTGGAATGGAAAAAGGAAGACAATATGAAACAGTAATAACTACACTAAGCCCTGAGGGCAAAAGAAATGCAGCGCCAATTGGAGTTATATGTACCGGAAAAGACAGTATAATATGCCGTATATTCAAAGGAAGCACCACTTTAGAAAACATTATTTCTCAAAAAGAATTTACTGTAAATATTACTGAAAATCCACAACTTTTTACACTTTCCACAATTGATAACCTTCCAGAAACTTATTTTGATGAAAACAATTCCATTAAAAATATTGAAAGCTATTTCAAATGTGAAGTTACTGACTTGATAGAAGCTGTTAAAAGAAGCGACCCAATTAAAAGTGACTCAAAAGCCATTGTCATAAAAGCTAAAGTTACCTCACATGTAATCAATAAAAATATAAAAGCTATTAACCGTGCTATGGGGCTGCTTATAGAAACCTTAGTTAATTTTACAAGAATAGACATGGTTGATGAGAAACAGCAAGAATATTATCTCGGAAGATTTAGGGAAGCAAAAAGAGTAATAAATAAAGTCGGATCAAAAGAAGAGCAAAAAGCAATTCATGAAATAAAAAAAGAATTAATAAAAAAAGGGTATTCACCCTAATTTTTAATTACATCAATAAATTCAAAGTTTATACAGTCAAATAAACCTTTATCAGATATTTTGATAGCTGGAATTACCAAAAGAGCCATAAATGACATGGTCATAAACGGAGAATCCAGTTTGCATCCGAAATCAGCAGCTGTTTTATGCAATTTCTCTAATTTTTCAGCTACTTCATGACTGTCTTCATTAGTCATCAATCCTGCAATAGGCAATGCCAAAGAATCTTCAAAATCACCGTCAACAATAGCAAAACCGCCTTCATTATCAATTAAACAGTTGACTGCATTTGCCATGTCCTCACTATTTGTTCCTACAACTACAATATTATGGGAATCATGAGCTACAGAAGAGGCTATTGCCCCTTTTTTAAGATTGAATCCTGTTATAAATCCGTTGGCTATTGAATTTCCACCATAACGCTCAACAACAGCTATTTTTAAAATATCCTCTTCCAAATCAGGCTGTACAAATCCTTTTTTAGTTTCCAATGTTGCACTTTCAGCTTCAGTTATTAATTCCCCGTTGAAACATCGAATTACATTAACATCTGCTGAAGGTTCATCACATGAAATTTCAAAATCTTCAGATTCTTTTTTGGAAACATCAAATGTATTTTTGAATTCCGTTTCTTCCACATCAAATAAAACATTTTCACCATCAAAAACACATTTGCCTGCAACATATGTCTTTAAAATATTCAAATCATTCAGATTATCTACAACAACATAATCTGCCTGCATTCCTTTTACAATAGCACCAGTATTTAAATTATAATGTGTTGACGGATTAACTGTAACCATTTCAATAGCACTTATCGGACTGACTTCCAAATCAATGGCTTTTTTAATGGATTCATTTAAATGACCTTTAATTAAGTCAGTGGTGTGTTTGTCATCACTTACTATAAAATCAAAAATAGGAAGATGTATTCTTTTTTCCAGAACTTCATTGGGCATTTTTCCGAAACTTTCGTGATTTTTCCAGTAGTCTAACCTGTCGCTAAAATCAAAAAGAGCTTCCATATTTTTAGCAGAAGACCCCTCACGAACCATTATTTTCATACCTTTTTCTTTTTTTTCAATAGCTTCTGCAAAATTACTGCATTCATGATCAGTAGATATATGTTCAGCCATATATTTATCCAAATCTTTTCCTGAAAGCAGAGGCGCATGACCGTCTATAGGTTTTCCAAGTTCTTTTGCTTTTTCCAGTTTGGCCAAAACTTCCCCATCCCCATTTATCACACCTGGAAAATTCATCATTTCACCAAGTGCAACAGCTTCATCTTTTTTAAGAAGTTCTCCGATAGTTTCGCTGTCCAAAATAGCTCCTGATGTTTCAAAACAGGTTGCAGGAACACATGATGGAATTGAAAAATAAAAATTAAAAGGAACAGATTTTGAATTTTCAATCATGAAATCTATCCCGTCAGTACCTGCAACATTAGCTATTTCATGAGGATCACAAACAACTGAAGTAGTACCGAACCTTACAGCCAGTTTTGCAAACTGTGCAGGAGTAAGCATGGTACTTTCAATATGAATATGAGAATCAATAAATCCCGGAAGAATAATCCCTGAAATATCCAATTCACTGTCGTCATTAATGACAATTGGAACTATCTCTTTAAAAAATCCGCCTTCAACTGAAATACGTGCAGGATAAATTGAATCAGTTATAACGTCTAACATATATGCACTGAATTGCATCTAATCACTTTCATGTAGGGATTCATATAAAAGAGGTAAAAATGTACCAATATCTGTTACAATACTAACTACCTGAGCACTTCCCCTGTCAGATAATTTGGTAACAGTAGCAGGATTAATATCCACACAGATACTTTTAACTTTTGAAGGAAGTAAATTACCCATAGCTATTGAATGCAACATGGTAGCTATCATAATTACCATATCAACTTCCTGAGCCTGTTTACGCATTAATTTTTGTGACTCTGCAGTGTCAGTTATTACATCAGGCAGAGGACCGTCATCACGAATAGAACCTGCTAAAACATACGGAATGTCCTTTTTAATACATTCATACATGATTCCGCCAGTTAAGGTGCCATCTTCAACAGCCTGTTTAATTGATCCTGAACGGTTGATTTTATTAATGGCCCTCATATGATGAGTATGTCCATGAGCTATAATTTCTCCTGTTTCCACTTCAATACCTAAGGAAGTTCCAAAAATATTGCTTTCAATATCGTGAGTAGCCAGTGCATTACCTGCAAGAAGAGAATCAATATATCCTTCCCTGATTAAAGCAGCCAGATATTTGCCTGATCCTGTGTGTACAATAGCAGGACCTCCAACAATAGCTATTTTACCTCCTTTACTTTTGATTTCTTTAATTTCTTTTGCAATTCCCCTAATTAAATTCATCAAAGGTTTTTCAGAAGAAACATCACTGTTCATAAATTCAAAGGTTCCACTTTTTTCTCTGGACCTTTGAGGTGGTGTAACTTTTATTCCGTCACGACCAACAACAATCATATCTCCTGCCTTAATTTCCGCTATCGGTTTAACTGATGCACGAGAATTTTTTTCATCAACACAGATTAAACAATCCATCTCAATGTTTTCAACAACAATCCAATTACCTTTATAGAGAATGTGAGTTGTATGATTTGAAGTAGAATAAAAACCTTCCGGAGCAACTTTATCTTTTGAAGATGCAACTAATTCAACCTCTTTTAATTCAGATATTGATGCACCTAATACTGACAACTCATCTAAAATAGAATTTAAAAGGTCGATAGACTCTGCATAAACTGCCATCTTAACCTTACTAGTATCAGTTTTTCTTTTACCTACATCAAATTCTAAGAAATCAAAATCTCCACCTTTATCCATGATAATATCCAGAGCTTTTGGTAAAGTTAATGAATCAATAACATGACCAGAAAGTTCAATTGTTCTACTATTCATAATTTTTGCTCCTAATTATTAATTATTAATATTGTAATTTTACTTTAAGCTAATATTTAAATAATTCCATATTAATTTTTTATAAGAAAAGTAATAATTAACTAAAAATTTTAAAAAATAATGAACAAAAAATAATAAAAGTTAAATTAAATTAAAAGTAAAAACAATTTATCACAATAATGATAAAAAATCATAAATTATTTTTGAAGCGGAAACTGCAGTAATATCTCCCAATCTGTCACCAGCTGTTTCAACAACATCCATCCCGACAACATTTTTTAAAGATAAAGTTTGAAGCATAGCTTCTATATGGCCATACGCTATTCCGTTGGGAGTTGGGTTGCCTACAGTCGGAGCAATAGACGGATCAAAAACATCCATATCAATAGACAAATAAATTGGAGTGTCAATAATACTCAAATAATATTCTATATTATCCAGATGATGAAATACATCATTATTTTTAAATGTTGTGATATTTGACTGGTTTTTAACAAAATCTTCCTCTTCCTTTGAAGCTGACCTGATGCCAATCTGAACCAATTCCTTAACACCCATTTCATGAACCCTTTTCATGACACTGGCATGGGAATACAGCTCTCCAATAAAAGTATCTGCCAGATCCCTATGAGCATCCAAATGGACAACAGTCAGATCATCATATTTTTTAGTTAATGAATTAAGAACACCAATAGTCAAACTATGTTCTCCACCAATAGTCAGAGGTTTGATTTTTAAATCAGACAGTTCGTTAACAGTATCTTCAATTATGTCACATGTTTTTTTACAGTTTCCAAAAACAACATTTACGTCTCCGAAATCGTAAAAAATATTGTCCAATTGTGTATTAAAAATAGTATTATATTTTTCAAACCCATAGGAAGCTTCTCTAACTACTATGGGTCCAAAACGTGAACCAGGATGATAAGATGTTGTACTGTCAAACGGAACACCAATTATTCCCCAAGCACCCTCTTTAAGGTTGTTAAAATCAGTTTCTTCCTGGGAAAAAGCAAATTTCCATGGTTCATATGTGTTTAAAAGCATAATAAATCAAAAAAGAACTAAATAAAATTATTTAGTTCTCATAATTTTCATATTTCCTAAAGCTACGATGTAATCTACTTCAATACCTTCAGTGATTTGGTCTTTTAATTCTTCAGGCATAGGTAAATCTAAAGTGTCGTAGTTTTCCATATCCATTAACTGAACATTGTTACCTTGGATAGATAATACCTGACCAACCCTTTTATCGATAATTGGAATATCTACTTTGGTATCTACAGGTTTAACAATACTTCTTTTTTGGTTATCGAAAATACCTACAGCTTCTAATCTAGCTTTAGCAGCACCATGTTTACCTGGGGATGAAGTAGTTAAACTTGTGATTTTAGATGCTTCCCCACCTAATACGATATATTTACCAACTTTTAATGTTTTAATCTCTACAACTTTTGTTGACATTAATTTTCCTCCATAAATTAAAAAATAGATTTAAATAAGTAATCTATAATAAGAATTATTTTAGATTAATAATAATTCTATCCAACATTTTATATAAATTATTCGTTTTAACAAGTAGGACTTCAATAATAAATATTAAATAGAAATTACAAATTTAAAACAAAGTGATAAAAATGAAAATAGCTATTGTATCAGGAAAAGATGAGGGTCCAACAAGGTTAAATGCATTTGACAATGCACTAACTGCTGCTGGAATAGGAGACGTCAATTTAATTAAAGTATCAAGTATGCTTGGAAAAAACACTCAAGTTAAAGACCTGCCAAAACTCAAACCTGGAGCTATGGTTAATTGTGTACTTTCTTCAGTTACCTCAAGCAAGCCTGGAGATACAATAACTGCAGTTGTTGCAGTAGCTATTGGGGAAAAATTAGGCTGTGTAGTTGAAACAACTGGAACAAACAAGGACCCGCAGGATTTGATTGGTGAAGCTAACTTCATGGTAAACTACATGATGGAAAAACGTGAAGTGGAAATTAAAGATATTATAATTGAGTCCGCCAGTACAACTGTTGAAAATATAGCTTCAGTTGTAGCTTCAGTTGTTTATTTGAATGATGAAATAATTGAGGGATAAAATATGGATGCGAAAGATAAAAAAATAGCTACAGACCTTTGTTACGATATTATAAAAGAGGTAGGAAGAGCTATCAGACCATATGTCGGAAAACCTGAATCAGGAGAAAAAGTTAAAATGGGGGCTGACGGCACTCCAACATCATATATTGATGTTATAGCTGAAGATCAAGTAATTAACATTTTAAAAAATGCTCCTATACGCTCATACATCATTAGTGAAGAAATTGGAGAACTGAAAGTTGGATACGGAAAAAAAGAAAGTGTTGTTTTAACTCAGGAACTTAGAAGAACTGATTTAACTCCGGAACAAAAACCCAAATTCATATTCTTAATAGACCCTATTGACGGTACAAGCAATGCAATTAAGGAAATACCTGCATATGGAATTTCAATAGCTGTTGCAAATGTTCCTGATGGCAGATTAGCTACTTTAAATGATGTTGAATTAGGTTTTATCAGCAACTTCGGAAACGGCAATTTCTTTGAAGCTGAAAAAGGAAAAGGATGCTGGTTGAATAATGAAGAGGTGCACCCCTCAGATATTGTAAACATCAGTGATATGTCTCTTGGAGGATTTACTAAAAGCGGAACCAAAGCAGCTTCCAAATTAGTTGACAATGCAAGGCGCATGCGTGTTTTAGGTTCTGTTGTTTTGGAACTTTCATATGTAGCCAGCGGAAGATATGATGCATTTCTTGATTTGAGAGGCAGCAGAATAATAGATATTGCAGCTTCCAAATTGATTGTTGAAGAAGCCGGAGGAATCATCACCAACAAATACGGTGAAAAACTGGACAATAAATTAAGTATCTATGAAAGAACAATTGTTGTTGCAGCAAATAACAATATACTCCACAAACAGATAATCGATATCTTAAATGACAATGAAAGTGATGTTATCGGAGAAGTTGGGGTAGTAAGCCGTGTAGATGAATACCATGCAATATTATTCTCTGTAAAAATCATAGATTATCTTTTGAATAACGGTATTGATGTAGTCATTGAAAGGACACTGGCCAGAAAGCTTGAAAAACTTAAAAAAGACCCTAATTTGAAAAATATAATTAACACAACCATAAAAGAGCATCCTGAATTAAAGGACCAGTTGAAAAATTTAAACTTTAACATTGAATTTAAATTGCTCTCACAAAGTATACAAGACTTTAAAAGCGATATGGCAATTATTCTTGGTGGAGACGGAACCCTTTTAAGAACACAGACTAAAATGACTGAAGAAATACCAATATTTGGAATTAATATGGGTACAGTAGGATTTTTAACTGAAATTGAAGTTAATGAAACATTTGATTCACTTAAAAAAATATTAAAAGGAGAATATTACCTTGAAAAAAGAACAAAATTAGTTGTTTCCCATGAAAACCACCATTATTCTGCACTGAATGAAGTTGTTGTAATGACTGACGAACCTTCAAAAATGCTTCATTTCCAGGTTCAGGTAGACGGAGAAATCATTGAAGAATTCAGAGCTGACGGTCTTATCATATCAACTCCAAGCGGTTCTACAGCATATTCCATGTCTGCAGGAGGTCCGATTGTTGATCCGAATGTAGGAGGATTTATCATCATCCCAATTTGTCCGTATAAATTAGGTGTAAGGCCATTTATCGTGTCTGATGAAAGTGAAATTATTGTCAAATTACTTAAAAAAGGTAAAACCGCAGTATTTGTAATGGACGGCCAAATAAATGAGGAAGCAGAATATCAGGAAGAAATCAGATTCAAAAAATCAGACAAACACGTTTACTTCATAAGAAACTCAAATAAATGTTTCTATAAAAAAGTTAAAGACAAGTTAAATGAGGGAGGCATCAACAACTAATGAACAGCCTCGTAATTGACATGACTCACGGAGGAGTGAAAATAGCCGTCAGTCTTGCAAAAAAAGATGAAACAGTCTATGCCTATGACATTTACAACACTTTGAAAAGTGTTGATAAAAAAATGTTAGCGGTTTATAATGTTAAAATTATAGATTTGGACTATTTAAAAAACTTAAACGGAAATTTAAGAGTTATCTATCCTGTTCATTTACCTTTAACTAAAAGAGATATTGAAAAGTATAATCCCTCTTTAAATTATACTTTTTTAACCCATCACGAAATAATTAAAGAACTTCTGAAAAACTGGGGCAATGACATTCCCAAAATTGAAGTTACAGGAGTTAAAGGAAAAACCAGCTGCGTTTTTATGCTTAAAGAAATCTTAATTGATAAAAACCCACTAATTTTATCCAGCTTAGGTGCATTATTATATGAAAATGGAGTGAAAAAAACATTAAAACAAAATATATCAATTACTCCTGCAAATATTAAAGAAACAATTGACCTTGCATATAAAATAGCTAACCCTGTATGCGAAATAGCTGCAGGGAAATGCGATAGCCAAAATCTTAAAAAATATGGGTGTGCAATTTTTGAAAGTTCACTTGGAGCCAGCGGAATTGGAGATGTAGGGCTTTTGACAAACATAGTTGAAAATTATCCAATAGCTAAAAATAAAAGAACAGCCAGTGAAGCTAAAAGTCAGATATTCAATTGCAGCATCGTAGCTATCCAAAAAGAAACATTAGATGAATTCTACAAAAACATCGAACATAAAAAGATAAATACTTTTTCCCTAAATAACAATGCTGACGTAACTGTTAAAAATATAGAATATGATTTGGATAAAACACTGTTTGATATAAGTTATAACAATATAATAACTGCCAACGGTGAGGTAATCTCCGGAGAATTTAAGGTTGAAACATTTGCTCCAGGAAAACATCATGTAAAAAATGTTTTGGGAGTTATTGCAACTTGTTTATCATTAAACATTCCAAAAGAAAAAATAATCAAAGGACTGGCCAATTATAAAGGAATTAAAGGAAGAACCAATAAAAAAATCATTGAAAATTCAACAATAATAGAAGAAATCAATCCCGGAATCAATACAAAAGCTATTGAAGAGTCCATAAACATGATAAGAAATTTGGATGATTATTACATAGCCATTGGTGGAGATTACGGAATAACATGTGAAGAAATTGATGAATCTAAAGTCAGCACTTATCTGGACACTCTTGATTACAATATCATTTTAACCGGAGAAGTAGGTGAAGGAATTTTAAAAAAAATGAATAAACCGGTAAAATATTCAAAAAACTTCCAGGATGTTTATAAACAAGCTATACACAACAATAAAAACCTGCTTTTGATTTATCGCTCAGATTACAGAAAACTTAATAAAAGATAATCAAAAATGTAACATTAGTTTTACATAAAATTGAAACATTTAATAAATATTAGCTAAATATTATAATTTGTAATTTAATGATAGTTATATGTTAAAATTTATTATTAAATTAGAAATAATACTTTTAAATTGGAGATTATATTTTGAATGTTGGAACAAGAGGAAGTCAATTAGCACTTGCACAAACTAATCAAGTTTGTAAAGATTTAGCATCAATTACTAATGAAAATATTGATGTTAACATAATTAAAACAAAAGGCGACAAAATAACTAATTCTCAATTATATAACATGGATGCAAAAGGTCTTTTTACTAAAGAACTTGATAAAGCATTGCTTGAAGAAGAAATAGATTTTGCAGTACATAGTTTTAAAGATTTACCAACTGAATTAGATGAAGAACTTGAAATAGCAGCAGTTCCAAAACGTGTAGCTCCAAATGAAGTACTGATCTCTAATAAAAACTGGGATGAACTAGGCCCTAATTCCAAACTTGGAACTAGCAGCCTCAGAAGAGAAGCTTTTTGTAATTACCACAATAAATGCTTTGAACTCAAACCAATTAGAGGCAATATTGAAACCAGAATCAGCAAAGTTAACGGTAGCGATTTAGATGCAACACTTATGGCTCAGGCAGGACTAATAAGATTAAATCTTACACAACACATAAAAACAGTGTTTCCCCTAGATTATATCACACCTGCAGCAGGTCAGGGTGCATTAGCCATCATAACCCGAAAAGATTCTGATAAAAAAGAAATTATTTCTAAATTAAATGACTATCAATCCCGGCAAGAAGTATTTGCTGAAAAACAAGTGCTTGAAGAACTAGGTGTAGGTTGTCAATGGCCAATTGGTGCTATAGCCCAAATGAAGGACAAACAATTTTGTATATACTCAATCCTATTAACCAAAGAAGGAGAAGTTCTAAAAGAACATACTGAAAAAGGATCAATAAGAGATGCTGTCCAATTTGGTAAAAAAATAGGAAAAGTTTTTAAGGATTATGTTTAATTGGAGGAATAAAATTGAGAACAGTAAATGTAGGAGTTATTGGAGTAGGTGCAATGGGATACAACCATGCACGTGTATATTATAAATTAGAAGAAGCTAATTTAGTTGCTGTTAGTGATGTAAGTGAAAGAACTTTAAATAAAGTAGCTAAAAAATATGATGCAAAAGGTTTCACTGATTATGAAGATTTACTCAAAGATCCTGAAATAGAAGTAGTTAGCGTATGTGTTCCAACTACCTTCCACCATGATGTTGTAATGGAAGCTATTAAACATGGAAAACATGTATTAGTTGAAAAACCAATAGCTTTTACCCTAAAAGAAGCAGAAGATATGATTGCTGCTGCAAAAGAAGCTGGAGTTATTTTAGCAACAGGACATGTGGAAAGATTCAATCCGGCTGTTCAAAAAGCTAAAGAACTCATTGATAATGATGTTATTGGAGATATCGTATCTGCATCTGCAAAAAGAGTAGGACCATTCCCTCCAAGAATAAAAGATGTTGGAGTAACTATTGATTTAGCTATTCATGATTTGGATGTAATGAACTACTTATTTGATGAGGATGTTATTCAGGTTTACGGAACCATGAACAGTATCCTGGAAAAATGTGAATTTGAAGACCATGCTGAAATCATGATTAACTTCAAAAATGAATCTACAGGAATTCTGGAAGTAAACTGGTTAACTCCATACAAAAGGAGACAAATTGAAATTACAGGAACTGACGGAATCATTTCAGTAGACTATATCGAACAAAGCATTGACGTATACGGTAAATTCGCTCAGGATATTGATATTAAACATGAAGAACCATTAAAAGAAGAATTAAGGTCCTTTTTAAATGCAGTTGTTAATGGAACTGAACCTGAAATTACCGGTGAAGACGGTCTTAAAGCACTTAAAATGGTAATAGCTGCTACAAAATCCTCCAGAGAACATAAACCTATTAGCTTTGATGAAATTGAATAGGTGATTTTAATGAAACAAAAATTAATTAAAAAAGCTCAAGAGCTTAGACAACATGGTTTTACAACTGGTGAAATAGCTGATGAACTTAATGTAAGTATGGATACTGCCAGATGGTTAACTCTCCAAAAACCTGCTGAAGAAAAACCAGAAGCTCCTGTTGACTTTTTTATAAATTGGAAAAGTTTAGGTGGAAATTCAACCCGTTTAAGATATGTTTCCGGAGCTTTAAGTGATATGGCATTATCACATGGAGAAGCTGAAGTAATTCTTGGAATAGCTGTCAGCGGAATACCATTTGCAACTATGATGGCTGACTTTCTAGAAGACATGAGTGGAGTTGAAACTTCCCTTGCAGTATACCACCCTCACAAACACAGAAAAGAAAAAGACGACGGCGAAGGAGCTATAAGTACCAATTTCGGATCTGTTGAAGGTAAAAAAGTTGTAATTGTTGATGATGTTATAACCAGCGGTAAAACTGTAAAAGAAGTTATTCATGCAGTAAAAGACCATGGTGGAGAACCTATAGCTGTTACTGTATTAATCGACAAATCAGGACTTTCTGAAATTGAAGAAGTTCCTATCGAATCTTTAATTAAAGTAGGTAGATTATAAACCTACATTTTTACTATTTTTTATAAAAAAAGAAAAAGAATAGTCATAAAGACTAATCATAATTTTAAATTATTCTTCGTTTAATTTTCTGCGTTTGTATCCAACAAATATTAACAAAGCAACGATTATAATTAATATAATAGAAGCAATAATTGTATTCGGATTACTTTTCATTATATTTTTATCAATTTCATATGCTTTTACAGATTTGGAGTCATCACCTGCAGAACTTCCAGCACTTTTTGCATTTGATCCTGAAGAGGATTTTGTGCTACTTGCTGGAGATGGATTTCCGTCAAGGCTTGGACTGTCACTAGATGAAGTACTGCTATTTGTACGAACAGTTCCACCATATGAATTGGATCTTGAGTCTCCAGTGTCTGTATTTGAATTCAAGAAATTAATCAAAGCATCAAGTAAACTTACACCTAATTTGTTAGAATTTTTATCTGTACTACTAGTGCCGTTAGACGGATTTTTTGATCCTCCATCATCACCAGATAAATCAGGGACATCCACATAACCTGCATCACCGTCAGGTCTATCTGGAACATTTGGATTTTTATCATCACCATCGTCAGGAGTTACAATAACACTACTTCCGTCACCAGGTTTAGGAAGTAAAGGATTTCTATTAGGGAAATCAGGGAACCATGGTTTTATTTTTGAACCATCAACCTTATTTGTCAAATTGTTCACATTGGTAGGAGTCGTATAATTAAATTCAGAACCTCCGTCAACATGATTGTAAATTTCCGCATAATAATCAAATGCATTGACTACACGATTATTATAATATGAAGTATTATAAAATTTTCCTTTCGTATTGAATGCATCATAACTGGCTTTCGCATCTTTCCTAGTAGATATTAATAAATTATCAACAATAACCGAATTCTCAGCACTTATTAGAGAAATCGCATATTTTGCATCACTAGTAACTGTATTATTTTTAATTACAAATGTATGGTTACCTTTAGTTGATTGAGAATAACTTATACCGTACATATTGTCATTGTCCTTAACTTCCGCAACACTATGAACTTCAATTGTATTATTAATAATAGTATCGTTAGAATCCTGAACTTCTATACCTGCAACAAGTGCCCAGCTATCATTACCTGCCAATCCTGTCACGTTAATCTTATTATGAGCAATATACAATTGTGTATCACCATAATAATTTTGTGAATAGATTCCTATGTTTGGCCCGTTAGATATTGAATACAAATCATTATTAGTTATATTTATCTTCTTAGAAGGTCCGGTAATTTGTATAGGGTATGCAGTACCGGCAGATAACATTCCGCCAGTAGTTAAAATAGCTATATTATTAGAATCTAATGTCAAACTATTTACACGCCATACATCAATACCATAAAGATAATTATTAAGACCTGGGAAAGTTAAGAAATCTTCCATATACAAAGTATTGTTTTTAACAAGACAATCATTTGAATCGGCAATAATTATACCGTCCAATGTAGGGAAAGGACTTCCTGGCCTTTTATTAACAATACTTGCAACAATATTTCCGATAAATGTTAAATTATTACTGTACTCAATACCTACACTTGCCACATAATTAGAATTTAAATCAGCTCCAACTGCTCCGAAATTAACATCCCTCAACGGAAGCTGAGTATAAATACTGTTATTTGCAATTAATGCATTAGGACAGTTACTTACTTTTAAAGCATAATTATAGGTATTTGCCTTATAATTATGGCCTTCAAAGTTGATTATACAGTTAATAACTTCCAAACCACTAATTGGAGCAATTCTTCTTCCAACTGCAGAAATGCCGTAACCTTCACTATCACGAGGAACATTATAATTTATAACACAATCACGTATATGCGTATTATTGGCCAATGTAAGAATTGCCGCACCATCAGCATCTTTGAAATCAAAATCATTAACTAATGTGAAATTAGCTAAGGTAACATCTTTACCATTAATCAAAAATGCAACATTTTGCAAAGTAAAATTATTACCTAAAATAGTTACATTATTTGCTTCAATTTTTAAAAGACCTAAATTATCAAAGTTTTGAGTTAATACAAATTTGGTATTAGAATGCTCAACCCCCAAAGTACCGTCAACAAAATATTCATCGATGTTAAATATGGTCAAATTAACTGTATCAGAATCATTTTGATCATCAATGTCCGGATTATCAGGATCAACTGGAAAATCCGGAATATCTGGAATGTCAGGCACATCTGGAACTTCTGGTGCATCACCAACAATTATAATATTAGGCACAGTAGTATTTTCACCTAATGTTGATAAATCATTTGCAGAAACGCATCCCATAATCACGAAAAATAACATTAACAAAGATGTAATTATTATTTTTCGACTTAATTTAATCTTTTTCACCTCTTTTTAGTTTTAATAAAATCTTTTAAAACTAAAATAAGTCATTTTATAAGATTAAAAAAAACTTATTTAAAGTTCAAACTAAAAGACAATTAAGTATATGTAAAAAATAGTTTATATATTTATCCTTAAAATAAAATCAAAAGAGATTAATTGAATAATCTCTTTTTTAAAATATTCGTATTGTGTTTCCTGTTTGGAAATTGTTCCAGCAGGAAGTTATGATGTATTCTCCATGCATCAATCTAATGTTTAATTTGGCCATACCGTTATTGTCTGTGACTTTATAGTAAAATACTCCGTTTACATTAAATGATACGTTTTGGTTAGCCAGTGGTTTTCCCTGACCGTCTAATGTCTGTGCAGTAAAGCTGCTTCCGTCCAGGTATTTCATGTTCAAGTTTTTAGTAACCAATGTAGGCAATACACTGACTTTGTTTCCAATAACCAATCCGTCAAACATAGTTGTAATGATATATTCTCCAGGCCTTAGAGATATTCCCAGACTTGCAACACCATTACTGTCAGTTGTCCTGTGATAAAACACACCATTGATGTTAAAAGTCACTTCCTTATTTACAGCCAAGCTCCCATCCTTGTTATAAATGGTTGCTTCAAATCTTGAAGCATTTAAATAGTACTTGGTTAAATCCTTTTGAACAATCAATGAGTTTACAGTAATAATATTGCTTGATTGCTCACCTGTAACAAGATTTATCACAGTTATAACATACTTGCCAGGATTTAAGTTAATGCCCATCATAGCTATTCCCTTATCGTTGGTGGTTTTGGTGTAAAAGACACCATTGATATTGAACTGAACGTTTTTGTTTTTAAGGAAATTACCATGAGAATCAGTAAATATTGCATAATATTGTGTGCTGTTTCTAAACATTTTAACAACATCCAATCCTTTAACAGTTGGTTCAATAGTGACATTTGCATGCTTGGTTATTGGAGTATAGTTTAATAATCCTTTAAATTTAACAACAACAGAATATATTCCACTGTCCAGATTCAAACCCAAACTCACACTACCTTTCTCATCAGTTATCTTATCATAACTTCTTCCATTGATAATTATTTCAATTGCAGCACCACCAATAGGATTTCCCTGTTTGTCTGTTAGGGTTGCTACAAATCTGGTGCCGTCATGATAAATCATTTTAACATCAGGAGCATTTAAAATAACATTGTAATCAACAGGCAGGACTTCAAAAACACCAGTATCTACAGCTCGAGAAATTTTATCAGTTCCTTTATAAGTTGCAGAATATGTGTATTTACCAACTGAAGGTTTTTCAATGCTTCTTACACCAATTCCGTCAACTACAACGATTTTATAAAATTTAGTGTTAATTTCCAAAGTTACATTGCCTGTAATCAGCTGACCGTCCAGAGTTTTAAGAATTGCAGTAACTACCATGTCATCTTCATATACTTCAACATTTACCTTCAAAACACTTACAGTTTGATTTACTGAAATAACCATAGTTGTATTTGAGCTTAAATAGTTATTATCACCATTATATGTAGCCACAACAACATATGAACCACTATTTAAAGGTGAAATAAGCCATGACGCATTGCCTCCAACAATAGTCTTATTTCTTGGTGAATATAATCCCAAAATCCTGAAAGTAACATTTCCAGTTGCATCATCATTTACAACAGCCCAAATCCTAACATTTTTATTAAATTCTATTTCACCAGTGATAATTTCAATATTTGAATTAGCTTTGGCTACATCAAATGATTTTTCATCAGATGATTTGGAATAAACAGAATTTCCCAAATAATCTGCCCTAACACTATAAGTTCCTGCATTTAACTTATTAAAAGTAGCTATTGCTTTGCCGTTTATAATTTCTACTGTTTTAGTTAAATTTCCAAGGATAAAAGTAACATTACCCGTTGCTCCAGAGGTTACACTGGCCAGTACAGTTATATTTTCACCATAAACAGTATTGTTTACATCAATGACAGTTTCTGAAAGTGAATTTTTAATATTGAATGTCATGTCGGCAGTACTGCTGTTGTAATTAGCATCTCCAGAATACATTACTTTTAAACTATGATTTCCTAAAGTCAAATCAGGAATTGCAATTGCAGCTATTCCATTATTAAGTGTTTTTGTATATGTTGTTCCATCTACAATAAATGTAATTTCTCCTGTTGCATCATTTGGAAGAGTTACTGTAATTACTTCATCCTGTCCTGCGAGAACATCCTTAATGTCCACATCTAATTTTGGAGTGCCTTTGGATACTGTGAATGTAGCTGTTTTTGATAGTTTGGAATTATAAACAGCTTCTACAGTATAAGTACCCAGTTTTAATCCGCTCAAACTATATCTGGCATTTCCTGAGATTACATCAACAGTTTTGTTTAAATGATTTTTAATTATAAATGTAACAGTTCCGTTAATTAAAGCATTGAAATTAGCATTGATAATTGCATTTTCACCATATCCTATATCAGCTACTGTTAAATTAAAATCAAGAGGTTTGACTGTAATGGTGTTGTATACTGTTGTATAATCATATGTAGCAGATATTGTGTAATTTCCGGAAGTCAGATTGAGAGGAAGTGAAGCCTTACCTGCATTATTTGTAGTTACCTTATATGTTGTGCCGTTAACTTCAATTAAAACAATCACATAAGTAAAGGGATTTCCGTCCAGATCAGTTACTTTAACTGTGTATTTGGATCCGTCTTCTTCAACCATTATAATGTCCTCACCGGTTAAGATACATTTTGCAGATATATTTACCGTTGTATTCCATGACGCATCATCATAATAGCTATCTCCAGGATAGTATACATAAACATAATTAGTTCCTTTTGTAAAGTTAACAGAAACATTAGCTATTCCATTAACCAGCTTTGCCTGATAAAGTACATTATTTACATAAACTCCAATAAGACCAGTACAATTACCCGGGTTTGTTTTTATATTGACAATACCTGTAAGGTCATCATTTTGAATAACATCAACAGTCAAATTGCAGCTTTCTTTTAAAACCACAAATGACGTTGATGCCGTTGAACCGGCATATTTATTGTCACCAGGATAAATGACAGTTACATCATATTTTCCGCCGGTTAAATTATGGAGTGTAATCTCAGTTATTTCATCTTTTAAAAATATTTTGCTTTCAACACCATTTATAATAAGTGTTGCTTCCCCTTTAACATCTTTAGGGTTTATTTTAATAGTTATTGTTGCATTTTCACCTGCTTTAACATCACTGGCATTAACACTCAGATTTGTATCATATTTATTTACTTTCAATAATCCGCTGACTGAAGCCATTTCATAAAGCTGTTCATCAAGTTCACTGCCCCATGTTTCAATTGTAATGTTGTACACGCCAGCTCCACCATAATTTCTAATTGTAACCTGAATATCCTCCTTATTTATAACAATCATCTGTACACGTTTACCGTTAATACTTAAATATGCATAAATTTGAACTCCTTTAGGAGATGTATGTATATTGACCTTTGCAATTTCCCCAACATTAATTTCAGGAATTGAAATGTTTAAATTAATAGGGCATTTATTTACTGTGACAGTTTTATGAACAAATGATCTGAAATATTCGTCATTTCCCATATAAACAAGATTTAATGTATGATTTCCGGCAAGCAAATCAGGTATGTTAAAAGTTGCCTTACCATTGACTAAGTTTTCAGTGTATGTTTTTCCACCAATTATAAGTGAAACATTTCCTTCAGGCAAAATTGAATCTATGCCATTTACGGCTACATCAACAACAAGAGTTTCAGTATAATTGATGTCATTGACACTTACAGTCATATTTGATACAAGTTTACCTACATCAACCAATACTTTTTGAGTAAAATTCCTTAAACTGATTGAAACTTCATAACTTCCTTTCTTTTGAGTCCAGTTATAGCTTATAACAGCGCTTCCATTATCCAGTTTTTTGGTTATTGTCTGTGCAGTTCCATTAACCCATGTATTAAATGAAACATCAAAAATAGGGAATAAACTAATATCAACAGGCTTTCCACTGCTTGATTTCCAAATAGCTGAAATATCAGTTGACTCGTTTATATTAAGAGCACTGTATTCCGGAGACCCTACCAACATCAGCCAGGAATTTACTTTATCAACATTGGATTTGTTCACCGGCTTTTTATTGGATCCCCACCAATTATTGTCCAGACAAATGTTTTCACCACCGTCTGCAAAGAAATCAGCATAACTTTCAGCCAGCGGCTTGTTATTTAAAAATGCAGAATAGCTTATGTCTATTTCCCCTACAGTGTAAATATTGACAGTACCTTTATAAACAGGAATAGCACTATCTTTTATACCTCCATTATTTGCAAAAATACATCCAACAGCTTTTAAACTACCTTCATTATAAATAACACCATAAAGAGTATTGAATAAAGCTCTAGTTACAAAAGAATCCTTAATAGTAGAATTTATCATAGTACAATTTCCGGAATTAAAAAGAACTGCTCCCTTAACCTGCTGAGCAGTACTACTACCAGACATTACAACTCTGGTTAATGTTAAATTACCATTATTAGAAATTGATCCTCCGAATGCAAAGTCTCCAACATATGAACCCTTAAATGTGGAATCAAAGATTTTTAAAGTACCATTATTGTAAACATCACTTCCATGCGCAGAATTACGTGCTTCAGAAGTCATTGAATTACTGTTGAATCTGGAATTAATAATTGTCATATTACCAGAATTACTAATGGCTGCTCCGTAATTGTCCTTACTTATAGATGAAGTATGTTCAATACGGTTATTGTTAAATGCACAATTGCTAATAAAGACTGTTGCTTTTTTAACATCCAACACTGCACCATATACGCTTTTCTGGTCATAATAAAGATCCGCTTTTTTAAATGCATTAATAAAAGTTATATTGCTAATACTGACAGTTACACCATCGGAAATTGTAAAAAAATAGTTTTTGTTTAATCCGTCAAATACAGTGTTAACAGAACCTACAATATTTACAGACTTGGCTATATTAATTTTTGAATTTGCAGAACCGCTGTATGTTCCATTATCTATGTAAATCGTAGTATTGTCTTTAGCTAAATATATTGCCCAATCCAATGAGTTAGTGGCACTGCCCCATGAAGTAGCATTAGCATAGCTATTACCATTTACACTAACATAAAGACAATCGCCGTTATTTTCCTCGCCAACTGCATGGTTATTATTAATTTCACCAATTACAGGATCACCCTGAAAATCATCAAGTGTATCATTAGTTAAATCGGCAGCACTGACACTAGCCAAACCCAGCAAACTGCATAAAATCAATATTAATACAGCAGTTAACAACCTACCATGTTTCAATTTTTCAAACCTCCTTTAAAATACAATTTATTTTATATTTTATAAAATATATTTGACTAATGATAATTAAAGTTATCAAAAAATGAACAGGCATCTAAAAAAAATTATCATTAATTAAACATCATCTTTATTATATCAAATATATTAAAGAATACAATTAAAAGTTTTAGTATAAAAATATATAAAATTAACGATAAATTGAAATTATTATTTTCCAATACAGATTAATGTTTTTTTATTTTTAGATAATAATTTTGAAGATGCATTTTGTTTATATTGTTTTTTAAAAATTAGTTATTTATATTTTCAAATAACAATAAAAATTGCTTAAACTTGTTTTATGAAAAGATTATCATTTTATTTAAAAAAAGAAAAATAAGTAATGAAATTATACAGTTTAAACATTACTTGTATCAATAGATTTAATTATAATATTTACAGGATTGTCACTATTGGAAACATCCCAATCGGATGGATCATTTGCGGCACAAACAATATAACTGGAACCATCTACTTCACAAACATACCCATATATTGGCATACCGTCTTTATCATAAGCTTGCTCAAATACTTTTATATCACCGAATCCGGAAACATCTTTTTGACTTTTGAAAGTGTAACCTTTTGATTCAAGAGTTTTTTTTGCATCATCAGGACTTTTAGCATCACTAGCTAAAACAATAATTGCAAGATCATCTTTAACTAAAGCAGTATTCCCGTCACCATCATCTTGAACTGTAAAACCGTCAGGAACTGTAAAAGTTGCCCCGTCAGGTAAAGTAAGATCTTCAGCAGCCACCATACCTACAGTAATTGCAGCTACAACACACAAAAGCAATGCAACCACTATTTTTGAATTTAACTTCATTTAAATCATTATCTCCAAATTATTAAAAATAATTTACTTTTATTCTAATAAAAATGTATAAAATTCAAAAATTAAAAACATCTTTTTAAATTCATTGCATTTCCATTTTTATTGAATATCTATGTTTTAATATATTTCAAGTAAAAAACACGATTATTTCATCAATTCAGCTAAAAAAAACAGAATTTTTCAATAAATCCTTATGAAAAAGGATTATTATATAAAATTTACTGCCATTAAAAATATTAATAGTTTGGCAAAAATCAGATGGTGTTAAATATTGATTTAATCACCCTAACACCAATTATAAACATTTTCTTTAAAAAAAAGTAAAAATTTGTAAAAAATAAAAGCAGCTATGAAAAATAGCTGCTTAATGTACTAATAAAACATCTTTTTTAAAGGAGTGAATAACTTTTTCAGCTACACTTCCAATAAAGAATTTTGTAACTCTACCTTTACCAGATGATGAAATAGCTATTAATCCAACATCCTCTTCTTCTGCAACTTTAACAATAGTTTCTGCAGGAAAACCAACAAGAACTTTAGTTGTAACATTAAGATTTGGATCAAATTTAGCTTTCATTTTATCCACATTAAATTGAGCTTCATCTAAGAAAGATTGATTTAATTTATCAATATCTTCTTTACTTTGGAATTGGTGTGGAGTCAATTCAGATGCAACTGACAATATGATGATTTCACCATCTTCAGCAAGTAAATCTCCAACTTTTTCAACTTCTTTTTCTGCAGCTTCTGATCCATCAGTAGGAACTAAAATTTTTTTATACATAATTTTTCACCTCATGAAAAATGTTTAGTTCATGCATTTTTTATTTTAATTTAAACTATTTAATAAATATTATGAAAATAATTTTTAGCTATAGAAGTAATTTATTATAATAATTAAGAAAACCCGGAATTTGTACAATATCACAAATTAAAAGCTGAAAAATAAAATTTAGCCAGTCAAATAGACAAAAAACAATGTTTTTATGAAATTTTTCTTAAAAAAAAGTTAAAAGCTATAGAATTAACTATAGCCAAGTTAAATAAATCTAAACGATTCCTTGAGCATTCATTGCATCTACTACTTTTTCAAAACCAGCTATGTTTGCACCGACTACGTAATTTTTCTCAAATCCATAGGTTTTAGCTGCTTCATCAACATTAGCAAAGATGTTTTCCATAATGACTTTAAGTCTTTTATCAACTTTATCAAAGTCCCATGAGAATCTTTGAGAGTTTTGAGCCATTTCTAATGCAGAAGTAGCTACACCACCAGCATTGGAAGCTTTTCCTGGTCCAAATAATACATCATTGTCTTGTAAGTATTCAGTAGCTTCAATAGAAGTAGGCATGTTTGCACCTTCAGCAACTGCAACAACACCATTAGCTACTAACTGTTTAGCATCATCTAAAAGTAATTCGTTTTGAGTTGCACATGGAAGAGCAATATCACATTTAACAGACCATACACCTTTACCTTCGTGATATTCTGCACTTGGTCTTGCTTCAGCATATTCAGTTAGTCTTGCACGTTTTACTTCTTTTACTTCTTTTACTTCTTTTAATAATTCTACATCAATTCCTTCAGGATCATAAATCCAACCGGTAGAATCAGAACAGGTTACAGGATTACCGCCTAATTGTTGTGCTTTTTCAATAGCATAAATAGCTACATTACCTGCACCGGATACTGCAATAGTTTTTCCTTTAATATCAATGTCATTTGCTTTTAACATTGCATCAGTAAAGTATAATAATCCGTATCCTGTAGCTTCAGTTCTTGCTAATGAACCACCATAAGATAATGCTTTACCAGTTAATACTCCTTCAGATAATCCCCTAATCCTTTTGTATTGACCATATAAGAAACCAATTTCTCTACCACCAACACCAATATCTCCTGCTGGAACATCAGTGTCTGCACCAATGTATTTGAATAATTCAGTCATGAAACTTTGACAGAATGCCATGATTTCCCTGTCAGATTTTCCTTTAGGATCAAAGTCGGAACCTCCTTTACCTCCACCAATTGCAAGGCCTGTTAAGGAGTTTTTGAAAATTTGTTCAAAACCTAAGAATTTAATAATACCCACATTTACTGAAGGGTGGAAACGTAATCCACCTTTGTAAGGCCCAATTGCACTGTTGAATTGTACACGGTATCCAGTATTTACTTGTACTTGTCCATTGTCATCTACCCATGGAACACGGAATTTTAATTGTCTTTCCGGGTTAACTAACCTTTCAAGAAGTGCATTCTTTTTATATTCTTCTTCATTTGCTTCAATAACAACCCTTAAAGATTCCAATACTTCTTTTACAGCCTGATGGAATTCTGGTTCAGAAGGGTTCTGTTTTACAGTTAATTCTATTACATCATCTACGTAAGACATAATATTTCTCCTCCGTTAATTAAAATATATAATTACGGAATTTTCTAGAAATTGATTAAAAAATTCAAAAATCTATTTGAATAAATAATAATATTTTCTAAAAATTTCCAACACTTGTTCAGTGTATATCATTAAATAACATTCAGATTTTGACCTGGAATAACCAAGAATATTTAACAATATGATAATTACTATATATTTTCTATTATTAAAAACTTTCACTTTTCTAAATAAAAATAAAAAAATATTCAATACAATTAATAAATGAATTGGACAAAATTATATGTTTACAAAAAAACAGTAGGTATTTATATAGTACTTTTTACATAATAATCTACGAAAACAGGTAAAAATCATTTTTCAGTAGACAAAAAATAAAAACGATGAATGATTTTTAAAATTTTCTAAATAAATATTATAATAACTAAACAAACATACAAAATTAAATAAAAAAAATTAAAAAAGAGAGAGTTAAAATGGCTGTATACAAACCAACTGATGAAATAAAAATACCCCAATCCAAATATGATAAATTAAAAGAGGATTATTTAAAAAATCCGAAAACTGCTTATTCACTTTATGCCAAATTCAATAAGGAATATCCTATGGATAAAAAAGTATTTATTGAAATCATAGATAAAATCAGGATAGATGAAGGTGCAACTGCTTTTAACCCGATTAAAAAAACAAAAAGAGCAAATAATCCATTTAGCTATTATGATAAGCATCCTGACAGCTATATTTGTATGGAATATTCAAAATAAAACCACATAGTACCTATAATTAAATAGTGATTTTATGGTATTCATTAGATTAGGTGGTGAAAAAGTTGAAGGATTTTATTTCCATAATAACTGGAAAGTTCAAGTTGATTATGGTATGAATATGACAGAAATACCATTTTCAGATTATAATGAAATTGATGAATCATCATTACCTTCTAAAGATGTACTTTATTGTAGAGGAGGTAGATCTAGTGATTATTTTAGAATATTGAAATTATTCAAAGACGGAAAATTAATAAGTGAAGTTATAGAAAAGAATCCTAATTATGTTCCAAGAGATACTCAATTGAAAATGTTGGAAGATCATGTGATTATTGGGGAAGATGTGGAAAGAGTATTTAATTTTCCTAATGGTTATTCCGCTAAAATTGAGTATTGGATTTCACCAACAGAACGTGATTATAAACATGGATTTTACACAGCTAAATATAGAAAATTAATTTTATCGGATGATAAAGATAATATTATTTCTGATATTTTTGAAGATAATCCTAATTACCGTAGTTTTGATAAGATTTGTTGGGATTATTCTGATACTTCAGGTAGATTCTAATACCATTATTTTTTGAACATTTCCCCCACATAAACCACCATATCTAATTCATAACCATAAACTGAAGGTTCACCATGACTGATGAAGAAGACAGCTATGTTTGTATGGAATATTCAAAATAAAAACCATGATTGGAATTAAAAATATTTATCCAACATGGTATCTTAAAATCGCTGCAACTCCACCAAATGCTCTTAAGAGTTGCATACCTTCTTCAGTTTCTGTAGAAATAAGCTCAACTTCAGAATTCATTTCTTCAGCTTTTTCAACAAAATCTTCAATTAAAGTTTGTGAAGATTCTTCTTTTAAAATTTCACCACAATTGGAACATGGTTTTTCAAGTTTATCTGCTTCACTTTGAGATTTGACAGTAATTTCCTCTTCATTGCCGCAGCTAGGACATTTGAAAACTTTACGCATTGCAGTTAAATCTTCAGATAATAATAATGTGTCAACTGCACCCATAATTAAGTTAGTCCTGACTTCCCTTTCACCATAAGAAGCAAGCCCTTTATCTTTAACTAACTCATGGAGGAATTTTTGAACTACTTTTTTCTCCTGCATAACATCCAAATCATTTAAAATATCTGCAGATTTGTCTATTACTTCCCTAATACCAAATTCCCCAGTATATGAAGTATCTACAGTAGCTATGATTTTATCTTTAATTTCGTAGTTAAGATAATCACCTTTTACAAATTCTTCTTTTGTAAAACCTGGACCTCCAATAATAACTCCTTCAAGTTCTTCCAAAGCTAAGAAATCTTCATTCATGTGTTCTCCGATACGTTTTTTAAACTCATGAGCAGCCAAATCAATTACACGATCAAACCTTCTTTGTGATTGACCTCCTGCTTTGTGTTTTCCCGGAACACCACTTGTCAAATGGTTTAAAATGTTTACTTTTTTACCTCTTAAAGTAGCTATTGTAGCTTCTTTTCTGTCAATAACTGCCAAACCATAAGTTTCCCTTTCTTCAATCATATAC
This sequence comes from Methanobrevibacter smithii ATCC 35061, assembly GCF_000016525.1. Lineage (NCBI taxonomy): Archaea > Methanobacteriati > Methanobacteriota > Methanobacteria > Methanobacteriales > Methanobacteriaceae > Methanobrevibacter > Methanobrevibacter smithii. The sequence goes on from NC_009515.1 coordinate 853,421, forward strand.
TCAAGAGGTTCTAAGAAAAACTCATTGTTACACTGGTACCAGTAAGTTGTAATAGGTTCCGGAGGTTCAAAAACATAAGTTTCCATTTTTTCAGTTCCTGGACCTCCTCTTGGAATCATACCTACAAAAAGAACCAGTCCATTTTCAGGAGCTGCTTTAAATAATCTTATCCTTTGCATAATTACTTCAATAGCTGACTGTACATTCTTTCTTGTTTGCTTACTCTTGATGTTAGCACTTTGTCCGAGTTCATCCCTCATTTGTTTACCAACATCACTAATTTGTTTATCATGAGGAATATAAACGGAAACAAGCTCTGTACCTCTACCTTTTTTCTCTGATAACTCTTTTAAAGTTTTTTTAAATTTATATAATTCTTTTGATGATACTTCTGCCATGTTAATCCCTTAAATTAATATAATAATATATTTATGTAATTTCACCTTATAAATAATTAATGAAAGAACTTTAAATACTATAAATACTAACTATTAATAACGAAGATGATAATATGGTTTTAAGAAGATGTCCAAACTGTCGCTCAACATGTGATGACCAATACGGATTTTGTATCAAATGCGGATATGAGTTCCCGAAAATAACAGAAAGTGAAAATGCTTGTCCTTACTGTGGATTTGCAAATCCTGATGAAGCTACATTTTGTGTTAAATGTGGTACACCACTAATTTTCAAAAACCAATTAAACGGAGTTAACACAACACTAAACCCAATAGTTATCAAAAAAGAAATCAGCAAAAATTCCATGAAACAAGAGGAATATAAACCTACCAGCAAAATAATAATCATTTTAGGTTATATCTTTTCTTTACTTGGAGGACTAATTGGAGTAATACTGGCAATTTACCTTGCAACAAGAAAAGATCCTGTAGCTAAAAAACACGGATATATCCAACTAACAATTTTAGTATTATATGGAATTTTAATATTAACACTATACTTAACTGGAAATCTTGATTTGACTGCAATTGATAATGCTACCCAAATGTTAAGCAATAATTTAACCAGCATTAAACCTTAACCGGCAGATACATAACGATAGCACCATCACCGTTATTGTAATAATGTGGAACTTTTCTATCCACTTCAAAATTAAATTTTTTATAAAATTCAATAGCTCCTTCATTATTTTCATTTACTTCCAAAAGTATTTTGTTTATTTTAAATAATGACAGGACATTTATAGCTTTCAGCAGCAATTTTGTTCCTGCTTGTTTTCTTTGATAATCTTTATCAACTGCCAGAGATATGATGTGGCCTTCATTTTCATATTTTATCCAAAACAAGACATAACCTACAACATAACCATCATCTTCAGCTACTAAAAAACCTGCACCAATATCATACAACTGCTTAAACATGTTTAGCTCATAAGACTCATCAAAAGACATCTTTTCTATTTCACAAACACGTTTCAAATCATTTGGGACAAATTCTCTAATTATCATCTATAAACCTATAATTTAAATTAATCTTGAAAGATATATATCATTAGATAAATATATAATTTTTGAGGTTAGAAAAATGTGGGATGATTTCGCAGAGTTCATTTTAACACAGGCAACTGAAAATCCGACAAGAATAGTGGAAATAGCCGTCGGGAAATTTGACGGAGTATACCAATACCTAAAGAGAAACGAAAATATAGAAATTATCAAAACCGATATTTTGCCAAATGATGATGAAGTAATAAAAGATGACATTACAAATCCTAACTTGGAATTATA